>JBCCHV010000001.1 GCA_039028635.1 Acidobacteriota bacterium
CGGCAACCTGCGACCGGGCCCGAGAGGGCCCGGCGGCGAAGCCGTGAGACGGGGTGAGCCCGAAAAATCGCACTTTTTCGGGCGAGGGGGCGCTTAGCCCCCTGAAACAAACAGCTAGCAGCGCTGGAAAAGCCGCGAAGCGGACTTTTTCAGCAGCCTGCTAGCCCTTGCCGTTGGCCGATCGTCGGTCGCTGCGCGCCTCGCGGGCGGCTCGCCGAGCCTGCTCGAGGTGGAGATAGCGCAGCAGCTTGTGAAAGCCGCCGAGCATCTCCGTCAAGGCCAGCTCCTCGGCCGGCGGCAGCGGATCCTGAACTCCCAGAACGCGGTAGACATCCGGATTCTCGGCGACCTCGAGGGCCGGCGCCGGCAGGCGGCGGTAGAGAGCTTCCGGTGAGGGCCGGGGCGAGAGCAGGGCCTGATCCCGCTGCTCGGCGACCAGGGCGCGGTGGAGGTCGCCGAGGTCGGCTCCCAGGGCGTCGAGGAGATGGGCGAGGGTACCCAGGGAGGGGCGTCGCTTGGCGGTTTCGTAGGCAGAGAGCATGGCCTTGGTGATGCCGGCCGCCTGAGCGGCCTCGAATTGCTTCAGCCCACGGTGAACCCGTAGGCGGCGAAGCGCTTGCCCGATACCGTCGAAGTGCGTGCCCTGAACCATCCCTTTCTCCTTCTGCGACGGGCACCATGCCCGATTCCCTTTTTCCGGCAGAGGCTGATCCGCCCACCTTGATTCTGGGTGAGATTGTAGGCGTAAACAAGGCGTAAGTCAAGGGCGTAAACCGGCCGATGAAGGGACCAGGGCCGGGCCTCAGGAGCTGGAGGGGAGCAGCGTTTCGACCACCAGCCGGCGCAGGTTGGCGCCCTCGGGGCCATGGAGAAAGAAATGATCCCCGGGGAACTGGCGGCTGGAGAAGGCTCCCCGGGTATGTTGCCGCCAGGCCTCCAGATCATCGGCCGTGACGTCGCCGTCGGTGACGCCGCCGAAGGCCGACATGGGAATGTCGAGGGCCGCGTCGGGAGCGCAGCGATAGGTCTCGTTGAGGGCGAAGTCGGCCCGCAGGACGGGCTCCAGCAGCTCCATCAGCTCGGGATGCTGGAGGACTTCTTCGGGGGTGCCATTGAGGCGCCGCAGCCGATCCCGGAACTCCTCCGGAGGAAGATCGTGGATCGCTTCCTCGCGCAGCGGTTGGTGGGGGGCACGATGGGCCGACATGAACAGGTGCCGGGGAGCCGGCAGCTGCTGCCGTCGCAGCCAGCGGCTGAGCTCGAAGGCGATCAGCGTCCCCATGCTGTGGCCGAAGAAGGCGAAGGGCAGATCCGTGAACCAGGAGCGGTGGCGCTCGCCGAAGTCCTCCACCAGCGGCTCGACGCTGCGATAGGGGGACTCCTGGATGCGGTTCTCGCGCCCCGGAAGCTGAACCGGGCAGACATCGATCGCCGCCGGCAGCTCTTGGGGCCAGAGGCGAAAGATCGACGCTCCGCCGCCGGCGTAGGGGAAGCAGAACAGGCGAACCTCGGCCTGCGGCCGGGGCTGCCGGTGACTGAACCAAGAGGGTTTCGAGCGGGTCATTGGGAGGGCTCCGCGCGGTAGGCGCTGCGTAGGTCGACGGGTACTTTGGCGGCGGCTCCGGGCTCTTCTCGCACCAGCCGGGGTACCAGATAACCGGGCAGGCGAGCGGCGGTGGCGGCGAGCAGCTCCTGAGCGCGCCCCTCCGGAACGTCGAAGTGAGCCGCACCGGCAACCGGGTCGAGAAGATTGAGATAGTAGGGCAGGACGCGGTTGGCGAACAAGCTCTCGGAGAGCTCGCACAGGGTGTCGACCCGGTCGTTGACGCCCGCCAGCAGCACGGCCTGGTTGAGGACCGTCGTGCCGCCTGCCACCAGCCTTTGCAGTACGTCGCCGACCTGGTCGTCGATCTCGCGGGGGTGGTTGGCGTGGACCACCATCACGGTCTGGAAACGGGGCCCGCCGAGGATCTCGAGGAGCCCGGCGTCGACCCGCTCCGGCAGGACGATCGGTAGCCGGCTGTGAATGCGCAGCCGGCGCAGGTGGGGAATCGCGGCGAGCTCGGCGACGAGCTCACCGAAGGCGCGATTCGACAGCGACAGGGGGTCGCCGCCGCTGAGGATGATCTCGCGGATCGAAGGATCCCCTTCGAGGGCCGCCAAGGCCTGGCGCCGAACCCGCTGCGTCGCGCTTTGCTCGCCGTAGGGAAAGTGGCGCCGGAAGCAGTAGCGGCAGTGCACGGCACAGGCCCCGGTGGCCACCAGCAGGGCGCGGCCGCGGTACTTGTGCAGCAGGCCCGGTGCTTTGATGGCCTGCTCTTCGGCGAGGGGATCATCGACGTAGTCCGGATGCCGCGACTCCTCGGCGCGGGTCGCCAACACCTGCAGCAGCAGAGGGTCGCGGGGATCGCGCGGCTGCATGCGGGCGACGAAGGACCGTGGCACCCGCAACGGGAAGTCGAGGTGCTCGTCCGGCAGCTCGACCTGGTCACTGGTCAGCTCCAGATGGTCGAGCAGGACACCGACGTCGGTGATCGCCTGGCGATAGGAAGATTGCCAGTCAAAGTCGCCCTCGCTTCGCGATATCATCGCCAGAAGGTACCCTTTCGGGTCGATCCTTTCAAGACAATTTCCAGTGGGTTTCGGGTGAGGAGAGTATGCCGAGCTACAGCACCAACGAGTTCCGGTCGGGCCTGAAGATTCTGATCGACGGGGACCCGTGCGCCATCATCGACAACGAGTTCGTCAAGCCCGGCAAGGGCCAGGCCTTCGTGCGCGTGAAGTACCGCAATCTGCTCACCGGACGGGTGATCGAGAAGACCTTCAAGTCCGGCGAGAGTGTCGAGGCCGCGGACGTTCGCGAGACCGACATGCAGTACCTCTACAACGATGGCGAGACCTGGCACTTCATGGTGCCGGAAACCTACGAGCAGCACGAGGCCAACGCCGACGCCGTAGGCGATGCGGCGCAGTGGATCAAAGAGCAGGACATCTGCGCCGTCACCGTCTACAACGGCAGCCCGCTGTTCGTGGCGCCGCCGAACTTCGTCGTCCTCAAGGTCACCCAGACCGATCCCGGTCTGCGTGGCGACACCTCGAGCGGTGGCAACAAGCCGGCGACCCTCGAGACCGGCGCCGTCGTGCGAGTTCCCCTCTTCATCCAGGAAGGGGAGCTGCTCAGGGTCGACACGCGCACCGGCAACTACGTTTCACGCGCCAAGGAGTAGCCCCCATTTCGCCTTCCGGAGGGCCCCAGTGGCGCCCCACGGCGGCGCCCGAGGCCCTGCGCCTGCGAGCGCGCCTGGCGGCTCGAGTGCGGGCTTTCTTCGCCGCCCGCGAAGTGCTCGAGGTGGAGACTCCGCTGCTCTGCGGGGCGACCGTCACGGATCTCCATCTCGCCAGCATTTCAGCGGCCGTCGGCGGCCGGGAGCACTTCCTCCAAACCTCGCCGGAGTACGCCATGAAGCGGCTTCTGGCGGCGGGTCTCGGGGCGATCTTTCAGCTCGGCAAGGCCTTTCGCGATGGCGAGTCGGGGCGACACCACAATCCCGAGTTCACCCTTCTCGAGTGGTACCGTCCGGGATTCGATCATCACGCCTTGATGGCTGAGGTCGAGTCGTTCTTCCGTGAGGTCGTGGCGGCGCCGGAAGCGGACTGGCTGTCCTATCGCGAGGCCTTCGAACGGGTCTTCGCGATCGATCCCCACAGCGCGCCGGTGGCTGTCCTCGATGCCGTGATCGCCGCCCTGCCGACGTCCCCTCCTGCCTTCGCCGAGGACGATCGCGACGGTCGCCTCGACTACCTCCTGACCCACGGCGTCGAGCCTTCCTTCGCCAGCGATCGGCCGACCCTGCTCTACGACTATCCGGCCTCCCAGGCGGCCCTGGCGCGGCTGCGACCGGGGGATCCGCCGGTCGCTGAGCGCTTCGAGGTCTACTGGGGCCGGATCGAGCTCGCCAACGGCTTCCACGAGCTCACCGATGCCGTCGAGCAGCGCCGGCGTTTCGCGGCGGATCTCAAGCGACGACGCGCTGCGGGCCTGCCGCCGGTCGCCCTCGACGAGCGCTTCCTCGCCGCCCTCGAGGCGGGCATGCCGGCGGCGTCCGGGGTGGCCCTGGGGTTCGATCGCCTGGCGATGATCGCCGCCGGCGCCGACCACCTCGACGAGGTGCTGGCTTTTCCCCTCGCGCGCGCTTGAGAATCAGCGGCCGAGTCTCGAAAACCGATCGCGCTGGAACCACGGAATCGTCATCATGAAGCTCTACGCCATCGCCGACCTCCATCTGCGCCATCGCGAGACCCGTGAGGCCCTCGAAGCTCTGCCCGCGATGCCCGACGATTGGCTGATCGTGGCCGGCGACGTCGGCGAATCGGCGAATCTGATGCGCTGGGCTTGGCACACCCTGACGCCGCGCTTCGCCCAGCTCATCTGGGTGCCTGGCAACCACGACCTCTGGACGCTGCCCAACGATCCCGACCCGCGGCGCGGCGTCGCCAAGTACGAGCACCTGGTGTCGATCTGCCGCGACGCCGGAGTGTTGACGCCGGAGGATCCCTTCCCGCGCTGGACCGGCGAAGGGTCGCCGTGCACCCTGGCGCCGCTCTTCTTGCTCTACGACTACACCTTTCGGCCCGACGAGGTGGCGGTGGAGAAGGCGGTCGCCTGGGCCGCCGAGGCGGAGATCGTCTGCGCCGACGAAATGCTCCTCTATCCGGATCCCTATCCCAGCCGGCAGGCCTGGTGCCGGGCCCGTTGTGACCAGGCCGAGGAACGGCTTTCGGCGGTGGAGGGGCCGACGGTGTTGATCAATCACTGGCCGCTGCGCCAGGACATCCTGACCTTGCGCAAGGTGCCGCGCTTCTCGATTTGGTGCGGTACCCGGCGTACCACCGACTGGCACCTGCGTTTCGATGCACTGGCCGTGGTGCACGGTCATCTCCACGTCCGGGCGACCCATCGGCGCGATGGCATCGCCTTCGAGGAGAGCTCGCTGGGTTACCCGCGAGACTGGGACCGGGATCTCGGCGTCGCCCCTTATCTGCGGCAGATCCTGCCCATCCCGCAGGGGTATCACGAGCTGCCAGAGCTGACCTTCCGGACCCGACCGGATGGTGCTAGGCTGCCGCCGCCCTAGGCGCTCCGGCGGCCGCCGCCCTGGGCGCCCCGACATCACGAACGGTAGATCGAAGGACTTCCGAGACGCACAGGAGATCGCCCCATGGCGCCCAAATCTCTCGCTTCGCGTTGGTCTTCCGAGGACTCGAGCGAGCTCTACAACATCGGAGGCTGGGCCAACGGTTACTTCTCGGCGACGCCGGCGGGAACCCTCGCCGTCCATCCGGAAGGCGAGGCTGGTCCCCGCATCGATCTCAAGGAGCTGGTCGACGAGGTCAGCGAGCGGGGCATCGGATTGCCCTTGTTGATCCGCTTCTCGGAGATCGTCAAGGCGCGGGTCGAGGAGCTCCACGCCGCCTTCGAAGGCGCCATCGACGCCTACGACTACCGGGGCAGCTATCAGGGCGTCTATCCCATCAAAGTGAATCAGAACCGCTTCCTGGTGGAGAAGCTGGTCGAGTACGGGCGGCCGTACAACTACGGCCTCGAAGCCGGCTCGAAGCCCGAGCTGCTGGCGGTGATGGCGATGCTAGACGATCCCGCAGCCCTGATCATCTGCAATGGCTACAAGGACGAAGAGTACGTCGAGACCGCCCTGTTGGCCTCCAAGCTGGGCCTCAGGGTCGTGCTGGTGGTCGAAAAGCAAAGCGAGCTCGAGCTGGTCCGGCGGGTGGCGGAGCGCACCAAGGTGCGACCGATGTTGGGGATTCGGGCTCGGCTCTCGGCCCGCGGCTCCGGCCATTGGGAAGAGTCCGGTGGCGACGGCTCCAAGTTCGGCCTCGGCAGCCGTGGCCTGGTGGCGGCGGTGCATTTTCTCGCCGCCGCCGACATGCTCGACTGCTTTCAGCTCCTGCACTTCCATATCGGTAGCCAGATCTCCGCCATCCGCTCGGTCAAGGAGGCTCTGCGGGAAGCCAGCCGGCTCTATGTCAACCTGGTGCGCATGGGGGCGCCCCTCGGATTTCTCGATGTCGGCGGAGGTCTGGGGGTGGACTACGACGGCTCGGGAACCGATTTCGCGTCGTCCCTCAACTACACCCTGCAGGAGTACGCCAACGACGTCGTCTTCGGGGTCAAGGACGTCTGCGACTCCGCCGGCGTCGCCCATCCGGTGCTGGTCTCCGAGTCCGGCCGCGCCACCGTCGCCCACCACGCCGCCTTGGTGGTGGAGACCCTGGGCGTCGCCGAGTTCACCGTCGGCGAAATCCCCGAAGCCCTGCCGGACGACGTCGAGGCGCCGTTGCGCAACCTTCTCGACGGCCACCACGAGCTCAGCGAGGAGAACTTCCTCGAGACTTTTCACGACGCCCTCTCCTACCGCGACGAGTGCCTCAGCCTGTTCAGCCTCGGCCACCTCTCCCTCGAGCATCGCGCCCTCGCCGACGACATCTTCCTCGCCACCTGTCGGCGCATTCTCGACATCGCTCGGGCCCGTCGCCAGATGCCGGACGAGCTCGAAAGCCTCGAGCATCTGGCCGCCGACACCTACTTCTGCAACTTCTCGATCTTCCAGTCGCTGCCCGATTCCTGGGCCATCGACCAGCTCTTTCCGGTGATGCCCATTCACCGCCTCGACGAGGAGCCGGAGCGGCGGGCGACGCTGGCCGACATCACCTGCGATTCGGACGGCAAGATCGACCGCTTCATCGATCGGCGCCAGGTCAAGCGGCTGCTCGAGCTCCACCGGCTGCGGCCGGGCGAGCCCTACCTCCTGGGCGTCTTCCTGGTGGGGGCCTACCAGGAGTCCCTGGGCGATCTGCACAATCTCTTCGGCGACACCAACACGGTGCAGGTCTCCCTCGACCGGGAGGGCGGCTACAGCATCGACGACGTCGTCGAGGGGGACACCGTCACCGAAGTGCTGCGCTACGTGCGCTACTCGCGCCGCGAGCTGCTGGCGCGGATTCGGCGTTCCGCCGAAGGTGCCTTGCGCCGTGGCATGATGAGCCGCCAAGAGGCCCGCGACCTGATCTCCCTCTACGAGACCGGCCTGTCCGGATACACCTACCTGGAGCACTGATTCTCGAGGAAGCGAGTGCGCCGGCGGTCGGCGTTGCCGGCCGTACGAGGCGTGGCGAGGGAAAGCGATGAACACGAACCTGCTGACGATCTACACCGATGGCGGCGCCAGTCCCAATCCCGGCCCGGGAGGCTGGGGGGCGGTTCTCCTGGAAGGCTCCGAGGTCCGCGAGCTCTCCGGTGGCGAGGAGCGCACCACCAACAACCGCATGGAGCTGACGGCGGCGATCCGCGCCCTCGAGTCCCTCGGCGGGGAGCCGCGCGAGGTTCGGCTGATCACCGATTCGCAGTACCTGCGCCGCGGGGTGACCGAGTGGCTCGCCGGTTGGCAGGCCCGCGGCTGGCGCAAGAAGACCGGCGACGAGGTGCTCAATGCCGATCTCTGGAAGCGCCTGGCCGCGGTGATCTCGAGCCACCGCATCGAGTGGTCGTGGGTCAAGGGGCACTCCGGCGATCGCTGGAACGAGCGTGCCGACGAGCTGGCCACGGAGGCCGGGCGCAAGCTGCGCCCCAGCCCGCCGCCCCCGCCCGTGGCCGAAGGCGAGGTCTTTCTCAAGGTCTCCTGCTCGCGCGGCCGCGGAGGCTGGGCGGCGCTGATCCGCGATGCCGCCGGCGAGCGGGTCCTGCAGGGCCGCCGGCAGCGCACCACCGCCAACGAGCTCGAGGTTCTGGCGGCGGCGGAGGCTCTCGAAGCGGCCGCCGGGGACGGCTCGCTGTCGGTTTTCACCGGCTCCGACTATCTGCGCCTGGGGGCCACCCGCTGGTTGGCCGGCTGGCGTCGCAAGGGATGGCGAACGGCTACCGGCAAAGCGGTGCAGAATCGCGCCGCCTGGGAACGCCTGGCGGCGGCGATGAAGGGACGGAAGCTCTACTGGCCGGGTGCCGGCGATGATCCCGATGCGATGGCGAGGCTGGCGCAGGCGCTGGGTCGAGCCGCGGGAGGTGGGCGATGAGCGCTTCCGGGGCGGTGATCGGCGATGCCTCGGCCCTCGAGCACCTGGTCGACGAGCTGCGCAGTGTCGGCCGCTTCGCCATCGACCTGGAGTTCGTTTCAGAGTCGCGCTACGTCCCCGAGCTGTGCCTGGTGCAGGTGGGTTGGGGCGAGGTCGAGGACCCCCGGGTCGCGGCCGTCGATCCGTTGGCGGTGGACGTCGGTTCCCTGGCGCAGCTCGTGGCGGATCCCGCCGTCGAGAAGGTGCTGCATGCCGGCCAGGCGGATCTCGCCCTTCTCGGCCAGCGCTTCGCAGTCCGCGGTCGCAACGTCTTCGACACCCAGATCGCAGCGGCCTTCGTCGGCGTCGGCGATCAGATCGGCTATGGCCCGCTGGTCGGCCGGCTGCTCGACCTCGAGCTCGACAAGGGAGCCCAGTTCACCCACTGGGATCGTCGCCCGCTGGCGGCGGAGCAGCTGCGCTACGCCCTCGATGACGTGCGCTACCTGCCTCGGCTCCACCGCGAGCTGGTGCGGCGCCTCGAGGGCCGGCAGCGCCTCGCCTGGGTCGCCGAGGAGTCGAAACGACTGGCCGAGACCGCCGCCACTCGACCGGCGCCGGGCGATCGCTTCCTCAAGGTCAAGGGCTGGGACCGGCTGCGTCCGCCGGCGTTGGGTGCGCTGCGGGCGCTGGCCGCCTGGCGCGAAGAGCAGGCCCTCGAGCGCAATACACCGCCGCAGTGGATTTTGCAGGACCGGGTGCTGCTCGAGATCGCTCGCCGGTTGCCCAAGTCGACGCGTGACCTGGGCGCCATGCGTGGCATCAAGGACGGTCTGGTGCGCCGCCACGGCAGCGCGCTGGTGGAGATCCTGCAGTCCGGCGCCGGCAACCCCCCGAGCCTGCCGAAGCGCCCCAAGCCGCTGAGCGATCGCGGCAAGGTGTGGAGCGCCATGGCTTCGGCCATCGTTCAGGCCCTGGCGCGGAAGGCCGGCGTGGCGCCGCGATTCCTGGCGGCTCGTGACGATCTCGAGAGCCTGGTGCGCTGGTACCTGTCGGGCAATGACGTCGAGCCCGAGATTCCTCTGCTGCAAGGTTGGCGGCGGGAGCTGGCCGGTGCTGCGGTCTGTGATTGGCTGGCCGGAGGATCGGCGATCATCGCCAGCGAGCAGGGGATCGAGCTCGTCTCCCGTCGCTGAACCCAGGATCGGTGGCGACAGCCTCCGCCAAAATCAAAAAGAGGCCATCCGTGAGGATGGCCGTGGGAGGGTTGAGATGGAGGACCGTCGGGGCCGGACGGTCCTCCGTGAAACGGCGGCTGCGAAGGACCGCCGATGCCATGATGGCGAAAGAACGTCAGTTGGCGCAGGCGAAGGCGGTGGTGTCGCCGAAGGAACCGAAGTTGCGCGCCTCGTTGCGGTAGACGCGGTTCTCGCCGGTGGCCGTGTAGGTCACCCGGATGTCGTACTCGACGTTGCTGAGGGCGCCGTAGAAGAACCAGAAGAAACCGTTCTCACTGCAGCCATCGAGGGACTTGATCACCAGCTCGATATTGTCGTCGTCGAAGAACCAGAAGAAGCCGCTCTCGGCGGTGCGGCCGACGGCGCGGCCGAAGCCGGAACGGTTCTCGAAGTCGGTCCAGTCGACCTCGACCCGGATCTGGTCGTTGGCCACGTAGAGGGTGCGGTCAGCGGCACCATCGGCCACCAGGCCGGTGGCGTAAGCGGTGTAGATGGTGTCAGCGTTGAGCATGATGCCGGGAAGCGTCAGGACCACCGTCTGGGTGCCGGCGACCCGCACCTCGAGATCATAGGTGTTGGCCGGCACGGAGATGTAGTCGCTCGCCTCCTGGAAGGAGATGTTCGGGAACAGCACCGCGCCGCCGTTCGCCAGCGCGATGTCGACCGCCGGCGCATCGGCCGAGCCGTGGAGGAAGCGCACCTTGGCCTCACCAGCCGCCGGAGCGGCGTTGTCGTCGACCAGCACCAGCGGCGTGATGTTGGCGAGGAGATCCGAAGCCACCACCGTGTAGTCGGTGCCGGCGGTGAGGGTCAGATTGGCGTCGATCACGAAGGGACCCGCGTTGTTGGCGCCGGCGGGCTCGACCTGCACCTGGTAGGTGCCGGCCGGCAGCATGGCGTAGTCGGTCACCTGCTCGAAGGGAATGTTCTCGAAGGCCAGACCACCGTCGACGCGCACATCGACGTTGGGGGCGTCGGGCGAGGCGTGGACGACGCGAACCCGCACCATGCCGGCGCCGGGGCTGCCGCCGTCGACGCTGATAACGGCGTTGAGGGGCGCCGGCGAGGCGACGGCGGTGCCGGTGAACACGGTGGTGAGAAGAACTGCGAGAGCGGACAGAAGAGCAGTCTTGGACTTCATGGGCATCCTCCAAGAGTTTTGAGAATCCTCGGCCGGCCGCGGTATTGCGGCCGGTCCTCTCGGGGGATCGGGGAAGAGGTTCGACCGACTCGGGACTGAGTCGAGCTCCTTCCTCGATCTCCTGCCTAGTCCTTTCGCCTAGGGCTGCTTTTTGGATGAAGACTTTTTTCGAATCGCTCCGGAGAAGGCACCGGCCAAGGTGGTTCTCAGTCCCGCCGAATGGCGATAAAGTTCTCGCCATCAGGGAGTTGAACTGCCCGGTCGCGAGGGCGCCGGAGCGGTGAAATCGGAGGTGATGGGATGAAAGAAACGCGTCGAGCCGTGGGCGAGAACGGTGAAGAGATCGCTCTGCAGCTCGCTCTGCCGGAGATCGCCACCGACCGCGCCATCCTCTACATGCACGGCTTCGGCTCGAGCCAAGAGGGAGACAAGGCCGATTTCTTTCGCCACCGGGCGCTGGCTGCAGGGCTGGCTTTCTGCAGCTTCGACTTTCGCGCCCACGGACAATCGGACGGCTCCTTCCTCGATCTCTCCTTGGGGCGCAATCTCGAAGACATCGCCGTCGCCGAGAGCTTCCTGGGCGAGCACGGCTTCTCCCGCCGGGTGCTCTTCGGCTCATCGATGGGCGGAGCCTCGGCGATCTGGTATGCCGCCCAGAATCCGGCGGCGGCGGAAGCCGGCTTGTTCATCGCGCCGGCCCTCGAGCTCGCTTCCGGCTTGCGGGCCTATGCCGGCGAAGAGGGCATGGAGCGGTGGCGGCGCGAGGGTCGCCTTCGCTTTGCCACCGAGCTGGTCGAGTGCGAGCTCGGCTGGCACCTGTATGAAGACCTGCTGCGCCATCCCACCGCTGACCTGCTCGGCCGCTATCGCCTGCCGAGCCTGATCTTCCAGGGCAAGCACGACCTTTCCGTCGACTGGCGCGACGTGCTGGCGTTCGTCCGCGACTGCGAGTTCGAAGAGCTCGAGCTCCATCTCTTCGCCGACGGCGATCATCGGTTGGTCGATCGCCTCGATCAGCTCTGGGATCAGGCCCTCGTCTTCCTGCGCTCGCGCAGCCTGCTAGCAGGCTGCTGAAAAAGTCCGCTTTGCGACTTTTCCAGCGCTGCTAGCTGTTTGTTTCAGGGGGCTAAGCGCCCCCTCGCCTGCGCGGCCCGGCCCGAAAAAGTGCGATTTTCGGCGGCCCGCGCAGGGGCTCACCCCGTCTCACGGCTTCGCCGCCGGGCCCTCTCGGGCCCGGTCGCAGGTTGCCGATGACTTTTTCAGCAACCTGCTAGCGGACGACCGGTAGGGGCGGATCGCGGCGGAAGATGCGCTTGTGGGGCGGCAAGGCTCCGCGGCGGAAGAGCTCGGCCTCGGCGCCGCGCCGTTCGGCGCGCACTCGGCGACCGGTCTTGGGGTCGTAGTAGTGCTGTTCGACGGCGCGCGGCGCCTCGACCTGGCGCGGCGCCAGCGAGCCCGCCGCGCTGGCCACGAAGGACTGCCAGATGGGGGCCGCCGCGGCCGCCCCGGAGAGGCCGGCGCGACTGTTGTCGTCGACTCCCACCCAGACCACCACCACCATCGAGCCGGCATCGCCGGCGAACCAGGCGTCCCGGCCATCGGAGGACGTACCGGTCTTTCCGGCGACATCGAAGCCGGCCACGGCGCCGCCGCGGGCGGTGCCCTCGCGGGCAGCGGTTCGCATCATGTCGCGCACCAGGTAGGCGCTCGCCGGTCGCACGACGCGTCGGGCGGCGCGGCCCGAGCGGGCCAACAGGGAACGGCCGAGGCGGCGGCCCCCGGGGCGTTCGAGGCTCTCCACCGGGAAGGGGCGCAGGGCTTGACCGGGAGTCGCGAACACGGTGAAGGCCTCGGCCAGGCGCAGCGGGCTGGTCTCGACGGCGCCGAGGGCGAAGGACGGCGGTGGCTCGGCGGGTAGGGCGAGGCCGGATTTGCGCATGCGGGCCGCCGTCGGCCCCAGGCCGCACCAGCCGGCGATGCGGGCGAAGGGGACGTTGAGGGAGCTCGACAGGGCGTGCCGCAGGCTGACCACGCCACGGAACTCACCGTCGTTGTTGACCGGGCGCCAGGAACCCGAGGGCAAGTCGAGGGTCAAGGGCTCGTCGGCGATGCGCGCCGCGGGATAGAGCGGTCGCCGTTCGCCACAGCGCTCGAAGGCTTCGAGGAGGAGCAGGGGCTTGACCGTCGAGCCGGGCTGACGTTGCGCCTGGCGGACGCGGTCGAAGCGATCCTCCTCGCGGTCCGGGTCGCCGGCGACGTAGGCCAGCACCCGCCCATCGCGCACGTCGAGGGCGACGAGGGCCGCCGACAGGGGTCGGTTGCGCAGCCGTCGACGCTGCCGCTTCAGCCGCGACAGGCCGTCGCGCACGGCGCCTTCGGCGAGGCGCTGGAGCTGGGGGTCGAGGGTGGTCGAAACCACCACGCCGCGACCCTTCTCGAGACGACCGGCGGCCGACTCCCGGGCCACCTCTCCCACCCAGCGCACGAAATGGGAGGCGCTGCGGCGAGGCGGCGACGAAGGCCTCAACCCGAGCCCGCGAGCTTTGGCTCGGGCGATCTCTTGGGACGGGGCCCACTCGAGCTCTGCGAGGCGCGACAGAACCCAGTCCCGACGCGCCCGGGCGCGCTCCGGATGGCGCCGCGGGGAGAGCCGATTGGGGCCTTGAACGATCGCCGCCAGAAGGGCGCTTTCAGCCCAATCGAGCTCTTCCGGGGGCTTCGAGAAGTAGGCCCGGGCACCGGCGCCCCAACCGTGAAGGGCCAGGCCGTCCACATGTCCGAGATAGACATGATCGAGGTAGGCCTCGAGAATCTCCTCCTTGTCGTACTCGGCTTCGAGGGTGAGGGAGCGCACCGCCTCGGAGACCTTGCGGCCGAGGGACCGCTTGGGCGTCAGGTCGCGCATCTTGATCAGCTGCTGGGTGATCGTGCTGCCGCCTTGAGCGACGCCGCCGGCCTTGACATTGGCGAGGGCGGCGCGAGCGATGGAGCGGCCGTCGAGGCCGCGGTGGGTGAAGAAGCGGGCGTCTTCGGCGGCCAATAGGGGGCGCCATGCGCGCTCCGGAAGGTCCGCGAAGCGCAGCCGGTGGCGCGGCGCCCGGTCGCCGGCGAGGGACTCTGCCAGCACCTCCGCCTCGAGGGACCAAGAGTCGATCGCCAGGGGTGTACCGGTGGCGTCGAGGAAGCCTTCGATGCGGCCGTCGGAGCGGCGCAGCTCGAGGCCGATCAGGCGAGCTTGTCGGTTTCGCGAGGCATAGGGATCGGCCCGCTGGTAAATCCAGAAGACCTCGTAACCCCAAAAGAACTGGCCGACCTCGGTGGGCTTCCGCCGCACCCGCCGATAGCCCAAGGCCTCGAGCCGGTCCTCGAGTCCCAGGGCCGCCACCGTGGTCCCCGGAGTCAGCTCGTAGCGAGACGACAGGACCCGCACATCGCTACGCCCCAGGGTCTCCGTCAAGCGAAGTTCAGAGGCGCCGGCGGAGGCCCCGCCAAGGGCCAGCGTCAGCAGCACCAGGGCAAGGGAAAGGACGGGAATGATGGGGCGCATTCAGCTCTCCGCGCGGGCTTTGCTACTGTATCTTCGATGCTGCCAGGGGCCTTCGTCCGCGGCAGCCCTCAGGCTGAAAAGACTGCGATTCTTGGGCACTCTCCGCGCGCGCTACCGTACCCCAAGTGGAGCCCCATGGTGTCGACCGATCCCATCATGAGCCGCCGCAAGGGCAGAGAACTGAGCACCGACCTGCTCTGGCTCGGCCTGGCCTGCGCCCTGGCTCTCGGTCTCTCCTGGCGCACCCTGGCGCCACCGCCGGCGTCGGCGCCGCCACCGCCAGCGCAGGCCTTGGGGGCCGACCATTTGGGGGATGGCTTCGTCATCTGGGAGTCCTCGCGCGACGGCAGCTGGCGCTTGTGGCTGCGCCAGCTCGACGGCAGTGGCCTGCGACCGGTGACACCGCCGGAGCCAGGCCGGAGCCACTGCTGTCCTCACGTTTCGCCGTCGGGAAAGTTTCTCGCCTACCTGAGCTTTCTGCCGCAGGCGCCATCGCCCCGCAGCGGCGAGCTGCGGTTGCTCGAGCTCGCCGGCGGCGGTCAGCAGGTGATTGCGACGGCGCGGGTTCCTTCGGAGCACCGGGTGGCGGTTTGGCGCAGCGACGACGAGCTCATCTATATGGGACCCGAGGGCAGGGCCCGCCGCTGGCGGCGGGGCGGTGAGAGCGATGAGATCCTGACTCCGGAGCCGCCGCCCGACGACGGCTGGTTGCTCGATGCCACCCTCTCCTACGGCACCACCGGCTATCCCACCTTTTCGCCCTTCGACGAGCGGACCCGACGCATCACGCCGCGCCCGACGCGCGCCGGGTGCCAGCCCTATTTCGCCCGCGATGGACAATGGGGCTTTTGGGTCGCCGGCGCCGGCGGTCCCATCAAGCGCCTCGATCTGGCCTCCGGTGCCGTCAGCACGCTGCTCGACAAGGGCGACGATCGCTTGCCGCGGGATCGGGGCTACCTGTACTTCCCGATGGTCTCCGGCGATCAGTCGCTGTTGGCATGGGGAGCCTCCGGCGGGGACCATGCCTTCCACCGGGCCGACTACGACATCTTCGTCGCCGAGCTCGCCGCCGGCGGCCAGCGAATTCGTGGTGAGCCGATTCGCCTGACCCGCCACCCGGCTCCGGACCGCTATCCGGAGATCTTCCGTCGCCCCCTCGAGCTCGGGCGCCACCGCGGTGAGGCGCCTTGGACGATCGCCTTCGGCCAGGCTGGGGAAGAGGTCTGGGAGTGGGATTTCGGCGATGGCCAAGGGCAGCGCGATGCCCTCGGTCGGCATCGCTACGAAGCTCCCGGGGTCTACCAGGTGGTGGCCCGCCGAGAGGGCGAGGAAAGGCGAGGGGTGGTCGAGATCGTTCCGGCAGCGCCGCCGCGGGTTCTGGCCCTCGAGCAGCGCTCCGATCGCCGCCTCCGGGTGCGCTTCGACGAGCCGGTGAAGCTGTCTCCCGAAGTGCGGGTCGAGCTGGCTTCGGGAAGGGCGATCGCCGAGCTGAAGGTGACGGGGGAAGACCACGTTTTGGAGATCACGCTGGTCGATCCTCTCGAGTCGGCCGATCGGCTGCGCCTCGTCGGCGTCGAGGACCTGGCGTCCCCGAGTAACCGTCTGGCGGAGACCCGGCTGGTGATTCCGGCTCCCCGTTGGCCCGCCACCGACCGCGGGCTGCAGTTCCTCTGGGAGTCCTCGCGAGCTTCCAATCGCGTCCCTGATCCCGCAGGCGGTCCGGATCGCAGCTTCGAGCTCGAAGCTCGCGGCCTGGCGCGACTCGATCATGGCGGCACGTTGCGCCCGAGCGGTGGCTTCTTCGCCTCCGCGAACGCCGGACGGGAGTTGCGCCGCGCCCTGCAGCGCACGCAGCGGTTCACCGTCGAGCTCACCTTCGAGCCGCCGCCGGCGGCGCCGCAGCGAGAAGGCGTACTGTTGGCTCTCGGGGAGGGCGGCCGCGCCGGCAATCTCGCGCTGCGTCAGCGGGGGGATGAGCTCTTCTTCGAGCTGCGCACCGGCCGGCGAGACCGGCCGCCTTCGCGGGTTGCCCTGGGAGCCGTGGCGGCAGGGACCGCTAGTCATCTCGCCGTCACCTTCGAGCCCGGGCGGCTGCAGGTCTTTCGCGACGGTCGTTTCGTCGAGGCTTGGCCGATCGAGGGCGATTTCTTTCACTGGCGGGACCGATCGCTTCAGGTCGGCCAAGGATGGGGCGGGAGCGAGCCTTGGCGCGGCCGCCTGTGGGGAGTCGCTTTCTGGGATCGGGTGTTGTCCGCCGAGGAGGTGACGGAGAATTGGCGCCGTCGGCCGCGGCCGGAGAAGGTGTCGGGGACCTGGGTGACGGCCGAGCTGATGGCGCGGTCGACCCTGCCGACCCTGGCCGAGATCGCGCCCTACGATCGCGCGCTAGCGGTCTTTCGCTATCGCCCGCTGGAGCCGACCGCCCTCGGCTCGCCGCTACGCGTCGCCCATTGGGTCCTGCTCGATGGCGAGGAGACCCCCGAGGCGGCCTGGCTGCCGGGTCGGCGAGTGCGCTTGTGGCTCGAGCGTTGGCCGGACAATTCCCAGCTCGAGGGGCGGTTTCTCGCCGACACGCTGACACCAGGAGAGCTCTTCTTCGCCGCACCGGAGCCCCTCGTGAGCTCCCCGGCGGGGCTCGCACCCTGAGATGGTCTTCAGCTCCCATCTCTTCGTCTTTTACTTTCTGCCGCTGGTCCTGGCGGCCTACTGGCTGCTGCCTTCGCTGCGCTGGCGCAACCGTTTCCTGGCCATCGCCAGCTATGGCTTCTACGGCTGGGCCAACCCGGTTTTCTTGCCCTTGATGCTGGCCTCGACGGTGCTCGACTACGGCTGTGGTCGAGTCGTCTCCGGCGACCATCCGCGCCGTTTGCGCCGCCTGGCGGTGGCGGCCTCGGTGGTGGGCAACCTCTCCCTACTGGCCTACTTCAAGTACGCCGGATTCCTCAGTGCCAGCGCCCGCGGGGCGCTCCAGGCGATGGGCTGGGACGCTGTTTGGGAACCGGTCCTCGAGGTCACTCTGCCGGTGGGGATCAGCTTCTACACCTTCCAGTCGATGAGCTACACCCTCGACCTCTATCGCGGTCGCGGCGCGCCCCAGAAGAGCTTCGGCGACTTCGCTTGCTACGTGGCGATGTTTCCCCAGCTCGTGGCCGGGCCGATCCTGCGCTACCGCGAGGTCGCCGAGCAGCTCCGCAGCCGCAGCGGCAGTCTGCCGGCGGCGGCCCGCGGCGCTTCCTTCTTCTGTCTCGGGATGGCGAAAAAAGTGCTGCTGGCGAATCCCTGCGGCGAGATCGCGGACCTCTGTTTCGCGGCCAGCTCGCTACGTCCCTTCGACGCCTGGATCGGTGCCTTCGCCTACGGCTTCCAGATCTACTTCGATTTCTCCGGCTACAGCGACATGGCCATCGGGCTGGGGCTGCTCCTGGGATTCCGCTTCCCCAAGAACTTCGACTCGCCCTATCGCGCCGTCTCGATCACCGACTTTTGGCGCCGCTGGCACATCTCCCTGTCGGCCTGGTTGCGGGACTACCTCTACATCCCCCTCGGCGGGAGCCGGCAGGGGCGCTGGCGCACCTATCGCAACCTGGCGGTGGTCATGCTCCTCGGTGGGCTATGGCACGGCGCCGCCTGGAACTTCGTCGCCTGGGGCGCCTTTCACGGTGGGCTGCTCGCGGTCGAGCGCTGGCTCGGCATCGGCCAGGTCACCTCATCGCGCTGGCGCCCGCTTCGCGCTGCCGTCACCTTCCTGTTGGTGACCATCGGCTGGGTGCTGTTCCGGGCCGATGACCTGCCGGCGGCGGGGCGTTATCTGGGGGCCATGTTCGCTCTGCAGGGAGCTCCCTTGGCGGCCGGTCTCCTCGAGGGCATGCTCTATGTGCCTTACTTCACTCTCACTCTGGCGATCGCCGCGCTGGTGACCTGGCGGGCGCCGCAAACTTGGGACTGGACCCGCAGCCTGAGCCCGTGGCGCGCCGGCGTCGCCCTGGTCCTGTTCGCTTCCGCCCTCTCCTTCCTTTCGACCCAAGGGCACAACCCCTTCATCTACTTCCGCTTCTGATGGCGCGCACCCTCTCTCCGACCGAAGTCTCCGCCGGCACCGCTCGCGGCCTGTTGGTCGTCTTTGTCCTGCTTTTGCTGATCGCACCGCTGTGGGATCAGCTCGCTGGCGACGTGCCCTGGCGGGTCTGGCGCACCTTCGGCGAGCAGCCGAGGATCGCCACCCTGAGCACCGCCATGGAGCGCTTCGAGGACGATCTGGTGGCCGCGAGCCCGGCCGCCCGCTGGGCCCGTCGGCCGGCCCAGTGGAGTCGCTCTCACCTGGAAGGAGGCAATTCTCAAGTGGCGGTGGGGCGGCAGGGATGGTTGTTCCTCCGCCCCGGCACCTTGTCGCTGCTGCAGCCCACCGCCGACGACTCGCCGCAGCGCGCCACGGTGGCCTTCGCGAAGCTGCTGGCCCGCCAGGGCATCGATCTCGTGGTGGTTCCCGCGCCGTCGAAGGCGGCGCTGGTTCCGCAACGCTTGGCGCCGCGGCTGGCGGCACCGCAGCAGCCCCTCATGGGGCCCGCCGAGCGGGTTTGGCGATCCGCCCTGTGGGAAGCGGGAGTCGAGCTCTACGATCCGGCTCCGGACCTGCTCCAGCGGCTCGGCGAGGGGGCCTTTCTGAAGTCCGACAGTCACTGGAGCCCGGCGGCCGTCGAGTTGGTGGCGGCTCGCCTTGCCGAGCGCCTGGCGCCGCGGCTCTCGTCCGCGGAGGCAGCCGCCACCTGGACCCGCCGACCGGTCGAGGTGGTTGGACGGGGCGATCTGAGGGATTCCCTCGGCGGCGAGCCGGGAGCCGAGGAAAGGGTGATGGTGCAGCAGGTCACCGCGCCGCAGGGCGAGCTCTGGGGCCCGCAACCGGGAGCTCCGGTGCTGCTCCTCGGCGACAGCTTCAGCAACGTATTCTCGGACGAGCGCCTGGGCTGGGGGCGGGGCGCCGGCCTCGCCGAACAGCTCGCCTTTCGCTTGCAGGTGGCCGTTGATCGCCTGGCGATCGATGCCGGCGGCGCCAACGGCGCACGTCAGCGGCTGCGGGCCCGCTCGGCAGCCGGAGACGATGTCCTGACCGCGACGCGGGTGGTGGTGTGGCAGGTCGCCGGGCGCGAGATCGCCGCCGGCGGCTGGGAGGTGATGGCGAGTCTCGAAGGCCCGGAGACCGTGGTTGAGCCCTAGCCCGCGCTTCTCGCGAGGAGACCTCGTGAGAAAGGCGGGCTGATTCGTCAGTCGTCGGCCCAGTGCGGGATGCGCTCCCGGATGGTGCCGAAGCCGAGGCTTTCGAACAGCGGGTCGATGAGCTCTCGCCGGGCGCCGCGTAGCTCGAGATCGTCGAGGCTGGCGGACACCGGGCCCTGATCGAGAATGGTCGCCAGCCGCAGGGACAGCTCGGCCTGGTCGCGGTGCTCGCGCAGCTTGCGCTCGAGGGAGGCGGCTCCGCGCAGGGGCAAGGACGGCACCTCGTCGAGGCGGCGATAGATCTCTTCGACGCCGCCGAGGGCCTGAATCAGCGCCGCCGCCGACTTCTTGCCGATCCCCGGCACGCCGGGAATGTTGTCCACCGTGTCGCCGGCGAGGGCCAGAAAGTCCTGAATGTGCTGGGGCGGTACGCCGAACTTCTCCTCGACCTCGGCGGGTCCATAACGCTGGCCCTTGGCGAAATCGAACAGCTCGACCTGATCGTCGACCAGTTGGGCGAGGTCCTTGTCGGAGGTCACCACCACGGCGCGGTGGCCGGCGGCGGTCATCTGGCGGGCCAGGATGCCGCACAGGTCGTCGGCCTCGAGGGAGTTGTCGATGAAGGTCTTGACGCCCAGCGCCTCGGCGATCTCGCGACAGCGCGCGACCTGGGCTTTCAGGGACTCCGGCGGGGCGTCGCGCTGCGCCTTGTAGGGCGGGTAGATCTCACTGCGGAAGCTCGCCGACAGGCGGCCGTCGAAGTTGCAGGCCAGGTGGCTGGGCTCTTCCTCGGTGAACAGCCGGAGCAAGAAAGAGGCGAAGCCGTAGATCGCGTTGACCGGCTGGCCGTCGCGATCGGTCATCGACTCGGGCAGGGAGAAAAATGCCCGGAAGATGTAGGGGCTGGCGTCGATCAGGTAGACCGTGCGCTCAGCCATGGGCCGAGGCCACCGGCAGCAGGGCGGAGGCGGTGCGAGGCGAGTTGAGGAGCGACTCGAAGACCTCCCAGCGGCGCTCCGGCGCCTCGACGGTGCCGCCCTGGGACTCGACGAACTGGCGCACCAGGTCGCGTCCCAGGTTGTAGTTGATGACATAGCTGCGATAGCGGTCGACAAAGCGCACCCGCTGCTCGGCGCGCGGCCGGTCGTACATCGCGAAGCGCTCCAGCCAGTCGGCGGCGCCGGCGGCGTCGATCTCGCCGTCGAGATAGCGGCGCGCCGCTTCGTTGCCGGCGTAGGACAGGCCAGACACCAGCTCGGCGACCTCCGCGAACTCGCCGGCACGCTCCGGATCGAGGCCGGCGAGGGGGTAGAGCACGTCGCGCTCGAAGGCGGTTCGCTCGGCGCCCGGGAAGGCCACCTCGATGCCGAAGTTGGCCGTCCCTTCGGCGATCAGGGACATCGGCGAGAACAGCGGATAGACCGACAGCTCGCGCCAGCCGCGGGCGATCACCAGATCGCGCTCGAGCAGCAGGTTGTAGACGTGATGGCCGGGGTAGCCCTCGTGGCAGGCCAGGTCGACGGCGCGGTCGATGGTGATCGGCAGGTCGGTATTGACCTGGATCAGGCTCTTGAAGCCGCCCTGGTACCAGTTGTAGGCGCTCCACGGCTGGTCCGACACGTACTCGACCTCGAAGCTCTCGCCGGCCGGCAGCTCGAGGTACTGGGCGGTGCGCCGACGACACTCCTGGATGGCGGCATCGAACACCGCCGGAAGCTTCTCCGGGGGAATCTCGAAGGCCTTGCGCCAGGCGGCGAAACGCTCCGTCAGGCTGCCGGCGCCCGGCAGGCGGCCCTCGAGCTGGGTCAGGATCTCGGCGAAGTGGGCTTCTTCGTGATGGGGCGCGACGGCATCGTAGAGCAGCTCCGACTCCTGGTCGAAGCTCTTCCGCTCGCCGGCGAGCATGGCGATGCGGGTCTCGATGGCGCGCAGTTGGAGATCGAAAAAGCTCTGCCGGCGCTGATCCACTTCCTCGGAGGGGGCAGGGAGCCGTCGGACCTCGTCGCGCAGTGCCCGAGCCGTGTCGGCGAGCTCGGTGAGAGGTCGAGGCTCGCCCTGGTCCGCCTCCTGGCGCCACTCGCTGGGTCCGTAATAGGCATCGACGAAGTCGGCATCATGGCGACCGACGGCGAGCACCAGGCGGACATAGCCTTCGGCGATTTCGTTCATGGTGGTGGTTCCTTCGGAGGCAGGGGGCGTTCCCGGGCCGCAGGCGGCGAGCAGGCCCAGAAGCGTCAGCGCGGCGAGCAGTGGTCGAAGGCTCATGGTCTTTTCTCAGGCGCGCAGTCGGGTGTATTCGTCGGCATCGATGTGGCGTCGCTGGGCGAGGTCCGCCGTGATGTCCTGCCGCCAGGCGCCTTCCGCCGCCGCCGGGCCGGCGACCAGCGTCAGGAGCTCGGCACCGAAGCCGGAGCCATAGGAGAAGGCAGCGATGCGTTTCCCCGGATCGAGGCCGGCGAGGGCTTCGGCGACGGCGATCCACAGGCTCGCCGTGTAGGCGTTGCCGCAGGCGCGATTCCAGCCCATCGTGGGATCGACCTTGTCGCGGAAGAGCTGCTCCGTCTCGGTTTCCGAAAGACCGAGCGCTTCGCCGATCTGGGCCACCGCCTTCTTGACCATCTTGGGGAACGGCACGTGGAAGCATAGCGCGTCGAGATCCCCGAGGGCCTGGCGCGCTTCGCCGTCACCGATGTAGGCGCGGAAGCAGGCTTCGGCGGCGCGCCGGTAGCAGTCGAGGCTCAACGGCCCTTCGACATTGGGAAAGGCCTGTCCCACCGGACGCCAGAAGTCGAAGGCCGGCTCGCTGTAGGGAAAGGAAGCGGTTTCGATGGCGGCGACACGGGGCTCGTCGATCACCATCGCGACGGCGCCGGCGCCCTGGGTGGGCTCGCCGGGGTCGCCCGGTGCGTAGAGGGCGATGTCGGCGGCGATCACCAGCGCCGCCTTGCCGCCGGAGGCACCGGAGAGGCGCCACTCGGTTCCCTGACGCAGGGCGAGAGTGCCGCCGTAGCAGGCGTGCTTGACTTCGTAGGACCGTACCGCCCCGGAAAGGCCGAGGCCATCGGCCACCCAGGCGCTCAGGGGACGGCTCATGTCCATCGCGGTCTCGGTGCCCACCGCCAACAGAGCGATTTCGGCCGGGTCGCCGCCCCAGCGCTCGAGGGCGCGGCGAGCGGCGGTGGTGGCGAGGTCGACGACTCCGTAGTCGGTCGGACACAGGGCCATTTCCCGGCAGCCGAGGCCGAGGGTGTACTTGTTCGGGTCGACATTGCGCAGCCGCGCCAGCTCCTCGACCGGCAAGGCGAGTGGTGGTAGGCAGAGTCCGATCGCGGCGATGCCGGTGGCCCCCGGAGCTCCCTGATCGTTCTGTTGGCTCATAAGTCGGGGAGTGTACCGACGCCGGGCGGCGAGTGTCCAATGGTGTTTTCGAGACCATCGACACAGTAGAATTCGTTCACCATGAAGACATTCGCGTCGCTCTCTCTGACGCTCTCGCTGCTGGTCGTCGCCTGTGCCGGTTCGGATTCGACGGAGGAGGCTGCGGTGGTCGATTCGCCGGCGGTTCCGATTCGCGTCGCCCTGTTCAATATCAAGGAGCTGTCGACGCAAGCCCTCGCCGACGCCAGCGGCGAGCAACTGCGCGCCGCGGCGGAGATCATCGGGCGGATCCAGCCGGACATTTTGGTGCTGCAGGAGATCGACCACGATCTGTCCCGGCCGGACGACCTGGCCGCCAACGCCCGGCGCTTCGCCGAGGCCTTTCTGGGCGAGCAGGTCTCGCTGCCCTACGCCTATGCGGCGCCCTGCAATACCGGTCGCCTCTCCGGCATCGATCTCGATGGCGACGGCCAGGTCGCCACCGCCGAGGATGTCGGTACGCGCCAGCACGGCGGCGACAGCTACGGCTTCGGCACCTATCCAGGGCAGTACTCGATGGCGGTTTTGTCGCGCTACCCGATCGCCGGCGACGATGCGCGCACCTTCCAGAATTTCCCCTGGCGCTATCTTCCCGGGAACCACCTGCCGAAGGACTTCTACTCGGCGCCAGCGGTCGAGCGCCTGCGGCTGTCGAGCAAGTCCCATTGGGATTTACCGATCGAGGTCGGCGAGAAGCGCTTGCATCTCTGGATCAGTCACCCAACGCCGCCGGCCTTCGATGGCGACGAGGATCGCAACGGTCGCCGAAACTTCGACGAGATCAAGCTCTGGGTGGATTACCTGGAAGGGGTCGAAGCCCTGGTCGACGACCAGGGACGGAGCGGCGGTTTCGCCTCCGCGGCGCCGTTCGTGATCGTGGGCGACCTCAACGCCCGGCCCAACGAAGAAACCTCGCTCTATGACGGCCGCACCGCAATCTCCCAGCTCCTCGACCACCGCGACATCATCGATCCGGTGGAGCATCTGGTTAGCTCCGGAGCGCGCGCCCACCTCGCCGCTTACCTGCGCGAAGGCGGCCCCAAGGCTCGTCCTCCCTCGGGACCTCCGGGGATGGCGACGGCGACCTTCCTCGGCGGCTCGCGGGTCGACTATCTGCTGCCGCGCCAAAACCTGGGAGTGATCGACGGTGGGGTCTTCTGGCCCTCCGAGGAGGAAGATGCGACCGGCTACCGGCTGGCGGAAGAAGCCTCCGATCATCGCCTCGTCTGGCTCGACCTGGTGATGCCATGAGGGCGGCGCGAAGATCGCTGCGGCCGGTCCACGCTCTGGGACTGCTCTTCGCCATCCTGGTGACGCTACCCGCAATCGGCGATCCGATCGATGCCGTGTTCTTCGATCTCGGCAATACGCTGGTCGAGGATCGCGGCGACGGCGTGTTCGTCGTGCGCGACGGGGCCGCGGCCACCGTCGCCGGGCTCCAGGGCCTCGGCATCGGCCTGGGCATCATCACCAATGTGCCGGCTGGCTGGGACCTCGATGACCTGCGAGCCCTGCTCGAGGAGCCCGAGTTCCTCGACCAGTTCGATCCCGTGGTGCTGTCCTCGCAAGCGCCGGCTCCGAAGCCCGATCCACGCATCTACACCCACGCCCATGGCCTGCTGACGCCCGCCGTGGCGATCACGGCGACGGCATTCGTCGGCGAGACCCTCGCTGAGATCGCCGATGCCGAGGTCGATCCGACCAGCGGCGCTCGCTCCGTCGGCATGATCGGCATCCACCTGTCGGCCGGGCCGCCGAGTCCGCTGGCGGACGAAACCGTGGCGCCGGACGACCTGCCCGCGATCGTCGACCTGGTGCGTGCCTCGCGCGGCATCTTCGGCGACGGCTTCGAAACCGGCGATACCTCCGCCTGGGACGGCACCAGCTCCGTCACCCGCTGAGCTCCTCTCCGCTCGCCACTTCGCCGCGCTTGGCTGTCTCGGTCCAAGCGCCGAACGGCACTATTCAGGTGCAATCGGAGTCATGCTCAAGTTTGGATTATTAGGGGCCGCGTCAAGGCCGCGGATCGCCCCCTTTTACGAGCTCCCAGTTCTTTTCTTTCGGCCCTCTCTCGCGACGGCAAACGTGGGGGAGGGCTCTTTTTATCTCGACGAGCGTCGCCGACGGATCGGTGTCGCCTCGGCGCTCCAGGGGTCGGCCGGCCAGGCGTGCTTGGGATAGCGCCCCTGGAGCTCCTTGCGCACCTCGGCGTAGGTGCTGTTCCAGAATCCGGCGAGGTCGCGAGTGACCTGCTGGGGACGGAAATTCGGCGCCAGCAGGTGCAAGAGCAGAGGCACCCGGCCAGCGGCGACGGTGGGCGTTTCGTGCCAGCCGAAGAGCTCCTGGATACGGGCTTCGAGGATCGGCGGCTCGTCCACGCGATAACGAATCGCGGCGCGTCGACCGCTCGGCACCTCGATGCGCGCCGGCACCTCGCGATCGAGCACCGTCATGGCATCGAAGGGCAGAGCGCCCCGCAAGATGTCCAGGATCGGTCGGCGGGCGACAGCGCCGAGGTCTCGGCAACCTTGACAAAGGGACGGCAATAGCGGCTCCCAGAAGCCTTCGTCGATGGCCGGCAGGTCGAGCTCCGGGCGCCAGCGGCGCAGGCAGGCCCAGCGGGCGAGAAAGGACTCCAGGGGGTCGCGATCGAGCCCGAGGCTGCCCGTCAGATCATCTCGGACCGTCGTCACCAGCGCCTCCTGCGCTTGCTCCGGAGTCACCGCGATCTCGACCTCGGAGAGCGGCAGACCGAGGAAGAGGCGCTGTCGAAATGCCCTGGCGCGTCCGGCCTCTGCATCCCAGGCGACGCGCTCTTGCTCATCGATCAGGCGAGCGTCGATCAGACCCTCCGGGATCGGCTCGTAGAGCCACAGTCGGTCATCCCTCCCGGCTCGCGACTGGACCTCGAGAGCGAGAATCAGGCCCTGCGGGACGTGATCTTCGATCTCGACCGCTCTGCCGCCGACGCGCCGGCCGCGAGCGGCGCCGGGGCTGGCGCGCCGAACGGCGGTGAGGCGGTCCGGAAAGGCTGCCAGGAGGGCGCGGCGGAGGGCATCGGCCTCCCGGCCGGTCGGGCTCGATGGTTGGGACCCCGCACCTTCGACCTCGCTTTCATCCTGGGACAGGGTGCGGCAGAGCTGATCCCTCACCTGGAGCAGGTAGCGGGCGGCGCCGGGCCGAAATCCCGCCGAGGGCACCGAACCGCCTTCCGCGAAGTCTTCGAGGGCTTCGAGACGGGGCAGGAGAGCCGCGGCGCGCGCCCCCCTGGCGAAGGGACTGCGCTCCGCCAGGAGAGCGGCGGCGAGAGCCCCGCGCCGACCGCAGCCGCCTCGCTCGGCGGTGATCAAGAGCGCTGCCAGGCGCGGCGACAGGGGCAGCTTCGCCATCCGCCGGCCGAGGGCGGTGAGACCGATGGCGGAGTGGGCTCCCAACTGGCCGAGGAGCTCGAGGGCCTGTCCGACACTGGAGGAGCGTGGGGCCTCGAACCATGGGAAACCTGCGGGATCCGGCTCTCCCCAGGCGAGGAGCTGGAGCACCGGACCGCTGAGGTCGATGCGTCGTACCTCCGGCGCGTCCCGTTCGCGCCGGCCACGCTGGTCGTGCTCGCTCCACAGGCGCAGGCAGCGGCCCGGACCGAGGCGGCCAGCCCGGCCCGTCCGTTGATCCGCCGCGGCTCGACTGATACGCACCAGCTCGAGACGGTTGAGGCCGGTGGCCGGGTCGAAGCGCAATTGCCGGGCCCAGCCCGAGTCGACCACCGTGGTGATGCCTTCGACGGTCACCGAGGTTTCCGCCACGTTGGTGGCCAGTACGACCCGGCGCAGCGGTCCGGCGCGCAGGGCGCGATCCTGATCGCGCGGCGAGAGATTGCCGAACAGCGGCACCAGATCGACCGAGGGGAGGTCTGCGAGGTGGCCGCGAGTGCGCTCGATCTCGCCGACTCCCGGCAGAAAGGCCAACACGTCGCCGCCGTTCGGGTCGTCGGCCAGGACACGCCGAATCGCCCGCGCGGTGCGGGCAGCGATCTCCCGCGGCGAGGGCGAGAGCTCGTCGGTGCCGGTGTCGTACTCGACCGCCACCGGATGCAGGAAACCCTCGCTTTCGACCGCCGGGCAGTCGCCGAGGAAGGTGGTGATGGGCTGCGGATCGAGGGTCGCCGACATCACCACCAGGCGCAGCTCGGGCCGGATCTCGCACTGCACCCGGCGCGCCAGGGCGAGGGCGAGATCGCTGTCCAGGCGGCGCTCGTGAAACTCGTCGAAGATCAGCGCGCCGACCCCCTCCAGGAAGGGGTCCGCCTGCAGGCGCTGTAGCAGGATGCCCTCGGTCATCACCACCAGCCGGGAGTCTGCGCCGGCGCGGTGATCGAAGCGCACCCGGTAGCCGACCTCTGCGCCGAGCTTGGCGCCGCGCTCGTCGGCGATGCGCCGGGCCGCGGCGCGGGCCGCCAAACGGCGCGGCTGAACCATCCAGACGGCGCCGAGGCCGGCATCGAGCAGCGCTGGCGGAACCCGAGTGGTCTTGCCGGCACCGGTGGGGGCGCGCAGCACCAGGGACGAGCCGTCTTGCAAGTGGCCGAGAATCTCGGGCAAGACGCCATCGATCGGCAGCGGGGCCGAGGGCGGAGGTCGCTTTGGGCTCACGGGGAGGAGTGGTCTTCGGCCAAACGGCGGGTCGCGGGCAAGAGCTCGAAGTCGCCCGGCGGGCCATGTCCCGGCACGACGATGCGGGCCTGGGGGTAGCGCCGCTCGAGGCGGGCGATGGTGGCGGCCCAGCCCTCCGGCACCGCGTCTTCGAGATTGCCCAGACCCTTGGCGCCAGCCCTTCTCACCAGGCAGCCCCCGAATAGCACCCTGGCCTCCGCGAGCCAGACGACGGCGTTGTCGGGAGTATGCCCGGGGCCGGGGTAGAAGATCTCGCCAGCCACTCCCCAGCCGTTGAGGGAGGCGCGGCGGAAGACCCGGTGGAGGGGCCGCGGCCAGCCACCGGCGACGGCGAGTCGGGCGGTGGAGCGCAGGCTCAGGGTTGGAATGCCGCGGTCGTGAACTTCGGCGATGCCGCCGAGCCGATCGTCGTGGAAGTGGGTCACCACGACGAGCTCGATGCGGCCGAAGCGCTCCGTCACGCGGTCGAGCAGCTCAACGGTCGCTGGCAGGCCCCAGGCGGTGTCGATCAGGATGACGCCGCGCTCAGAGCGCACGATCAGGCCATTGGAGGGAAAGGGTCCGATTCCCTCGAGCTCCTGATACGAGATGTGGCGCCAGACGCCGGGTGCGAGTTCCTCGATGCGCAGCTCGTCGGCGGTGAGCGATGCCGGCGGGACGAAGACCAGCAGAAGGACAAGTAGAGGCCATCGCGACAAGGCTGCCATGGGGCGATTATTCCCCATGGCGCGCCGTCACGACAGCTTCAGCGAGCCGTCCAGGGGAAGGTCGCCTCGCGACCGCCACCGTAGCGCCGATTCGCCTCGTCGACGGTCAGGCGGTCGAGCTTCATCTCGGCCTGATGGCTTTCATCGCCGAGGCGGTAGCTCAGGGTGAAGGCCAAGCTGGTGGCGTAGCTGAAGATCGGAACCTGGGCAGGCTCCCATTTGGCGATGCCGCTCGCCGGTACCGTCACCAGATGGTCGAGCTCCGCGCTGTGGCGACCGAGAGTCACCGACTCCACCACGATCTCCATCGACTCGGGCTGCAGGTTGTGGAAATAGAGCGTGATCAGGCCACCGGCGCTGAGATCGTCGGGGCCGAGCAGGCCCATCGCTCGGCGAAAGTCGTAAACGCCGGGAACGCGCTTCTTGATCTGGTCGACGACGGCGTGGAGGCCGACGGTCTCCCCGGCCAGGTACTGGGCGGTCTCGAAGTACTTGGAGTAGCGGGTGGTGGTGACCTTGCCGGTATCGCCGTCGACGGTGGTGACGGCGAGGCCGCCGGCGGAGCAGCCGGCCTGCAGCAGGCAGAGGGCCAGCAGGACAGAGACCGGGCAGGGACGAAGACGGAGGATCGAGCTTCGAGCGGTCATGGGAAATCTCCCAGGGAAAGCTCACGGCGGCGGGCGTCGAGCCGGTGTCAATACGTGATCGCGACTCGACCTTAGCATCCGTCCGCCGTCGGCCGAAGAGGGAGAAATTCAGCGCGAGCCGCGCAGCTCTTTGCGAATCACCAGCTTCAGCCCCGACCACACCTCGTCGACGGCGCACACCTTGACATCCACCAATCCGAGCGGCAGGGCGACCGCTCGCACCACATCCTCGGTGACGTCCGTCGGCACCTTCGAGGCCTTCTTCGGCCACGAGACCCAGAGGGCGCCATCAGGCCGAATACTTGCGAGGCACTGCGGAACCCGTCGTTCCAACACCCGGCGTTGGTCGCTGAACAGATGCACCAGGTCGAGATCCCTACCCAGCCGACTGAGAATCCGAACCCTCGGCGGCAGCGGCGCCACCAGCTCCCGGTAGTGCTCCGGAGCATTCAGCAGCGCGACCCGAAAGCCCTCCTTGTAGCCGAGCTTGCGAGCCAGGGGAGTGGCGGAATATCCGGCAGGCATGGGCGGGCGATGAGAATGGGTGGAAGAGAGAAATGGTGTCCCCAACGGGATTCGAACCCGTGTTGCCGCCTTGAAAGGGCGGTGTCCTAACCCCTAGACGATGGGGACACGTAGATGCCGGCACCGGACGGTGTCGGCAGGAGAAACTGTAGCATGATTTAGGACGTAAGGAGGACCCTCGGCGGGGTGGTCAATGGACTCTCGATGGGAGGCATGGGATGAGCAAGGGGACGCCTGAGGAGTTGGTTCGCCGGCTGAACGAGACTTGGCTGGCGGGGGATCTCGTGGAGTTGGCGGCCTGCTTCGATTCGGCGGCGGTTTTGCTGCCGCCGGGAGGTGGTGAGGCGATCGTGGGCCGCGATGGGATCATCGATGGCTATCGCCAGTACCTCGCCGCGGCGACGACCCATGAATTCGAGGTGCGGTCTGTCGAGACCTTCTCCTTCGGAGAGACCGCGGTGGTTCACCTGCGCTTCGAGGTCGAGTATTCGTTCGGCGAGGAGCGCTCCCGCGAGAGCGGTCTCGAGATCTATGTGCTGCGCCGCGACGACGCTGGGTGGCGGGTGGTGTGGCGCGCTCAGAAGCCGCTGCCCGGCGATGCCGAGGGCGGGGAGGCATGATCACCAAGGGACGTCTGCTCGCCGTGGTGGTCGGTCTCGCCCTGTTGGTGCTGGGCTCTTACTGGCTCTTGGGCTGGAGCCGACTGGAGAGCTATCAGCCGGGTGATGTCGGCGCGTTTCAGGCTCCCTTTCGCACCATGGCGGAGCACAATCAGGTGATGCGGGGGAGGGAGTGGCCCTACATCCTGGAGCTCGAGGCAGCCTCGGGCGCTCTGCTCTACTTCGGTTCGCGCCATACGGACGATCCGACGGATCCCCAGATCGCCCAGATGGCGGCGCGCTGGGATGCCTTCAGTCCCACCGTTGCGCTCACCGAGAACCGCCTCGGCCTGTTCATCGGGACGCCGGCGATGGGGATTTCGGCCTTCGGCGAGTTCGCCCAGGCGGCGGCCCTGGGGCGGCGCGACGATCTGCCGGTCTATAGCCTCGAGCCGACCTGGGAGGTGGAAGTGGCGGAGATGAAGGCCGCCTTTCCGGTGGCGGAGGTGACTCTCTTCTACACCCTGCGAGTGTTCATGAGCGAGCGTGGAAGCGAGCGCGACCGCGCCGCCCTCGACCGGCTGGCGAGCCACCTTCTCGAGAAGCGCGGCTCGCGTCCCGGTCTCGAAGGCTCGCTGCCGGATCTCGCTGCCTTCGATCGCCTGTGGGACGAGCGCTTCGGTGACCTCGGGCCTTGGCGCGAGCTGCCTCGCGAGGCCTGCGACCCGAGCGCCGAGCCGACCCGGCTGCAGGCCCTGGCGGTGCTCGCCAACGAGGTGAGGGATCGCCACGCTGCCCGGGTTCTGATCGACCTGGTGTCCCGCGGCGAGCGCGTCTTCGCCATCGCCGGCGGCAGTCACGTCGTCAAGCAGGAACCTGTGCTGCGGGCGGCCCTCGGGCTGTCGCAGGTCGACTGAGGGCGCAGCCTTCGGTGACCAGGTCGGGCGAAGGCCCTCAGGGCAGGAGCTCGGAGCGCAGCCAGGCGCGCGCCGCCAGCCAATCGCGCTGCACCGTTTTGGTGGAGAGGCCGAGGGTGGAGGCTGTTTCGGCGAGGGACAACCCGGCAAAGAAGCGCAGCTCGACCACCTGGTGAGCCCGGGCGCTCGAGGCGCGCAGGCGTTCGAGGGCTTCGTCGAGGGCGACCAACTCGACATCCGCGCCCGGTGCCTGCAGCCAGGGCAGGACTTCCTCGATCGGCTCGCGTTTCTGCTCGCCGCCGCGCTTGGCGGCGAGGCGCTGGCGGGCGGCATCGACCAGAATCCGCCGCATGGTGACGGCGGCGGCGGCGAGAAAGTCCTGACGGTCGGCGGGTAGCAGCCGATGTTGATCGCTGAGCCGCACGTAAGCCTCGTGGACCAATGCGGTGGTCGACAGGGTGCGCTCCGGGCGCTCGCCGCGCACCTGGCGCCGGGCCACCGCCCGCAGCTCCTGGTAGAGCAGGGGAACGAGCTGGTCGAGGGCTTGGTCGTCGCCCTGGCGCAGGCGGGCGAGCCAGTGGGTGATGCCGGCGGTCATCGGCCGTCTGCCGATGGCTCGAGGCGCTCGAGGGCGGTCAAGGCGCGCTGTCGTTGGGGGTCATCGCCCGCCATCGCCGCGGCGGCGCGGCGCAGGAAGGTCTTCGCTTCGCCTGGACGCCCGCCTTCGGCCAGCAACTCGCCCAGGCGCAGCCAGGAGGAGGCGATGTAAGGGTGCCCGGCGGGCAGAGAAGCCTCGTCGATGGCGAGGGAGGCGCGCAGCGCCCGCTCGGCGCCGGCGAGGTCGCCGTGGTCCCACAGCGCTTCGGCCAATCCGAAGAGGCCGACGCCGACCCGCGGATGGCTTTCGCCGAGGGAGCTCTGCCACTGCTCGATCGCCTCTTCGAAGAGGACGATCGCCTCGGCTTCGCGGTCGAGGTCGTCGAGCAGGTTGGCGAGGTTGTTCTTGACCGTCGCCACGCTCGGGTGATCCGGGCCGAGGCGAGTCTGGCGAATCGCGAGGATGCGTTGGTAAAGCTGCTCGGCCTCGGCGAGGTCGTCTCTTTCGGCGCGCTGTAGGAGGAAGGCCGCCAAGCCGTTCAGGCTCTGCAGGGTATCGAGGTGATCTCGGCCGAAGAGCTCTTCGCGGAGGGTGACGGCACGGCGGACGAGGGCTTCGGTTTCGCTGCGTTGCGACGGCTCTGCGGCCGCCAGTAGCACGATCGCGAGATTGTGGACGCTCTCCGCCACCTCCGGGTGACTCCGACCGTGGACCCCTTCGCGCAGCGCCAGGGACTCGCGCAGCAGTGCCTCGGCGGCGGACCAGTCGCCTTCGTCTTGACGCACCGTGGCGAGGCTGACGAGGCTGTAGGCGAGCTCCGCCGGCGGCGTGTCGGAGCGTTGGCGGCGCAGGACGAGGGCCTCTTCGGCGAGCTGGCGGGCCCGCGGTAGCTGGCCGAGGTTGCCGTGGAAGCGCGCCAGCCGGCTGAGCAGGGCCGCCAGTAGCTGGGGACGGTCGGCGAGCTGGCGCCGCAGGCCGGACTCGCGGCTTTCGAGAAACTCGCCCAGGGTGGTGGTGTTGCGCAGCCCTTCGCCGTCGGCATAGGGATCGACGGAGAACAGGTCGGTGACGAACTCCGAGACCTGGCGGGCGTTGTCGCGCTCCCAGCGCGCCTGATCGCGCTGCTCGGCGAGCACGAAGGACTGCTGCCAGGCATAGGTGGCGAAGCCGATGACGAGCAGCGCAATGGCGGCCGCGGCCGCCACCGCTCCACGATGGCGGCGGGCGAACTTGCCGGCCAGGTAGAGGAGATGGTCCGGCTGGGCCCAGATCGGTCGTCCCTGACGAAACAGGCGCAGGTCTTCCGCCAGGCGATCGACCGAGGGATAGCGCCGTTCCGGATCGCGCTGCAGAGCTTTGGTGAGGATGGTCGTGAGGTCGCCGCGCAGGGCCCGGATCAGCGCCGCCGGCGTGGTCGAGCGCAGTTGGGCGACCTCAACCGGGGCGCCGTCGAGGATCTGTTCCGGCCGCTTCATGGCCTCCGCTTCGACGGACCGCACGAGCTCGCTCCAGGTGCCCTGAGGGCGATCGTAGGGGCGCTGCCCGGTGAGCAGCTCGAAGAGCAAGATGCCGAGGGCGTAGATGTCCGTGGCGGTGGTGATGGCGCCCCCGAGGATCTGCTCCGGACTGGCGTACTCCGGGGTCGCCAGGCGTTGGACGGTGCGGGTCAGGCCTTCGCCGCCGTCGTCGAGGAGCTTGGCGATGCCGAAGTCGAGCAGCCGGACGTCGCCGCCTTCAGCGACCAGGATGTTGGCCGGCTTGAGGTCGCGGTGGACGACCAGGTTGGCGTGGGCGTAGGAGACCGCGTCGCAGACCGCGAGGAAGAGCTCGAGCCGCTGATCGACGCTCAGTCGAAGCTGGTCCGCCGCCGTCGTGATGGCCTCCCCTTGAACATACTCGAGGACCAGGTAGGGAACCTCGTGCTCGTCGATGCCGCCGTCGAGAAGCATGGCGATACCGCGATGGGAGAGGCGCCCGAGAACCTGCCGTTCGAGGGCGAAGCGCTGGCGGAGCTCGGCGCTGCGCCAGCCGGAGCGCAGGCGCTTGAGGGCGACCTGACGCCGGTAGTCGGGGTCTTCGTGCTGCGCCAGCCAGACCTCGCCCATGCCGCCCTCGCCGAGCAGTGAGAGCAGGCGGTAGCCCCCGATCACCTGCTGCGCCGCACCCGGTTCGCTCCCCGAGGATTCGACGAGGGCTTCCGCCAGCAGCCCGCGATCGTCGTCGTGGGAGGCGAGCATGGCTGCCAAAGCACCGGATAGCTGCTCATCGAGGTCGAGCTCGGCGAGGCGGCGTTCACGCTCCGTGGGCGTCAGGGCGCAGAGCTCCTCGAAGTGAGTTGCGAGCCGCTCCCAATCGTCAGGATGCACCGTGGTCGATCTCCAAGACATACCTATGCCTGTAAAAGTCTACCGCTCGAATGTCCACTCTTCGCTGCCTTTTCCGCCATCACCGGAAAAGGAGGTTCTCAATGCTCGGACGTTACGCAGTGCTCTTGGCTCTCATCGCTGTCCTGTGGAGTAGCGCCCCGATCTCCGGGGCGATTCTGGAGGTCACCACCGATGTGGATATGGATGCCGCGGATGGAAAATGCTCGCTCCGCGAGGCGATCCTGGCGGCGAACCTGGACGCCACTTACCAGGAGTGCGATGCCGGCTCGGGTGTCGACCGTATCGGCTTCGCTCTCGAGCTCCCGGCCACCATCGTTCTGACCGACTCGCTACCGGCGATCACCGGTCCGCTTCGCATCGACGGACCTGGTCGCGACCTCCTGACGATCGACGGCGACGACCAATTCCGCCCCTTCGAGCTCGATTCGCCGACCGACGATGCCCTGCTGGTGGTGCGCGACCTCAAGTTGACGAACGGCCGGTCTTCGACCAGCGATTTCGGCGGAGCGGTTCGCATTGCGCCGCGCGAATCGGCGATCTTTCGGCGTGTCGACTTCGTCGCCAACCGCGCTGCCAACGGTGGCGGCGCGGTTTTTGTCGCCGCCACCAGCGGCACCACCGACCTGTCGACCTTCGTCACCTTCGAGGACTGCTACTTCCTCAAGAACCTTGCCGAAGGGCCTTCCGGCGGCGGAGCCATCCAGGCCTCGACGGTGTCGGAGGTGCGCCTCTTCGATAGCACTCTGGCCGGCAATCAGGCCCAGGCCGGCGCCGGCGGCGGGCTCGCCTGTCAGCGCTGCAGCGCCGTCATCGAGCGCAGCACCCTGAGCAGCAATATCGCCGACCAGTCCGGAGGTGGTGTCTTCGTGCTGGCCAACTCTGGGATCGAGGTCTCGCTCACCCTGCGTCACTCGACCATCTTCCGCAATATGGCGGGCGACCCGATCAACAACGGTGGTGGTGGCCTCAGTCTCTCTGGCAGTCAGACCACCCATCTGACCCTGGAGAACACCGTCGTGGCCGAGAATGTCGACAGCACCTTTCCGGAGGATCCCGACGTCGCGTGCGGCTCGGCGGTCCAGCTGGTCGCGACCGGCTTCTCGTTTCTGGGCGCCAACGATGGATGCTCGTCCCTTTTTCCGGCGGCCAATCCGAACGGCGACGACAACTACGTCGGCACCGTGGCCGTCCCGCTGGTGCCGTTGCTCGGAGATCTCGTCTTCGACAGTGGTCTCGCGGTGCCGGTCCATTTGCCGTCGCTGGGGCCCATCTCACCGCTTCTCGACCAAGGCGACTGCCGAGGCGAGCGCACCGACCAGCGGGGCTTCGGCAACCCGGTCACCGGCGGACGCATCGTCGACCTCATCCCGGTGTCCAATGCCGCCAACGGCGATGGCTGTGACATCGGTGCCATCGAGCGCAGCGCCGAGCCGATGCCGGCGGAGATCTTCAGCGACGGCTTCGAGAGTGCCGACCTCTCCGCCTGGACGGGGATCGAGAGCTAGCAGGCTGCCGAAAAAGTCCGCTTCGCGACTTTTCCAGCGCTGCTAGGGACGAATCAGTGGTTCCGGCGGCCCTCTTCATCGACGGCTTCGAGTCCGGCACCAATCTGTCGTGGACCGGGCGGGTCCTGTAGGCTGCGGCGCGGCTCCTACGGTGTCGCCCCACGCAGGTAATCGAGCAGCAGATTGGACATCACCCGCATGCCGACGGCGACGGAGCTGTCGTCGGCGCGGAAGGTCGGAGTGTGGTGCGAGCCCGAGGTGGTTCCCGGCTTGACCATGCCGAGGCGGTAGTAGAAGCCCGGGACCTCATTGGCGAAGTACGCGAAGTCCTCGCCGCCCATGGTGGGCGGAATGACTTCGACGTTCTCCGCGCCGAGCACTCGATGGAGAGTGGGCGCCATGCGCGCGGTGAGGTCGCGATCATTGAGGGTGGCCGGGGTGACCCGCACGTACTCGAGGTCGTAGCTGCCGCCGGCAGCGGTGGTCAGCCCGCGGAGGATCTCGTTCATTCGCTGCTCGACCTGGTTCTGGGCCTCGGCGCTGTAGGTTCGGACGGTGCCTTCGAGGTGGACGCTTCCGGGAATGATGTTGAAGCGCGTGCCGCCCTGTACCATCCCGACCGTCACGACGCTCGGCTCCAGCGGGTCGAGGGTGCGCGAACGGATGGTCTGGAAGGCGCTGATCACCTGGGCCGCCAGCACCACCGTGTCGATGCCCTGGTGGGGGGCCGCCCCGTGGCTCTGCTTGCCATGGAGGTCGATACGAAAGTGATCGACGGCGGCAAAGGCCGGCCCCGGCGTGTAGCCCGCCTTGCCGACCTCCATCGAGGCGAAGGTGTGGAGGCCGAACACCGCCTCCGGCCGGGGGTCGGCGAAGGCTCCCTCTTCGACCATCATGATGGCGCCCCCTTCTTCCCCCTCCGGAGGGCCTTCCTCCGCCGGCTGAAAGATGAACAGGACCGTTCCGGGGATCTCGTCCTTGAGGGAGGCGAGCACCGAGGCGACGCCGAGCTGCACGGCGGTGTGAATGTCGTGGCCGCAGGCGTGGCTGACGCCGACCTCTTGTCCGAGGTACTCGGTGCGCACCGTCGAGCGGAAAGGCAGATCGGTGTCTTCCGTCACCGGCAGGGCGTCCATGTCCGCCCGTACCGCCACCACCGGCCCCGGCTTGCCGCCTTCGAGGACGGCCACCACGCCGGTGTGGGCGACGCCGGTGCGCAGGCCGGTGAAGCCGAGCTTCTCGAGGTGGCTCTGGACCAGCTCGGCGGTCTTGAACTCGCGGTTGCCGAGCTCCGGGTACTGATGGATCCGGTGTCGCAGCTCGATGATCTCCGGCTCGAAGCGGTCGACTGCGGCCTCGACGGCGGTGTCGAAGGGGCCCGCCGGCTCTGCCAGGGCGCTGGCGGTCGGGATCAGGGCGAGGAGCAGGGCGATGGCGAGGAGGCGGGAGATTCGCATGGGGCTCTCCGGGAAGCGAGTTCGAAATGCGCACGGACATTGGAAAACGGCCCCATTCTAGCGGCCACGCGGGCGCCGCGAGGATTCCGGTCTGTGATCGATTCCGGGGAGTTGAGCGGCGTCGCCCTCGGGATCTTCCGCAGTGGCGGATCTGCACCGTTTTTATTGTTGAGAATGGGTTACCCTTATCGAATGGCTGGGACTCTGGAGACGCGTTGATGGGGGAGGGATGGATCCTGCTGGCGGGACTGCTGCCGCTCGCCGTCGGCCCGCTGTTGGCGATGTGGTTCGACCAGCGTCCGGTCGCTCGCGGCGCCCTCGACAGCTTCGTGGCGATCACCCTCGGCGGGCTGGTGCTGCTCCATCTCTGGCCCCATGCCTTCGAGGCCGCTGGCTGGCTCGGAGTGGTCGCCGGCATCGCCGGGCTGGCGCTGCCCTACCTGTTCCACGGCATTCTTCATGCCGGTGAGGAGAAGGCTTTTGCCGGCTTGATCGGCATCGCCTTTCTGGGTTTGGCCCTGCACGCCATGATCGACGGTGCCGCCTTGGTGGAGCGAGATCCGGCACCGCAGGGCGGAGAAACGGTTCTCGAGGGCTTGGCGTCGGACCATGACGAGGAGGATCATCACCACCTCGAGGAAGCGTCTGCGGATCATCACCACGGCGATGGCGAGCCCAGGCTGCTGGCAACGGCGGTGCTGTTGCATCGTTTGCCGATGGCCCTGGCCATCTGGTGGCTGGTGGTGCCGGCCCTTGGGCGGCGGTTGGCGGTGCTCATTCTGGTGACCTTGGCGGCAGGAACGATCCTGGGATTCAGCATCGCGGGACGATTTCTCGTCGGCCTCTCGACGCCGGCAGCGGCGGTCTTCGAGGCCACCGTCGGCGGCATGTTGCTGCACGTTCTGTTCGGCCACGAGCACCGCCACGAACCCGGCGAGGCGGGCTCCGATACGGCCGCCTCAGCCCGGCGTGCACGCTGGATCTCGGCGGCCAGTGCGCTGGTCGGGGTCGCCCTGCTGGTCGGGCTGACGGCGCTGCATCCCCTCGCCCGCCGTCTGCCGGAGGCGTTGGGAGCGGGAGAGACCTTCCTGCGGATGAGTCTGGTGCTGGCTCCATGGTGGCTGGTAGCGGCGTTCTTGGCTGCGCTGCTGTCCGCCCTCGGAGTCGGGCGCCCGAAGCTCGAGCCCCTGTTGACCTGGGTGATCGCTCTGCCCCTGCTCGGTCCGCTGCTCAGTGCCCTGGCCGGCATCGTTGCCGGACTCGCCGGGGCGCCCATCGGCGCCGAGTCCGAGGGGCCTTCGCGGGGGCAGTTCGGAAGTACCCTGCGCGGCCTGGTGCAGCGGGACTTTCCCTGGCTGCTGACCGGAATCGGGCTGGTCGCCTGGACCGAGCCGATGCTCCGCCTCGACCTACCGTGGTTCGCCCAGGTGCCGCTGGCGCTGGCTCTCGGCCTGCTGGGCTCGCGGTCCCTGATGTTGGCGCTGCCTCTGGCTCACCTGCTCCTGTTGAAGGGATGGTTACCCCCGTGGGCACTGCTCCTGGTGCTCACCGCCGTGGTGCTGTCGTCGCGCTTCCGAGCCCGCGCCTTGGCGCTGGCCATCGTCGCCCTGGCGCTGGCCTTCTGGCTGTCTCTCCAGGACTGGGCTCCGACCCTGGCCGTCGACCTGACGGCCGGGCGCCCGACCGCCTGGTGGGCCTGGGGCGGTCTATTGGCGGCGACGGGCCTCGGCCTCGATGCCCTGTTCCGCCTCGGCTTTCGCGGCTTCGTGTCGCCCGTCCAGGGAGCACTCGTCGGCAAGCATCGGCACTGACCGGAGCGAGCCACGGGCCGTCAGGGATCGGCGACTTCCGGCGGCAGGGCGAACAGCTCCGCCGATAGCTCTGGGTTGGAGGTGATCTCTCGAACTTCGAAGGTGCGAACGTGCTGGCGATCTTCGCGCTCGAACAGCTCCGGCACCAGCACGCCGTCGTGGCGACGGTAGGCTTCGAAGTACCAGGTGCGCTGATAATCGCCACGGCGACCCGCCTGAGTGGAGGTTCGACGCACCACCGTGTGGTCGCCGGCGTCGAGATACCAGTCTTCGATACCGCCACTGGCGTGGGTCAGTCGGAGATGGTCGCAGAGGCGGCCATCGAGGTCTTCGCGAGCGATCCAGGTGACCTGGTTGGCCGAGCTCAGGAGCGGGCTTGTGAAGTCGCCCCACTCCTCGCGCAACAGGCGAGCCCGATCCCCTTCCAGACGGCGCGTCTCTCCGCCCCGGCGCGAGGAGAAGGCCCACGCTCCATCGGGGCCATGGGCCTCGATGCTCTTGCGCTCGCCGAGCTCGATCTCGAGACGAAAAGCATCGGGGCGCTGGCGGTAGAGCACGAACCGGCCGGCCTCACCGTTGAAGGTGTAGGTCCCGGAGATCTCCAGACTGTCGAGGGCCGCAAGGGCTTTGGGACCGCCCAGGCTGCTCAAATGCCCCGCGAGGACGGCGTCGACGGGGTCGTCGGTGGCGGAGACGACCGCTGACGGGCCCGCCAAGGCACCGAGGGCGAGGGTGAGGATGGCAAGTCGGGTGATTCTCACGATTCACCTCCGGACGCCTGCCGTAGGTCGTAGGCGACGATCTCGGCGACGTTGCGGACGATCAGATGTCCGCGGTAGAGGGTCGGCGAGGTCCAACTGCGACCGGAAAGGGCCTGCACTCGGCCGAGCTCGCGGTAGGCCTCGGGGTCGGCCGCGACCAGCCGCAGCTCGCCGGTCTCGGTGAGCACGATCAGCCGGCCGTCGGCATAGATCAAGGATCCCTTGCCGAGGCCGCCCCGCTTGGCCCAGGCGGTGGAAGCGTCGGCGACCTTCAGGCACTTCAGGGTGGCGTTGTCGAAGCCGTAGAGGAAGCCGTCGATCTCGACCGAGGCGTTGAAGTGGTTGCGCATGGCGCGACTGGTCCAGACTTCCTCGACCCGGCGCTCGGCGCCCTCACCGATCTCCCGCAGGAGGAGACCACCGAGGTCGTAAGAGGCCGAAAAGAAGAATTGATCTGGCGCCACCTGCACCGGAATCGCCGGCTTGACGCCGATGTCCGGGCCGAACTCGTGCCTCCAGAGGACCTTTCCCGCCGGGGTCACGGCCAGCGCATGGGTCGGGCTGAGAACGATGGCGCGCCGTTCCTTGCCCGCGCCGACGAGTAGCGGCGTGGAGTAGCCGGTGGCGTCCTCGCCGGTGGTCCAGCGGACCTCGCCGCTGGTCTTGTCGACGCCGGCCAGGGAGCGGCCGCCGGGGCCTCCGGGCTGGAGGATCAGGAGGTCGTCCGCCAGGACGATCGAGCCGGAGAAGCCGCGCCGCGGAATCTCCACTCCGAAGGCCTCTTTGAAGTCGACACTCCACTGAACAGCGCCGTCCTTGCGCCCCAGGGCATGGAGGTCGCCGCGGGAGACGAGCACGAAGACGCGATCTCCGTCGATCGCCGGCGTGCTGCGCGGGCCGTTGCCGAAGGATTCCTCGAACTGGCCGCCGACGCGGGTTCTCCAGACCTCCCGTCCGGTGGCGAGGTCGAGGCTGACGGCGTACTCGCCGTCGGCATCGGAGGTCATCGTGAAGAGGTGGTCGCCGGCGGCCGTGATGCCGGAGAAGGCGGGGCCGAGATCGAGGCGCCAGAGCTCCGGAGGGCCGTCCGCGGGCCAGCTCTCGAGCAGGCCTTTCTCGGCCGAAAGACCGTCGCCGGCAGGGCCGCGGAACTGGTTCCAAGGGCTTTCCGCCAGGGCGGTGGTACCGAGTGACACGACCACGGCGAGGCCGAGTATCGAGAGGGTGGTGATCGACTTCATGGGCGCTGCTCCTCGCGAGCCAAGGTGGACGAAGTGGGTCGGAGGAATTGTATCGGCTGGCGGTGACGGGGCCGTCGTCGCGGCTTTCGTCGGTGAATTGCAAAACATGGAAATACCTGTCGATGGCCCCGGGTTGTCTCCCGTGGCCGGTGACCAAGCCGGCTTTTCAGGTTCACATTGCCGCGTCCTTTGCGCACCGAGGCCGTCCACCCTCGGCAGGGATCCGTGTGCTCTTCGGAGCGCCCGGCGCAGCCTGCCCGATGGAGGCCGTCGCTGATGGAGCAACCCAAGATGGCACGTCTCCCTTTCTTCGCCGTAGTCCTCTTCTCGCTGGTGGTCCTGCCGCTCCCGGCGGCTTCCCAAGAGCCGTCGCCCTATCTCATCGATACAGGACCGCTGAGAATTCGTGACCAGTTTCCTCTTTCGATGGGCTATCTGGCCTTCGATCCGGTGAGTGCCGTCGTGCTCGACCGGGGAGAGTGGCAGATCGACGTCGTCACGACGCTGACCAACACCTGGGCGCAGTCGGACGTAGTCGAGGGCTTTCTCGAAGACCGGGACGGGCGACTGCCCCTGACTCGAGCCGACCTGACACGTCTCGATGGCCTCGATCCCAATCAGGGGTTGGTCTTCGTCGATGCCGAGCTGGTGCGTTCGGCGCTGGCCGTTCGCCGCGGCTTCGGGGATGGCGTTCAACTCGAGCTGGTGCTGCCGGTGCTCAACTACTCGGGAGGATTTCTCGATTCCACCATCGAGGGTTTCCACGACTCCTTCAGCTTTTCGCAGGCCGGTCGGTTGGGTGTCGAGCGAGACGATTTCCGCGCCTTCGTGTCCCATCCGGGAGGAACCTACGAGCTCGATGGAGATCCCGGAGCGCGCTTCGGTGATCTCGTGGTCGGGGCCAAGTTCCGGCTCTTCGAGCCCAACGGTGAGCGGCGATACCATCTCGCCCTCGAAACCGTGCTGGAGCTGCCCACCGGTTCCGCGAGCCAGCTGGGCTCCAACGGCGCCGTCGATGGCGGCGCTCAGCTTCTGTTCACCCGCTACTTCGAACATGCCTGCCTTCACCTGTCGGCGGGAGTGCTCTATCTCGGCGCTTGGGACGAGCTGTCGATCGGGGAGCAGGTGATGCCTTCGGCGATGGTGGCTTGGGAGCAGGGGCTGGGACCCAAGACCTCGGCCTTGGCCCAGCTGACGGTCGGCTTCAGCCCTCTCGACGACCTCGAGATCGACGAGCTCTCGGGCACCACCCTTCAGCTCACGGTTGGAGTGAAGCGGGTGGTGTTCGCCGACAAAGTGCTGTTCCTGGGGATCACTGAGAATCTCCTGCGCTTCGACAGTACGTCCGATGTCGGAGCCCATTTCGGCATCACGACGACCTTCTGAGGGTTCGGGCGAGCGCGGGTGAGCCCGGTGGGCAGGCCGAAAACAGTCGGGCAGGGCAAAAAAAGTGCCGACGCGGCGGAACACGTCGGCAAGAAAGCTTGCGGCGGAGCGAAACCTGATCCGAGGACTGCAGGCCTTGGAAGGCCCGCCCGGTTCAGGTCCGTTCCTTCCTCGACGAGTCGAGGGAGTGGTCAGATTGCTGGCTGGCCGTGGATCCGAAGGCGGGGGCGACGCCGTCGGCGGCTGTTAGCGAGCACACCGTCCACATGATGGTAGGTGCTTGACGGTTCGAAAGTGTGACAGTCGTTGGTTGAATCGCTGTCGAGCGATATGCGCGAGCTCAGGAAGGGGTCCGGCTCGGTGCCGCCGGACCGCTCGGCAGGCGCGACATGCGAGCCTGGATTTCCTGCACCCAGCGCAGGGTGGCGGTTTCCATCTCGAGCGCTCGCTGCAGCATCAGCAGGGCCATGGTGGCGTCGTCGTGGAGGCCGCTCAATCCGAGCAGGGGCAGCATCTCACTGGCCAGGTGGCGGGCTTCTCGTCCGCGGCCCTCTTGCAGATAGAGGGCGACGATGTCGAGACATACCAGGGCGGCCTCGTAGCCGATGTCTTCCGCGATGAAGCCGTTGCGGGCTCGCCGCAGCAGCTCTTCACCGCGTCGCGATTCACCGATGGTGATCAAGGCCATGCCTTCGAGCCAGTAGAGGCGCAGCAGGTCGAGGGCGCCACCGTGATCTTCGGCGAGGCGTTGCACCTTGGGTAGCAACTCCAGGAGCTGTGGGATCAGCTCGCAGTCCCGCAGGTAGGTCGCCAGGTTGTGGTACGCGACCAGCAGCAGGCGGGGCTCGCGCTCGCCATCGATCAGCTCGAGAGCTCGTTCGACCACCGGGATCGCGCCCTCCGGGTCGTCGGCATAGGACAACGTCATGGCCTTGTAGAGCAGAATTCGGCCTTCGCCGTGACGGTCTTGGAGCCAGCGATGAATGGCGGCGGCTTGGGCCAGCAGGCGGTGGGCGTCATCGAAGCGCGACTGCAGACGGCGCAGGCTGGCCAGGAAGCCGAGTAGCTCGGCGCGGGCGCGGGGGTCCTTGCTGCCCTGGGCGAGCAGTCGGTCGGCTTCGGCGAAGCTGACATCGGCGGCGCGAAAGTTCCCCAGGATGCGCGAAACGTTGCCTTGGTAGGTATGGGCCTGGGCTTTGAGGTCGAGCACCCGGGTGACTCCGTAGGTCTCCGGATCCAGCTCCTGAACCAGTCTGACGGCCCAGGCGACGAGGTTCTCGGCCCGTTTCGGGTTGTCCGACCAGCAACCCTTGATGGTGCGCAGCAGCAGGGCGACGAAGCCGGCGGAATTGAAGCGCCGAGGAAGGTCCGGACCGGTAGGATCGGCGAGGGAGTACTCGAGCTCGCGCAGTAGCTGGCGAGCCGTCGTTTGCTCTTCGACTCGGCGGTGGCGGATCTCCGTCAGGCGGTCTCCGGCGAGGAGAAAGGCGTTGTCGTAGCGGTCCTGATCGGTCACCGCTGGGAGGACCGAAGCCTTCGAACGACGGCACGAGGTGCGCAGCGTCTTGAGCCACTGGGAAGATGCCGAAGGGACCATTCCAAAGGGCGATTCGACGCTCAGCAGGGCCTCGACGAGGAGCTGCGGCGCGAGGCTCGCCTCGACCCCGGAGGCGCGGAGAATCTCGTTCGCCTCGGCGCGCTGCTCGCTGAGCAGCGCGGCCATTCGACGGTGGGCCTTGCCTTTGGATTGATCCATTGCTTGGATTATGTACCTTCGCATCTTCTGAAACAAGGGTGCGGGCTCGAAGCGAATTCGGGACAAAGATCGTGGCGCACGCCTTCCAGCCGGCGCCTCGAGACCGCAATCCCTCGACATTTTACTGATCTTCCGAAGGCCTTCCGACCGGCCGGTGCGGCTGGCCGAGCCGGTGACCGGAGACCGCGCCAAGCTTCTCCGACGGTCCCGTTCGTACTCTTCGCGGGGGTGTCCGACTCATCCCTGTCGACCGCCCGGATCGAGCTGGCCGCGCCGGTCCTGGGGCCCATCTTGCTGGTTGTTCCGAGGCCGCTGCGGCCGGTTGTCCTGGCCTTCAGCCGAGAACTGGAGAACCAGACTTCGGACCCACGAGAAGTCGAGCCAGGCGTCACGGGCTTGGTGCTTGGGGGCTTCCACCGCGGCTTGCGAGGGAGCGGCGAGGAGGGTGGGGGAGGAGAGGGCGGAAATCAGGGCCAGGGCGATGAGTATCTTGAGCTTCACGGAGACTCCTTTGGTTTTCTTCGATGGGGCGAACCCCGGATGGGGTGGGCCGACCGGCTGCCCGAGCAGCCATTTCGTGCAAACTCTAAATTAACGTAAGTAATAAAGCAACCAAATAAGCTCCGGAACCGGGATATACAGGATGGGGGATTTGCGACTTTGGCGATTTCTCTGACCAGGGCTTGGATCGGACCCTGGCAAAGGTTGGGGTCGCGGCTGGTCGCAGGGCAGGCAAAAGAGGGCGCCGCGTGCCTTATAATTCGGAAAAGCCGACGAACCGTGTTTTTGCTTTGGGGGGTCATCGAGTGCGCTTCGCCTTAAGTCGGGCTACGGTGTGGATTGCCGTGGGCTTGTTGAGTGGCTCCGGAATCGCGGCGCAGGAGGAGCGGCGGTTCGATTTCGAGGTCGAGGTCAAGACCCACTATCGCGACTCGGAGCCATTGCGCCTGCAGCTTCCTCTGCTGCGACTCCCGGACGGCACGCCCCTGCTGCCGGAGGCGCCGGCCCTCGAGACGGTCGATCCCGGAACTCATCTCGAGGTGTCGACGGCCACCCTCTATGTCGATGCCGAGTGGGGTGACAGCCTCGCCGCTCACCTCAAGATCGACGTCATCGATCTCTACGACCGCAATCCCACGTCGACGGATCAGGACGTCGACGTCGACGAGGCATGGATTCGACTGGGTCGCGAGAGCGAGCCGGCGATCCTGCCGGAGCGCTCCGGGGGTTACGTCAAGATCGGCAAGTTCCCGCACTTCGAGCGCCAGGACGATCGCCATCTGGAGAGCTACGGTCTGGTATCGACGGCCTTCAATCGCTTCGAGGATCTCGGTCTCGAGGCCGGCGTCGATCTCGGCCGCCACGTTTACCTGAAGGCCTCGGCGACGCAGGGAAACCCGGTCTTTATGCGCGACCCCAATGCGCTGGCCGGAGACAACGGCACCCGCGACCAGGTGGTCCTCGGCCGGGCGCCGCGGCTCAACAGCGGAATCGTGATCCCCTACGACGCCGAGGTCGAAGACATCAATGGAGAAACCGACCTTGAGATCGGCCTCGGCCTCGGAGTGCGCTTCGGCGGCGCCGCCGGCGACGACGGCGTCGACGCCCTGGTCTGGGGCTATCGCCGTGATCTGGCCGAGACGGTGGTTCTCGAGGGCACCGAGTACGGCGGTGACCTCGACCTGCTGGGCGGACCCCTCAATCTGTTCCCGTTCCCCACCACCGGCGATGAGAAGGAAGAGTTCGGGGTCAACCTGTGGGCTTATTGGGGCGGCTTCACGGGCTTTCTGCAGGCCGTCGATCAGGATCTCGCCGGCCTCGAGCGTACCGGCCTGGAAGTCGAGCTGGCGTGGCGCTTCGATCTTCCGGTGCGCTGGGCCGTCGGAGGACGCCAGCTCTTTCCCTATATCGCTCCAGCGGTTCGCTATTCGCGTCTCGAGCCGGACTTCGGCAATCCCGCCGGTGGCCCGACGCCGAGCTTCACCTGGGAGTGGGAGAAGGTCGACCTCGGCTTGCGTTTGGGGTTGGTTCCGGGCGCCGACCTGACGATCGAGCATGCCGACAACGAGTTCATCCTCGCCTCCGGGGCGTCCGTCGGCAACGACGAGCTCTTGACGACGGTCCGTTGGCGTTTCGGGCGGGGGAGCGGTTCTTGATCCGACGTTTCGGGGCCTGCCATGCCCTGATCCTGCTGGCCGCGGTGCTGGCGCCGGCCTCGGTGGCTTCGGCCGCGGTGCTGTCGGGACAGGTGCAGCTCGTCACTCGCAGCGGTCGACCGATCACGACCAGCGGTGACGTGGTGGTGATCTATCAGCCAGACCAAGGGCTGGAGAATCTGCAGCCCCTCGAGCTCGAGATCGAAACCCGCAAAAAGAAGTTCACCCCGCGGGTCACGGTGCTGCCGGTCGGCAGCTCGGTGCGATTCCCGAATCGCGATCCCATCCTGCACAACGTCTTTTCGGTGTCGAAGGGCAATGCCTTCGACCTCGGTCTCTACCGCGCCGGTGCCGGCGAGACGGCGGTCTTCGAAACGGCCGGTCTGGTGAGGGTCTACTGCAACGTTCACCAGGAGATGGTGGCCTACGTCTGGGTGGTCGAGACGCCGCACACCACGATCGCCGACGGCAAGGGGCAGTTTCGTCTCGAAGGTCTCCCGGACGGCCCTGGAACCTTGACCGTCTGGCATGAACGAAGCGACGTCAAGGTGGTTGAGCTGGCCGCGCCGCGAGCGCTTCGGGAACCGCTGCGCCTGCGGGCCTATCGACCGCGGGTGCCGAAACACCTCAACAAGTTCGGGAGATCCTACGGGCGTTCGCGACGTGACCGCTACTAAATCGAAGGGCTGGTCTCCGGGCCTGGGGGCTCGGATCTTCCTGATGACCGGGCTGTTCATCGCCCTGGCCGTCGGAGCGGCCTTGCTCTATGCCTTTCTGGAGGCGCGCGGTATTGCCGGCGAGAGCGTCGCGGAGGACTTGAGGGAGAGCTCCGCAGCCCTCGCCGAGCTGCGCGAGGTGCGCCTCGATCGCCTCGATTTCGATGCCCGCCAGCTCGCCGGCGACCCCTATGTCGCGGCCCTCTTCGCCGAGGCCGCTGATTCCGGCGACAGCCTCTCGATTCGCGACCTGCTCGAGGAGCGGCAAGGGGATGTCGGCTACGACTTCGCGACCGTCGTGACCCTGGACGGTGTGGTGGCGGCCTGGACCGGTCGTCCCGATGCCGCCGGCACCGATCTCTCGCGGCGGCCGCTGTTGGCGACCGCCCTCGACGAGGGGGCGGCGGCCGGCTTCTGGCGAGACCAAGACTCTCTCTACGACGCCGTCGCGGTGCCCGTGGGGCGGGGTTTCGAGCTGCTGGGTTATCTGGTCACCGGCTACCGCTCCGCCGGCGGCGTCGAAGAGACCGCCGCCCTGAGCAGCTCCCAGCTGGCCTATGCCGCCCCTGCCGCGAGCGCCCTCGAGCTGCGCGGCACGACCCTCGGCGACGATGTCCACCGGGCCCTGATCGCCTCCCTGGCGCGACACCAGGCCGAGGTCGAGCGGGTACTGGAGAGCGGTGACACCGTCGAAGGGTTGGAGCTCGACCTCGCCGGTGCCCCTTGGCTGGCGCAGCTCGATCCTCTGCGGGACGCCTCCGGAGAGCCCGTCGCCCTGGCCGTCACCCTCGACTCCCTCGACCGTCGGATGGCTCCCTTCCGCGCCATCAGCCGCGCCCTGCTGTGGGCGGGCATCGGGTCGGTGTTGTTGGCCCTGGCGCTGAGCTACTGGTTCGCCCACCGCACGCTGCAGCCGGTGCGGCGCCTGGTGACAGCGGCGACCGCGGCCCGTTCCGGCGACTACGACCAGGAGATCGCCGTCGAGCGCGGTGACGAGGTCGGAGAGCTGGCCGGGTCGTTCAACGCCTTGATGAGCGATCTGCGCGAAAAACGTGACATGGAGAGCTATCTCTCGGAGCTCTCGCGCAGCTTGCCGGAGGGTGGTTTGGCGCCGACCGCGCGCCAGGTGTCGGCCTTGCGCGGCCTCGATGGGGTGCTGGTGGCGATCGAGTTCCGCGGCCTCGCCCGGGGAACTTCCGATGCCGCCAAGGCGGCCCGCCAATGGGACGCCTCGGTGCGCATCGTCGAGCAGGTGGTCGAGCGCCGCGGCGGCGCCATCGACGCCCTCGCCGGCCATCGCCTGTGGGCACGATTCGAGGGCGAGGATCGCGGGCCGCGGGCTCTCGCCGCCGCCGCCGAGATCCTGCAGGGCTTCGAAGAGGGCGATCTGCCGGTGCTCGCCCTCACCCGCGGCCGTTGTACGGTGGGCTCCTCTTCCGGCGACGGACGACCCCGCGCCCTGCTGGTGGGGCCGGCGGTGCAACAGCTCGAAGGCCTGGTGCGGGAGGCCAGTCCCGGCGAGATCATTTTCGGTCGGCCGATCTTCGAAGAGCTCTCGGATTACCTCCAGAAGGCTGGCTTTTCGCTCGCCGAGCGGCGCGGTGTGTTGATTCCCCAGCCGCTCTACATCCTGTCCGGCCGCTTGGCTTCGCGCCTGACGGCGACGGTGCCGCGGGTGACCACCACCACGCCCACGGCAGCGATGCCGGTGCGGCCGACGCTCTCGGACATTGGCCCGGGCAGTCTGGTGGGGGGGCGCTTCGAGATCCTCTCGGTGCTCGGCGCCGGCGGCATGGGGGTGGTCTACAAGGCGCGCGATCGCGAGCTCGAAGATCTGGTGGCGGTGAAGATGCTGCGGTCGGATCGTTGGCGCGACACGGCCCTGGTCGAGCGCTTGAAGGAAGAGCTCAAGCTGGCGCGCAAGATCACCCATCCCAACGTCTTGCGGACCTTCGACCTGGGCGAGATCGACGGCACGCCGTTCATCTCGATGGAGTACGTCCGCGGCGTCACCCTCCGCTTCCTGCTCGATCGCACCGATCGTCTGCCCTATTCCGCCGGCCTGCGCCTGGCGCGGCAGCTCTGTCTGGGGCTCGAGGCGGCGCACCAGGTCGGCGTGGTGCATCGCGACATCAAGCCCGAGAACCTGATCCTCGAGCCCAACGGCAACGCCAAGCTGATGGACTTCGGAATCGCCCGGCCGGTCGATCGGATGACCCCGGGGCAAACCACCGACGGCTCGATCGTCGGCACGCCGCAGTACCTGGCGCCGGAGGTGCTCGAAGGCAACGAGGCGGATCCGCGCTCCGATCTCTATGCCGTCGGCGTGGTTCTCTACGAGATGTTCACCGGGGCGCTGCCCTTCGCCGGCACGCCCCTCGAGGTCATCGCGGCGACGGTGCGCGAGGAGCCGAGACCGCCGCGCGACCTGTGGCCCGAGATCCCGCCCTCCTTGGCGGACCTGATTCAAGACTGTCTGCACAAGCAGCCGGAAGAGCGACCGTCGTCGGCCGGTGCACTGATCGCGCGCCTCGACGGGTTGCGAGCCTGAGATGATCGAGCCGCGCCTCAACCTGCAGCTCGGCCTCCCGTCGGCACTGCCCAAGGACGGCGAGATCGAGGATCTCCGCCGTCGCCTGTCGGAGGTCGAGAAGCTCCTCGAGATCAGCGGTGAGATCGGTCGCACCCTCGACCTCGACCGGCTCCTCGACCTCGCCCTGGTGCGAGCCGAGGAAGTGTGCCACGCCGAAACCAGCTCTATCTGGGAGCTCGACGAGGAGCGCCAGGAGCTCTTCTTCCGGGTGGTGCGCGGCAAGGCGGCCCCCGGCATTCGGGGACTGCGGGTGCCGGTCGGGGAAGGCATCGTCGGGGCGGTGGCGGCGAGCGGTCAGCCGGAGATCGTCAACGACGTGTCTTCCGATTCGCGCTGGCGCGGCGAGCCCCTGCAGGGCTTCGAAACCCGCTCCCTGCTGACCGTGCCGTTGGGCGTTCAGCGGCGCGTGGTCGGCGTCATGCAGCTACTCAATCCGGTGGATGCGGAAGGCTTCACCCTTGGCGACCTGTGGCGCATGAACGTCTTCGCCGGTCCTCTCGCCCAGGCGATCGACAACGCCCGTCTGTTCGCCGAGCGCAAACGCCAGTTCTTCGACACGGTGACGGCCCTGGCGGAAGCGACGGAGCTGCGGGATCCCTATACCGGCGGCCATTCGAATCGCGTCACCGCCTACTCGCTGCTGTTGGGAAGCGAGCTGGGCTTGGGGGTCACGGAGCTCGAAGAGCTGATGCTGACCGCCACGCTGCACGATGTCGGCAAGCTGGCGACGCCGGACTCGATTCTGCGCAAGCCGGCGCCGCTGTCGACGCAGGAGAAGGAGGTCATGCGGCGACACCCCGCCGATGGCGCCGAAATGCTCGCCAAGATCCACGGCCTGCGGCACGTCGTCCCGGCGGTGCGCGCCCACCACGAGCACATCGATGGCGGGGGCTATCCGGACGGCTTGCGCGACCAGGAGATCCCCTACTCGGCGCGCATCCTGGCGGTCGCCGATGCCTTCGACGCGATGGTGACGGAACGTCCCTACCGCCAGGGGCTGGCGCCGGTGGAGGCGGCGCGGCGAATCGTCTCCGGCGCCGGCACGCAGTTCTGGGAGCCGGCCGTCGAGGCCTTTGACCAGCTCTTCGACGGTGATCGCTGGGTCCTCGACCACGGTCGTCGGCTCGGGCGCGGCTTCCTCGGTCTCTCCACCGGCCGCGAACTCTGACCATGCTGCGGTTGCGAATCTCCTCGCCGGCGGGGGAGCAAACCTTCGATCTCGGCGACGAGCAGGTCACCATCGGGCGCGGGCGCGACAACTCCATCGTCCTGGCGGATCCCTCCGTGTCCCGTCGTCACTGCGAGATCCACCGCCAGCCGACCGGCTGGGAAGTGGTCGATCTGGGAAGCACCAACGGCGTGTTGCTCGACGACACGCTGGTTTCCAGGGGGCCGATCGAGGCCGGCACGCGCCTCACCCTCGGGACCTTCGACGTGCTGGTCGAGGATCGGGGGCCGACGGTGAGTACGGTGGACGACGAGGCGCAGGTCATCGTCCGCCTCGACAACCTCAAGTCGGTGCTCGAAGACAAGGGCCAGGAAACGCAGATTCTGGCCGCCCTGGTACAGCTCGCCGAAAAGCTGCTGCGCGCCGACCGGGTCGAAGATGCCGCCCGCGCCGTCATGGACGCGGTCTTCGCGGCGGTGTCGGTGGATCGCGGTTTCCTGTTCCTCAAGCAGGACAGCCACCTGGTGTGTGAGCTGGCGCGCTTTGGCGATCAGGTGGTGATGGCACCCTCCGGCGTGGTGCCGGTGTCGACCACCATTCTCAATACGGTGATCGAGCAGGAGGTGGCCCTGGTCACCACCGATGCCCGCGCCGACCATCGCCTCACCGGTGGTGAGTCGATCCGCCTGCATCAGATTCGCGCCGCCCTGTGTGTGCCGATCTGGTCCGAGGGCGGAGTGATCGGTGCCGTTCATCTCGATTCGCCGATCCGATCCGAGATCTTCGGCGAGCGCGATCTCGAGATCGCCACCGCCCTGGCGAGCTACGCCGCGATGGCCATCGAAGGGCTGCGCAACGTCCATCGCCTGGAGGTCGAGCGGCGTTCTCGGGAGCGGCTGGCGCGCTATCACTCGCCGGCGGTGGTCGACGAGATCCTGCAGGGCGAGGCGCAGCGCCAGCATCCGCTACGCACCATGGAGACGACGGTGCTGTTCGCCGATCTGGTGGGGTTCACGCCGGTGGCGGAAAACGCCGGCCCGAAGGCGGTGGCGGACTTCCTCGGCCAGTACTTCGACCGCGCCGTCGAAGCGATCTTCGAGTTCGGCGGCACCCTCGACAAGTTCATCGGTGATTCGGTGATGGCCTTCTTCGGCGCGCCGGTGGCGCAGCCGGATCATGCCGCCCGAGGCGTGCGGGCGGCCCTCGCCATTCAGCGGGCCGTCGCCGAGTGGAGCGTCGAGCGAGAGAGCAAGGGCGAGCAGCCGATCTACGTGCGGGTGGCTCTCAACAGTGGACCGGTGGTGGTGGGCGAGATCGGCAGCGAGAAGCGCGTCGAGTACACGGTGTTGGGCAACACGGTGAATGTCGCCGCGCGGCTCGAGGATGCCGTCGCGGGTCCGGGAGAGATCGTCATCGGACCCCACACCAAGGCCCAGCTACCGGGCGCGTTTCTCTGCGAGGGCCTCGGCGAGACGCAGCTCAAGGGGTTGAGTCGGCCGGTGCGGGCTTACCGCGTCGAAGGTGAGTTCGCCGAGCTCGCGGAGCCCGACGATGCCTGACGCTGGCGCAGCACTTCGTAGAGAGCCAGGGCCACGGTGGTGGAAAGATTGAGCGAGCGCAGCTCCGGATCGGCCATCGGCACCGCGACGGTGCGCTCAGCGAAGCGCTCCAACAGTGGGCGGGGCAAGCCGGTGCTCTCGCGGCCGAAGATCAGGACCGGGTTCCGGCCGTAGTCGGCACTCCACAAATCCCGCCGTCCCTCGGGGGCGAAGAAGAAGAGCTCGCCGAGATCCTCAGTGGCGGTGTGGAACTCCTCCCAGCAGGACCACAGGTGCGGCTGGACCCGCGGCCAGTAGTCGAGGCCGGCGCGGCGCACCCGCCGATCCGAGAGCTCGAAACCGAGGGGCTCCACCAGGTGGAGCTGCGCGCCGGCGGCGAGACAGGTGCGACCGACGTTGCCGGCGTTCCAGTGGATTTCCGGTTCCACCAGCACGGCGTGAATGGTTGGGCTCACGACGCCTTCTGCTGCAGGTAGCCGAGGCACTTGTAGACCAGCTTGGCGGCCAAGAAATCGGGTGCCGTGAGGCCGCCGATGGGGGCGAGCTCGACGACATCCATGGCGACGACCCGCTTATTCTCGAACAACAGACGAAGCAGCTCGAGGGTGGGGTACCAGAGGCCACCGCCGGGTTCCGGCGTGCCGGTGGCGGGGACCAGGGAAGGATCGAAATAGTCGAGGTCGAAGGTCAGGTAGACCGTCTCTGGGAGGTCCGCGAGGAGGTCCGCGAAGCGCTCGGCGAGGTCCCGCCGAGGCAGGTCGTGGCCCCACAACACCGGCATCCGGAGCTGGCGCACCAGGGACGCTTCCGGCACCGAGAGGGAGCGCACTCCGACCGCCAGGGAGGGGAATCCCTGCTCGACGAGGCGGCGCATCACCGAGGCATGGCTGTAGCGGGTACCGTCGTAGGAATCGCGCAGATCGGCATGAGCGTCGAACTGCACGATGCCGATGGCTTCGCTGCAGGTCCTGGCTGCGGCCCGCACCGCCGCCTGACTCAAGCTGTGCTCACCGCCGAGGGTGACCAAGAAGCGGCCGGCTTGCAGGGGAGCGAGGCAGGCTTCCTCGATCTCTGCCAGGGCGGTCTCCAGATCGAAAGCTTCCGGCAGGAAGGCCGGCAGGGTCTCGATGCCTTGCAGCCAGGGCTCTGACTCGAGCTCCTCGTCGTAGAGCTCGAGGGCCTGGGAGGCGCGCAGGATGGCGGCCGGGCCTTCGCTCGTCCCCTTGCCGTAGGAAGTGGTGCGCTCGAAGGGCAGCGGAAGGATGGCGATTCGCGGCTCTTCGGTCGGCTTTGCGAGCTGGCCGAAGGCGTGGGGCAGATGGGGCACGGAGGAGATCTCTCAAAACTGCGAGGAGCGGCCGCTCCCGCGGAGCGCAAGCCTACTCAATTTCGCGCCATTGTTGCATTGGCGAGCGATGCCGGGGCCGATTCCGCGTTCTCGATCCCGAAGGAGAGAAGAACGTCGATGGCGATCATGGATCTTGCGATGCGGCAGCTCCCGGATGGTGAACGGCCGCGGGAACGACTGCTGGCGCAGGGGGCGGGAAGCTTGTCCGATGCGGAGCTGGTGGCGGTCTTGCTGCGCTCCGGCCGCCGGGGCCAGTCGGCGCTGGCTCTGGCCGGCGCTGTGCTGCGCGACATGCGTGGCCTCGAGGGCCTCCTCGGTGCCGATGGCCGCAGCCTGCGCCGCCCGGGTCTGGGGCCGGCGAAAGTGGCGAGTCTGCTCGCCGCCGTCGAGATCGGCCGGCGATTGGCGCGCGCCGAGATGCCGACCCGCCAGCCGCTCGACCGGCCGAAGGCGGTGGCGCGCTACCTCAATCTGCGCTACGGCCTACACGACCAGGAGGTCATGGGGGCGCTCTTCCTCGATACCCGCAACCGCTTGATGATCGATCGCGAGCTCTTCCGGGGAACTCTGCGGCGGGCGGCGGCGGAGCCGCGAGAGGTGCTGCGCGAAGCCCTGCTGCAGGGGGCGGCCGGGGTCCTGCTCTTCCACACCCATCCCAGCGGCGATCCGACGCCGAGCGCCGAAGACCTCCTCTTCACCCGCCGCATGGCCGACGCCGGAGACCTCGTCGGGGTGCCGATGATCGACCACCTGATCATCGGGAGAGGAGGCCGCTGGACCTCACTTCGGAGCCATGGTGCGTGGTAGCTTAGGCCGCTATGAAACGGGCGCAGATGCTTCATTTCGAGTGCTTCAGCGGCATTGCCGGCGACATGTTTCTCGGTGCTTGTCTGGACCTCGGTATGCCGTTGTCGGTGGTCGAGGAGGCGGTTACGGCCCTCGATCTTCCCGGCCTTGCGGTGAGGGCTCCAACGGCCCTCCGCGGGGGAGTCTCGGGGCGGCGTTTCCGAGTCCTCCTGGACGGCGAGCCGGTGGATGGTGGTGGACCTCTGGAGGAGGAGGCCGGCGGACGCCGGTCGGCCCATCACCATTCCCATGATCACCACGGCCACGATCACCACGGGCATAGTCACCACGGCCATGTTCACCACGGGCATAGTCACCACGGCCATGTTCACCACGGGCATAGTCACCACGGCCACGATCACCACCCTTCCCATGGCTCGGCTCCAGGATCCGCGGCCGAGCCGGCCGCAAATCGAGGCGGCGAACCGGACGTCGACGCTGAGCCCGACGTCCACGTCCATCATCACGGCTCCCATCGCGACCTCGCAGCGATTCTCGAGCTGCTCGCCGCAAGCCGTCTTTCGCCGACCGTTCGCGAGCGTGCCGAGAGCTTGTTTCTGCGGCTCGGGGCAGCTGAGGCCAAAGTTCACGCAGTGCCGCTGGAGCGAGTTCACTTCCACGAGGTCGGTGCCCTCGACTCGATCGTCGATCTGGTGGCGGCGGCGGCGGCCTTCGAGTACCTGGCGCCAGAACGCGTGACCTGTGGTCCGGTACACGTTGGCAGCGGCCAGGTGATGACGGCCCATGGCCTGCTGCCGGTGCCGGCGCCGGCGACGGCGGAGTTGTTGGCGGGGATCCCGATCGTCGGCGACGGAACCGGCGAGCTGGTGACGCCGACCGGCGCCGTGCTGCTGGCCGAGCTGGTGGACGAGTTCGTGACCGGAGCACCGGAGATGGTGCTTTCGGGAACCGGCTACGGCTTGGGCAGCCGGGATTCGAAAGACCGACCGAACGTCTTTCGTCTGTTGCTCGGCCGGACTGCCGAGACATCGGACCCGGCGCCGCGAGTCACGGTGGTCGAAGCCCAGGTCGACGACCTCACCGGCGAAGGTCTCGGCTTGGTGGTCGAGCGCCTGCTCGAGCGCGGCGCTCTCGACGTTACCCTGACGCCGGTGCAGATGAAGAAGAGTCGTCCCGGGAGCTTGATCACGATGCTGACGCGGCCGGCCGATCGCGCGACCTTGGCCGAAGTGCTGCTCGAGGAGTCCGGGTCCCTCGGGTGCCGCTGGTATGAGGCCGAGCGTCTCGAGGCGGAGCGCTCGTCGCACGCCGTGACCACGGCCTATGGTGAGGTGCGGGTCAAGGTGGGCCGCTTGCCCGGGCGGCGGCCGATCCTGGCTCCGGAGTTCGACGACTGCCGACGGCGGGCGGAAGCCGCTGAGGTGCCCTGGCGGGTGGTTTGGCAGGCCGCCCTCGGCGCAGCCGACAAGGAGCTCGCGGAAGCCGAGGAGAAGACCCTTGCCTAGCGATGGAAAGCCCTTTGCGGAAGGACGTTTGCGCCTCGGGCTGGCGGGCCGCGACGGTCTGCGCTGGGCGATGGTCGACCTGACCTCAATCCTGGAGACCTATCGTCGACGGCTCGATCTCTCGCCGGTCGCCAGCGCTGCCCTCGGGCGGGCCATGGCCGGTGCCGCCCTGTTGGTTCGAATGGCGGAGAAGACCCCCACCCGCCTGATGCTGGAGGTGCGCGGTGATGGTCCCCTGGGCCAGGTGCTGGTCGAGGCCGATGGCGAAGGCAATCTCCGCGGCCTGGTCGGCAACCGGCTGGTCGACGTGCCGCGGACTCCTGCCAACAAGCTCGACGTCGGTCGGGCCGTCGGCGATGGCCTGCTGCGGGTGGCCCGGGAAGTGGCCGGCCGGCGTTATCAGAGTCAGGTGGAGCTGGTGAGCGGTGAGATCGGCGACGATCTCGCCCACTACCTGGATCAGAGCGAGCAGACCCGGTCCGCGGTGTTGGTGGGCGTCCTGACCCGTCAGCACGGCATCGCCGCCGCCGGCGGACTGATGATCGAGGCCTTACCGGAGGCGGCGCCGGAGGTGGTGAGTCGCCTCGAAGAAAACCTCTCGGCGACGGTCGGCGTCAGCCGCCTGCTGGAGGACGGTGGTGCCGACCAGGTCTTGGGCCAGCTCCTCGCCGGCCTCGAGCCGAGGTCCCTCGATCAGCGGGAGGTCTTCTATCGCTGCCGCTGTAGCCGGGAGAAGCTCCTCGGTCATCTTTCGACCTTGTCCGCTGAAGAGGCGGAGTCGCTGGTCGCCGAGTCCGGCGAGATCGAGGCCGATTGTGTTTTCTGCGGCAGTCAGTACCGATTCGTGACCGCGGAGCTCCAGTCGGTCGCGAATTGAATCGCGCGGGCGCCGGTGGAGACGGGTCCACTGCCGGAGCGCGATTCCCTGCTACGATTCGCCGCCTGGAGGAGGAGCGAATGAACCGGTTTTACGTCACGACCCCGATTTACTACGTCAACGGAATGCCCCACATCGGGCATATCTTCACCACCGTCGTCGGCGACACGCTGGCGCGCTATCGGCGGCTTCAGGGGGAGGACGTTCGCTTCCTCACCGGTACCGACGAGCACGGCCAGAACATCGAGCGGGCGGCGGCCCGCGAGGGCCTGGCACCGATCGAGCTCGCCGATCGCATCGTGGCGCGCTATCACCAGCTCTGGGAGCTTCTCGACATCTCCCACGACGACTTCGTCCGCACCACCGAGCCGCGTCACGCCCTCGGCGTCGCGGAGATCATCGAGCGGATCGCGGCCTCCGGCGACCTCTACACGGCGAGCCACGAGGGCTGGTACTGCGCCTCCTGCGAGCTCTTTTACACCGAGAAGGAGCTGCTGCCGGAGAACCGCTGCCCGGTCCACGAAAGCGCCGCCGAATGGCATTCCGAAGACAACCTCTTCTTCCGCCTCTCGAAGTACCAGCAGCCGCTGCTCGAGCTCTACGACTCACACCCCGAGTTCGTGCGCCCCAAGAGCCGCCTCAACGAGGTGCGCTCCTTTGTCGACTCGGGCCTGAGGGACCTTTCCGTCAGCCGCGCCAATCTCGACTGGGGAATCCCCTTCCCGGGCCATGAAGGACAGACGGTCTATGTTTGGCTCGACGCCTTGACCAACTACATCAGCGCCCTCGGCTATGGCCGGCAGGGCGACGAACGGCAGCGCTATGGCCATTTCTGGGAGGGCGGCGACGAGCGCCTGCATCTGGTCGGCAAGGACATTCTGCGTTTCCATGCGATCTACTGGCCGGCCTTCCTGATGAGCGCCGGATTGCCCCTCCCGACCACCGTTTGGGCTCATGGTTGGTGGCTGTTGGACAAGAAGAAGGTCTCGAAATCGGTCGGCAACGTGGTCCGCCCGGACGAGCTGATGGAGCGCTTCGGTACCGACAGCCTGCGCTACTTCCTGCTGCGGGAGATGATCTTCGGCCAGGATGCGCAGTTCTCCGACGAGGCCTTTGTCGATCGCTACAACGGCGACCTGGCCAACGATCTCGGCAACACCGTGAGCCGCGTCGTGACGCTGGCGCGACGCGCCTTCGACGGCAAGACGCCGCCCCTCTCGTGCGACGACAATCCCCTCGTCGGGGCGTCCGCCGAGGCGGTGGCGGGTTATCACCAGGCGATGGGCGATCTGGCCTTCAGTCGCGCTCTGGAAAGCTTGTGGAAGCTGCTCTCCCAGGCCAACCAGTACCTGGTCGAGCGCGAGCCCTGGAAGCTGCTCAAGGATCCCGCAGCGCGCGACCGGGTGAGCCGGATTCTGTGGAACGGCCTGGAGGCGACGCGCATCGTCGCCACCGGTCTGCTGCCCTTCATGCCGAAGGTCGCGCCGCAGGTCTTGTCCGCCCTTGGCTGCGACCCCCAGGGCGGCTCTCTCGAGTGGGGCGGGGCGCCGACCTCGGCCGATTTGCCGAAGCCGGACCCGCTCTTCCCCCGCATCGACAAGAAGGCCTACCTCGCCGAAGCTACCGCCGAGGCGGATGGGCCGGAAAAGAAGCCGGAGAAGAAGCCCGAAAAGAAGCCCGCGAAGGGCACCGCCGATGAGGTCGCCGAGATCGACATCCAGCAGTTTTTCGACACCGAGCTCAAGGTCGGCACGGTGCGCCTGGCGGAGCCGGTGCCGAAGTCGAACAAGCTGCTGCGGTTGGAGGTCGACCTGGGGGAGGAGGCGCTGCGACAGGTGGTCGCCGGCATCGCCAAGCACTATGCGCCGGAGGACCTCGTCGGCACCCAGGTGGTGGTGGTGGCGAACCTCGCCAGCGCCAAGCTGATGGGAGTCGAATCGCGCGGCATGGTGCTGGCCGCCTCCGTCGATGGCGTACCGGTGGTGGTGCGGCCGGAGAAGCCGGTCGAAAACGGGACTCGCGTGCGGTGACCCGCGGCCTGATCGATTCCCACTGCCACCTTCAGTCGCTGTCGCCGGAGGAGCGGGAGCGCGCCCTCGACGAAGCGCGCGAGCGCGGCGTGGAGGGCTTCCTGGTGCCGGCCATTCGCCTCGACGAGGCCGAGGTCCTGCTCGATCTCTGTCGCCGTCATCAAGACGTTTGGTGCGCTCTCGGCACCCACCCCCACGAGGCCAGCTCGTGGCAAACCGGGGATTCGGCGCGTCTACGGTCCCTGCTCGCGGAACCGGGCGTGGTGGCGGTCGGGGAGTGCGGCCTCGACTTCTTCTACGACAACTCGCCGCGGGAGCAGCAGGAGCAGGCGATGCGGGAGCAGTGGGAGCTCGCCATCGACGTCGGCCTGCCGGTGATCGTTCACAACCGCGATTCCAACCAACGCATGCTCGAGATCGTGCGCGAGCCGGCCTTCGACCGCCTGCAGGCCGATTTTCACTCCTTCGCCGGTGGCCTGGAGATGGCTCGCGAGCTGATCGCGCGGGACTTCTACCTCGGCCTCTCGGGAATGATCACTTTTCGCCGCGCCGACAATGTGCGCGAGGTGATCCCAGAGCTGCCGAAAGACCGCGAGCTGGTGGAAACCGATTCACCCTACCTGGCACCGGTGCCCCATCGCGGGCAGCGCAACCAGCCGGCTTACGTGGTCGAGATCGCCCAACGTCTGGCGGACGAGCGCGGTGAGACCATGGCGACGATTTGTGAGCGCACCGGAAGGAACTTCTTCTCCCTCTTCTCTCGCGCGGCCGGTACCTGAGTCCCGAGTCCCCTACCAAAGCTGGCTCGGCCCGAGCGGGCTCGCCGGTCAGACCGGGTTCGGCACGTCGATGTACTCGACCTCGATCCCGAAGCGCTCGGCGACCCACTCCCCGAGGGCCTTGATCCCGAGCACTTCGCTCGCATGGTGGCCGACGGAAAGGTAGTGGATGCCGGCTTCGCGGGCCAGGTTCATCACCCACTCGCTGATCTCGCCGGTGATGAAGACATCGAGGCCGGCAGCGATCGCCTGGTAGATATCCTTCTGAGCACCGCCGCTGACGATGCCGACGGTCGAGATCTGTTCGGGACCGGATCCTTGGGCCAAGGGCTGCTGGCCGAAGAGCTGGGCGCAGCGCGCCAAAAGCTCGGAGAAGGGGAGGGGGGCCGTGAAGCGCCCCCGGTAGCCGATCGGAAAACCGAGGTTGACGGCGAAGGGCTCGAGCTCGGCGAGGCCGAGGGCCTGAGCCGCCAGCACGTTGTTGCCGACCTCGCCATGGCGGTCGAGCGGCAGATGATAGGCGATGAGGTTGAGGTCGGCACGCATCAGCGCGGCGACGCGCCCATGCATGACGCCGGTGAGCTGGGACGGCATGCCGTCCCAGAACAGGCCGTGGTGGACCAGGACTGCCTGCGCCCCGGCGTCGGCGGCGCGCTCGAACAGCTCGCGGCTCGCGGAGACGCCGGTCACCACCTTGCGGATCTCGCGAGCGCCTTGCACCTGGAGGCCGTTGGGGCCGTAGTCGCGGCCTTGATCGGCCTCCAAGTACTGGTGGAGCTCAGCGACCAGCCGGTCTCGGTCGACGGCAGTCATCGGCCAACCCGCCTTTCTCTCCGGATTTCTCGGCGAGAGAGCGAAGGTTTCTGCAGAGGCCAGGCCTCCGGTCGCGGCGCGACCCCGCGCAGCTCGACGTCCTGCGAGCAGCCGGGGTTCGAATTACGCCGCAAAATCAGAAACATACGCCCTCGTCGCTGAAAGTTGGTGAGCCGGTCGGGCTAGCTGCGTCCGCGACCGCCTCCGCGACCACCGCGGCCGCCACGTCCACCAGCACCGCCGCGGCCACCACGACCGCCGCCGCCACCGCGACCGCCGCCGCCACCGCGACCACCGCGGCCGCCACGTCCACCGTCGCGGCTGCCACCGCGTCCTCCGCCGTCACGGCCACCGCCACCACCGCTGGCCTCCTGCAGGTGGGCGTACTCGGCGGGATCGTAGTCCGGCGCTTCCATGATCACGGCTTTGCGCGACAAACGCACCTTGCCGGTGTCGTCGATGTTGATCACCTTGACGGTGAGCTCATCGCCTTCGGAGACGACGTCCCCGATCTCGCGCACGTGGTAGGGCGCCATCTCGCTGATGTGCACCAGGCCATCGGTGCCGGGCATGATCTCGACGAAGGCACCGTAGGGCTCGACGCGGCGCACCTGGCCGGTGTACTGCTTGCCGACCTCGGGCATCTCCGTCAGGCGCTCGATGAGCTCCATGGCGTGCTTGGCGGCCGGCTCGTCCGGCGACGCGATGACCACCTTGCCGTCGTCCTGGATGTCGATCTCGCAACCGGTCTCCTCGACGATCGAACGGATGGTCTTGCCGCCCGGGCCGATGATGTCGCGGATCTTCTCGCGCGGAACCTCGACGGTGTAGAGGCGCGGCGCGTAGCGCGACAGCTCTTCCCGCGGCGCCGGCAGCGCCGACTCCATCTTGTCGAGGAGGAACATGCGGCCGGCGTGCGCCTGCTCGAGGGCGCGGGCCATGATCTGCCGGCTGACGCCGGTGATCTTGATGTCCATCTGCAGCGCCGTGATGCCCTCACGGGTGCCGGCGACCTTGAAGTCCATGTCGCCGAAGTGGTCTTCCTGGCCGGCGATGTCGGAGAGCACGGCGAAACGGTCGTCGCGCTTGATCAGGCCCATCGCGACTCCCGCCACCGGCGCCTCGATGGGAACGCCGGCGTCGTACATCGCCAGCGAGCCGCCGCACACCGTCGCCATCGACGAGGAGCCATTGGACTCCAGGATGTCGGAGACGACACGCACCGTGTAGGCGAAGTCCTCATCGTCCGGCAGGACCGCCGTGAGGGCGCGGCGCGCCAGCACGCCGTGGCCGATCTCACGCCGACCGGGACCGCGCAGGAAGCGCACCTCGCCGACGGAGAAGGGCGGGAAGTTGTAGTGCAGGAGGAACTTCTGCCGGCTCTCGCCCTCGTACTCCTCGACGATCTGAGCGTCACGGCTGGTTCCGAGGGTGGCGGTGACCATCGCCTGGGTCTCGCCCCGGGTGAAGAGTGCCGAGCCGTGGGTGCGAGGCAGCACGCCGGTATCGATGGAGATGGTCCGGATCTCGTCGAGGTCGCGGCCGTCGAGACGCTTGTTCTCGTTCAGCACGACATCGGCGAGGATCTCTTCTTCGAGGGTCTTGAGGACCGGACCGAACATCGCCCGGGTCTCTTCGTCGTCCTCCGGAATGCGCTCCAGGTACTGGCCGGTGACCTCGTTGATGCGGTCCTTCTGCTCGAACTTCCCGACCGTCTTCATCGCGTCCTTGAGGGGCCCGTAGAGCTCCGCCTTGACCTGGTCGAAGAACTCCTGGGTGTACTTTTCGGGAGCCTCCCAAGAGGGCTTGGTGAGGCCGGCCTCGCGGAACATCTGATGTTGCGCCCGAATCACCTTCTGGAGCTCGTCGTGGCCCTTGAAGATGCAGTCCAGGAGAACCTGCTCGGAAACCTGATTGGCCGCCGCTTCGACCATCACCACGGCTTCTTCGGTGCCGACGACGATCAGATCGAGGTCGGCGACGTCGCGTTGGGAACTGGTGGGATTGAACACCACGTCGTCGTCGATGATGCCGACGCGCACCGCTCCCACCGGGTGGTAGAAGGGGATCTCGGACAGCACCAGGGCGGTGGAGGCGCCGTTGATGGCCAGGATGTCGGGATCGTTTTCACCGTCCGCCGACATCACGAAGGAGATGATCTGCGTCTCGTGGGTGTAGCCCTCCGGGAACAGCGGGCGCAGCGGCCGATCGGTGAGGCGGCAGGTGATGATCTCCTTCTCCGAGGGCCGCCCCTCGCGCTTGAAGAAGCCCCCCGGGATGCGTCCCGCCGCTGCCGTGTTCTCGCGATATTCGACGGTCAAAGGCAGGAAATCCCGCGGCCGATCGTTGCGCTTGTCCATGCAGGCGGTGGTCAGGACGACGGTGTCCCCGCAGCGCACGGTGACGGAGCCGTCGGCTTGACGAGCGATACGACCGGTCTCGATGGTGATGGGTTGGGGGCCTAGATCGATTTCTTTACTGATGATCATCTTTTCTCTTTTCTCTTTTGCTTACCTTGACGGGGCGGAGAGGTCCGCTCCCGGGCGCGCACCAGCGCGCAGGGCTGCGCGGGAAGGCCGCGCCCAGCGGGCGCGGCTCGCGAAGCCGATGATTTCCCTGGAAACAGGGAGGGGGACTATTTGCGCAGTCCGAGTCGCTGAATGATGGTGCGGTAGCGCTCGACGTCCTTACCCTTCATGTAGTCGAGCAGCCGCCGCCGCCGGCCGACGAGCTTGAGCAGCCCGCGCCGACTGTGGTGGTCCAGCTTGTGGGATTTGAAGTGCTCCGTGAGCTCCACGATGCGCTGGGTGAGCAGCGCGACCTGTACCTCTGGAGATCCGGTGTCGTGGTCGTGGAGCTTGTACTCCGCGATGATTTCGGCTTTCTTTTCTGCTGTTTGAGCCACCTTTGACTCCTCCTTCTTTCACTCTCTTTCAATCAACCGCGCGACCTTACCATAAGCCCTAAGCCCGCGTACGGAGCCGCCGTTTGGCTCTGCCGTCGTGCGTCGAGGCGGTCTCGCCGTTGGGTTTCGTCCTGAGCTTTGGATTTGTCCGCTGGTCGCGGAATCTCTATCCTTTGAAAACGATTTTGGGCTGGATAATGGCGACGCCGCGCTCGCCGATGCGTTCGGCGACGGTCCCGACGGCAAGAAATTCTTGGCGCGCGTTCATCAGCTTGATCCAGTCACCTTCGGCCTCACCGCGGTTGCGCAGCAAGACCGTCTGGCCGTGCAGGATGCGCCGCTCCTGCTGAACGTCGAGGGCGACCTCTTCGAAGGGCAGGCGGATCTGGTCGAAGGGTATCCAGGCGGCGCCGAAGTCGGTGCCCGCATCGCAGCGCTCGGCGAGCTCACCGAGGGTGAGGCCGTCGGCGAGGGCGAAGGGGCCGACCTGTAGCCGGCGCAGCCGCGCCAGGTGGGCGCCGCAGCCCACCGCCTGACCGGTGTCGTGGGCCAGGGTGCGGGCGTAGGTGCCGGAGGAGCAGCGCAGCACGAACTCGAGGCGATCGTCGAGGATCTCGCCCTGCGGCGACCACTCGTAGACCGTCACCCGCTTGGGCTCCTGCGGCACTTCCTGTCCTTCCCGGGCGAGCTCGTAGTACTTCTTCCCCTTGTGCTTCTTGGCCGAGTAGGGAGGGGGAAGATGATCGAGCTCACCCTCGAGGGCGGCCATCGCTTCGTGCACCGCCGCCAGCGTCAAGTCGGCCGTCGAGTGCTCGGCGACCACCTGTCCGGCGGCATCGTAGGTGTCCGTGACCTGACCGAAATGAAGCGTTCCCTCGTAGACCTTCGGGGCCCGGATCAGAAAGCGCGTCAGGCGGGTGGCAGCGCCGACCGTCAGCACCAGCAGGCCGGTGGCCTCTGGATCGAGGGTGCCGCAGTGCCCGATCTTGCGGGTGCCGAGGATGCGACGCGCCTTCTGCACCACGTCGTGGGAAGTGCCGCCGGCTTCTTTGTCGACCAGCAGGAGTCCTTGCTTCTGGTTCATGGCCGCTTCAGAGGGCCGCTTCGAGGGCGGCGATGAGTTGATGGCGAACGCTGTCGGCGGTGCCGGTGAGCACCAGGCCGGCGGCGTTGCGGTGGCCACCGCCGCCGTGGGCGCTGGCGATCTTCTCGACATCGGTGTCGCCGCGGCTGCGCAGGGAGACCTTGAAGTCGCCCTCCGGGCGCTGGCGAATCAGCGCGACGGCGTCGACGCCGGCGATCGAGCGCGGAAAGTCGATCAGGCCTTCGCTGTCACCGGCGACGGCACCGGCGCGCTCGAACATGTCGAGGTCGAGATGGACCGTGGCGATGCGTCCGCCGGCGTGCAGCTCGAGGGTGGCCAGCATCTCGCCGAGCAATCGCATCATGCCTTCCGGCTGGCTCTCGTAGACCCACTGCGAGACCTGCTCCGGGCGCGCCCCTTCGCGCACCAGCGCGGCGGCTGCTTCGAATGCCGCGGGAGTGGCGTTGGCGAAGCGAAAGCCGCCGGTGTCGGTGACCAGGGTGAGGTAGAGGGCAGTCGCCGTGGTGGCGTCCACCGGCAGCTTCATGGTGCAGGCCAAACGATAGATCATCTCACCGACGGACGGAGCCGAGGCGTCGACCCAGTTGACCCGGCCGTAGACCTGATTGCCGAGATGGTGGTCGACATTGATGGTGGTGATGTCCGCGAGATGGTCCTCGAGGCCGGATCGGTCCGGACTCGGGCACTCGAGCATGATCATGGCATCGAAGCCATCCGGAAAGGCCGCTGGAGGAGTCTCCCCGAGGTGGATCCCGTCGATTCCCGGCAAAGCCAGATAGATGCTGGGAGCGGGGTCGCGGTACCAAAGGGTCACCGCCTTGCCGAGGCCGCGCAGGAGGCGCGCCAGAGCCAGCCCCGAGGCGATGGCGTCGCCATCGGGGTTGATGTGACTGGTGATCACGAAGCGGCGCCCTTGGCGCAGGCTCGCGACGAGATCGTCCGGGGCATTGGCCTTAGTCGTCATCTGGTTCTCCTGCGCCGCTCGTGCTCCAGTCGCCTGCGCCGTCGCCGTCCCAAGGGTTGTCCGACCAGCCTGCGGCCTCGGACTCGGCATGTCCATCGATCCAGCGCGGCTCCCAGCGCAGCAGAAGGGCTTCCGCCGAGTCTTCGGCGAGGCGCCGCACGTCGTCGAGCTTGCGCTCCAGGTCGAGGGCGTCGCTGGTGACGGCGGCGACCGAGATCTCGCTTCGCTGATGCAGCTCCTGGAAGCCGGTTTCGGCCACCGAGACGCGGCAGCGGGCGTGGATTCGATCGACCAGCGAGCGCACCGTGCGGCGCTTTTCCTTCAGGCTCCGGGCTCCGGGCAGGTGCAGCTCGAAGCTCACAACGGCAATATGGACCGACATCGACGAGACCTCGACGGGAGTGGGGCGGGGGCGCCCCGGGGTGCTGACCAGAAGGGCCGCCGCTACAGGGTGGCGGCGACCTCTTCCTTGACGAAGGCCTCGATGACGTCGCCGGGCTTGACGTCCTGGAACCGTTCCAGGCCGATACCGCAGTCGAAGCCCGACCGCACTTCGGCGACGTCGTCCTTGAAGCGCCGGAGGGAGCTGATCTTGCCCTCGTAGACCACCACGTTGTCACGCAGCAGGCGAACCGCGGCGTTGCGCGGAATGTTGCCGTCGATGACGTGGCAGCCGGCGACGGTGCCGATCTTCGGCACCTTGAAGGTCTCGCGAACCTCGGCTTGGCCAGTGCTGACCTCGCGGAAGGTCGGGTCGAGGAGTCCGGCCATCGCCTTGCGCAGCTCTTCGGTGAGCTCGTAGATCACCGTGTGCGAGCGAATCTCGACCTCTTCCTTCTCGGCGAGCTCCATGGCCTTGCGCTCGGGGCGGACGTTGAATCCGATGATCAGAGCGTTCGAGGCCGATGCCAGAAGCACATCGTTGACCGACACGGCGCCGACGCCGGAGCTCAGGACCTGCACCTTGACCTTGTCCGTGCCGACCTTGGCGAGCGTGTCCTTGAGCACCTCGATGGAGCCCTGGACGTCACCCTTGAGGACCACCGGAAGCTCCTTGACCTCGCCTTCCTGGATGCGGTCGAAGAGCTGTTCGAGGGACAGCTTCGAGGTCCCGATGGAGCCGAGATCCTTGCGTCGCTGCTCCTGCTGGCGGTGCTCGGCGATGCTGCGCGCCTTGACCTCGTCCTCGACCACCTGCAGCACGTCACCGGCGTCCGGAACATCGGTCAGGCCGGTGATCTCGACGGGGGTCGCCGGGCCGGCCTCGGTGATGCGCTCGGCAAGATCGTTGGTCATCGCCCGCACCCGGCCGACGGTGGCGCCGGCGACGAAGGAATCTCCCACCGAGAGGGTGCCGTTCTGAACCAGCACGGTGGCCACGATGCCGCGGCCGACCTCTTTGCGCGCCTCGAGCACGACCCCCTGGGCGGCGATCTCCGGGCTGGCCTTGAGCTCGAGCAGGTCGGCGGTCAGCAGGATCATCTCGAGCAGGTCTGGAATGCGCTCCCGCTTGAGGGCGGAAATCTCCACCGACACCGTGTCACCGCCCCAGTCCTCTACCAGCAGCTCGCGCTCGGCGAGCTCTTTCTTGACGCGATCGGGGTTGGCGTTCTCTTTGTCGATCTTGTTGATGGCGACGATGATCGGCACCTTGGCGGCGCGGGCGTGGTCGATGGCCTCGATAGTCTGAGGCATGACGCCGTCGTCCGCCGCCACCACCAAGACCACGATGTCGGTGACCCCGGCGCCGCGGGCGCGCATCATGGTGAAGGCCTCGTGGCCGGGGGTGTCGACGAAGACGATCTTCTTGTCCTTGGCCTCGCCGGCGCGCACCTCGTAGGCACCGATGTGCTGAGTGATGCCACCGTGCTCGCCTTCGGCGACGCGCGACTCCCGGATGGCGTCGAGGAGCGACGTCTTGCCGTGGTCGACGTGTCCCATGATGGTCACCACCGGGGCACGCGGGTCGGATCCGGCCGGGGTCTCGCCGCGGGCGCTCTCGAGGTTGAGCTGGACTTCTTCCTCGAAGGACACGATCATCGCCTCGATACCGAACTCCATGGCGATCTCCTCCGCTAGGTCGGTCTCGAGAACGTGGTTGATGTTGGCCATCAGACCGCGCTGGAAAAGCGTCTTGATCAACTCCTTGGACTTGATGCCGAGCTTGTCCGCGAACTCGCGCACGGTCATGCCCTCGCTGATCATCACCGGGCCCTCCGGGCGGCCCTTGGCGAAGGACACCTCGCTGGTGGAGGTCGACTTCTGCTCGGCCTTGCGCTGGGCGCGGCGCTTGCGGCGACTGGTCTTCGGAACCACCGGCGCCTTGGGGGCCTCCGGCTCCTTGTCGAGTTCCTCGACGGCACCGCGGAAGCTCTCCAGCTCCGCCTGCTCGTCGGGGACGTCCGGACGGCGCCCCTTCTTGTCCTTCTTGGGACGCTCCTTGCGCGGTGCCTCGGGCGGCGCTGCCGGAGCCGGGGCGGGCGCTGCCGCCGCCACCGCTTCCGTTGCGGCGGGCTTTTCCGGCTCGGCCTTGGCCTTGCGCGAGACCGGCAGGTTTTGAATCTTCGGCTCGACCTTCTGAATCAAGGTGCGCGGACGAGACGGGCGCAGCGGATTGGTTGGTGCACGACGCGGCATCCGCCGCCGCAGGTTGGCGGCTTCGTTGGTCTGCGGCGCATCGCGCAGAATGACCTCGCGGGGGTGGGGGAGCTTCTTCCCCTGGAGGATCGCCTGGATGATGTCGGTGTCGATATGGGCGTCGTCGCCCTCGACCCGCACTCCGATCGATTTCAGCTTGAAGACAAGGTCCTGGTTGGGGATCCCCATCTTCTTCGCCAAGTCTTGAACCCGAATCTTTCCCATCTTCTCTCCAAACCTCTGTGAGCTACCGAGGAGTCCCCGCGAAACGGCCACCCCTGATGCGCTGGTGGTCGCTTACTCCGATTCCTCGCCTTCGGGTTCCACTTCTGCCTGCTCGCCTTCCTCGTCGGCGGTCCGCTGAGCCAGCGTATCGCGCAGCTGCTCGCTCTCGTGGAAGGCCTGGTTGAGGGCCGCCATGAAGTCCTGGTCGCCCATCGTCGAAGAGCTGCTCTCCGGCTCTTGCAAGCTCAGGCCCTCGCCGAGGGCCTCCTGATCGAGACGGGTCTTCTCCGCGAGCGCCCACTCCAGCAGGCCCTCGGCGGTCTTCTCTCCGACGCCCTCGACGGCCGACAGGCTGGCGACGTCGGTGGCGAGCAGATTTCCGAGCACTCCGAAGCCGGCCTCGGCGAGCTTCTCGGCGGTCTTGGCGCCGATCCCGGGAGCCTTGGTGAGGTCGATCTCGACCGCCTCCGCCACCTGATCTTCGGACTCCGCCTCGCTCATCGCGTTCTGCAGCATGCGCGCCAGGGCATCGGCGACCTCGTCCTTGACGTCGGTCTCGCTCTTGATGTCGATCTTGGCACCGATCAGCTCGGCGGCGAGGCGAACGTTCTGGCCGCGCTTGCCGATGGCGAGGGAGAGCTGCTCGTCCTCGACGATGACATCGAGGTGCGGATACTCGCCCGGGTGGGTGACCGACACGCGGGTGATCTTGGCCGGCGCCAGAGCGCTCTGGGCGAAGGTCACCAGGTCGTCGCTGTACTCGATGATGTCGATCTTCTCGCCGCGCAGCTCGCGGATGATGGACTGGACCCGGGAGCCCTTCATGCCGACGCAGGCGCCGACCGGATCGACGTCGCGCTCGCGGCTGTAGACGGCGACCTTGGCGCGCTCGCCGGGAGCCCGCACGGCATTCTTGATCACCACCGTGCCGTCGTAGATCTCCGGCACCTCCATCTCGAAGAGCTTGACCAGCAGGCGCGGATCGGTGCGCGAGATCACAACCTGCGGGCCCTTCGGCTGGGTGTGGACGTCGACGATCACGGCGCGAATCCGCTCGCCCTGGCTGTAGCGCTCGTGGCGCGACTGCTCGCTGCGCGGCACGACCGCCTCGGTGCGGCCGAGGTCGATGATGATGTCGCCGCGCTCGAAGCGCTTGACGGTGCCGTTGATGACCTCGCCGACGCGGTCGATGAACTCGTCGTGGATGTTCTCGCGCTCGGCCTCCCGCACCCGCTGGTAGAGCACCTGCTTGGCGGACTGGGCGGCGATGCGGCCGAGGCCTTCGGTCGAGATCGGCAGCAATACCTCGCCTCCGACCTCGACATCGGCTTGGTGCTCACGGGCCTCTTCCAGAGTCCACTCGGCGAGGGGATCCTCGACCTCTTCGACCACCTGCTTGACGATGTGGGCGGTGAACTGACCGGTTTCCCGATCGAGGTGAGCCCGCACCGGCTCTTTGATCCGGTGCTGCTTCTTGGCCGCCGAGGCCATCGCGTCTTCGAGGGCGCTGATCCAGCGATCGAGCTCGATATCCTTCTCGCGCGCGACCTGCTGGAGGATCTCGTTGAGGTTGACTTCCGAAGCTTGTGCCTGCGGCATCCTGGGACCTTCCTATAGTTCAATCTCGAGGCGCGCCTTGACGACTCCGTCGAGGGCGAGCTCGATGCGTTCGCCATCGTCGAGCTCGAGGACGGCCGTGTCGCCGTCGGCGAGCCCTTCGAGGCGCCCGACATGGGTTTCCTTCCGCCCGTCCGAATAGTGGGTCACCCGCACCCGGTGACCGGCGAAGCGCTCGTAGTCGGACGCCTTGTAGAGCGGCCGGTCGAGGCCTGGCGAGCTGACCTCCAGCAGATAGCGCTGTTGGCCGAAGTCGACGACGTCGAGCAGCGCAGAGATCTGTTTCGAAATCGTTTCGCAGTCGCCGTGGGTGATACCGCCCTCGCGATCGATCACCAGCCTGAGAGTTCCCCCGGCGAGCTCGCTGTTGAGAAGCTCGCAGCCGGCCCAGCGGGCGATGGCGTGGAACTCCTCTTCGAGGTCTGGGCTGATCGTCTTCGGGCCTCGGCTTTGCGCCTTGTTCATACTCGTCATTCCGTGCTCTCGACAACAAAAAAAGTGGGCGTGTGGCCCACTTCCTCTCATTGCCAAGGCAAGCTGGCGGGTGAAGTCTAGAACATCGTGCTCGCCAGTTCAAGATATCGGCCAGGGCCTTGCGGCAGGCTCCCGGTCCCGAAAAGGTGCCAATCTGACACCCTGTTGAAGGACCTGGACCCGGCGGCCGTGGAATCTCGGGCGGACGGTCTTGGCAAGACATTTGCTTTTCTCCTTGGTCCAAGTCCGCCGAGGGCCAGCGCGGATGAACAAAGCAGACGCAAGCACCCAGACTGGTAGCGAGAGGAATCACCCATGAGCGCAAGCCGGAGTCGTCATTTCTTTACTTTCATGCTCGTCGTCGGGGCCGTGGTTTTCGGCATGGTTCTGGCGGGGGGCCTTCAGATTACGCCGGTCGGCAATGCTGCCGTCACCGGTGCTGGCAACGCGATCACCGTGAGCGCTCCGGGCGGTACCCTGGGCTTTGCGGATCTCGCCGAAGCCGTCGAGCCGGCGGTGGTGTCGATCGCTGCCGCCACCTTCGAGGAGCAACAGCGGCGCCAGAATCCGCTCGAGTTCTTTCTCCGGCCGCCGGGCCAGCGCGAGCGCCAGCGGCAGCCGGACGAGCCCCAGCGCTTCCGTTCGGACTCCGGCGGCAGCGGCTTCGTGATCAGCTCCGACGGCCTGATCGTCACCAATCATCACGTGGTGCGCGGCGCCGACAAGCTCACCGTCACCCTCGGTGACCGGCCCTACGAGGCGGAGGTCAAGGGCACCGATCCCGCCACCGATCTGGCCCTGCTCAAGATCGAGGCCGGGAGTAGCTTGCCCTACCTGCAGCTCGGCGACAGCGACTCGCTGCGCGTCGGCGACTGGGTGATGGCCATCGGCAGCCCGCTGAGCCTCGATCACACCGTCACCGTCGGGGTGGTCAGCGCCAAGGATCGCGCCCTCGGCATTTCGGACATCTCCTTCGAGAACTTCATTCAGACCGATGCGGCGATCAACTTCGGCAACTCCGGCGGCCCGCTGGTGAATCTCCGCGGCCAGGTCATCGGCATCGCGACGGCGATCAACTACGGCGCCGAGAACATCGGCTTCGCGGTGCCGGTCAAGACGCTGCAGGACATCCTGCCTCAGCTGCGCGAGGACGGCCGGGTGAGCCGTGGCTACCTCGGCATCGAGATCACCAACCTCGACTTCAAGGACGCCGAGGCCTTCCAGCTCGACTCGCCGGACGGTGCGCTGGTGCAGGCGGTGGTGGCGGGACAGCCGGCGGAGAACGCCGGCTTGCGCCACGGCGACATCATCGTCCAGGTCGACGACCGGCCGGTGCGCGATACCCGCGACTTGATCAACTACGTGGCCTCGAAGCCGCCGGGAACCCGGGTCACCGTCGAGGTGATTCGCGGCGACGATCGGCGTTCGCTGCAGATCGAGCTCGGCGAGCGTCCTGGATTGGGTGAGCCGGTGGCCGCGATCGAGGACGATTCCGAGGGCGGCATCGACTGGCTCGGTATCGAGTTCCAGGGGCTGACCTCCGGCCTGCGGTCGAACCATGGCATCGCCGACAACGTCAGCGGCATCTGGGTGACCTCGATCGAGCCGGACAGCGCCCTCTACGAAGAGGGGGTGCGAGTGGGAGACGTCATCGCCGAGGTCAACGGTCGCGACATCGAGACCGTGAACGACTTCGAGGCTGCCGTCGGGGAGACCTCTTCGGGCTCCTACGTGCGCTTCTATGTGCAGCGCATGGACCCCAACTCGAGCCGGGTGATCTCCTTCTTCGCGCCGGTCCGCAAACCCTGATTCGGGGCTCTTCCCGCAATCCCTCGCCGGCCCCGCTTCGGGGCCGGTTTTTTATTGCCTGAGCCTCGCCGGCTTCCGGTCGGCGCCGCTTCTTTCATTGCCTGAGAAAGGGCGTCGCTGCGCTTGCCGCCGACTGCTAGACTCGCCGCCCATGGCCAAAAACAGCGATTCCTTCGGTGCCTCCGTTCTGATCGTCGACGACGAGTCGTCGATCCGCGAAAGCCTGCGCATGATCCTCGAGTATGAGGGTTATCGGGTGGAGGAGGCGAGTGGTGGCCCTCAGGCCCTGGCGCGGGTCGGGGATCGCCTCCCGGACGCCGTCGTCCTCGACATCAAGATGCCCGAGATGGATGGCCTGGAGGTGTTGGCGGCCTTTCGCGAACGGGGCTACGACATGCCCGTGCTGGTGATCAGCGGCCATGCCGACGTCGAGACGGCGGTCGAGGCGACGCGTCGCGGAGCCTTCGACTTCTTCGAGAAGCCGCTGAGCCGCGAGCGCGTGCTGCTCTCCCTGCGCAACGCTGTCGAGAGCTCTCGCCTGCAGCGCGAGAACCGCAGCCTGCGGCCGACCGAGGACGAGATGATCGGCACCTCGCCGGCGATGCGTCAGCTACGCGACACGATCGCCAAGGCCGCACCGACCAGCGCCACGGTGCTGGTGACCGGAGAGAGCGGCACCGGCAAGGAGCTGGTCGCCCGTGCTCTCCATCGCGCCAGCCCGCGGCAGGATCAGACCATGGTGCAGGTCAACTGTGCCGCCATCCCGGAGGAGCTCATCGAGTCCGAGCTCTTCGGCCACGAGAAGGGCAGCTTCACCGGCGCCGTTCGCAAGCAGGCGGGCAAGTTCGTCACCGCCCATGGCGGCACCATCTTCCTCGACGAGATCGGGGACATGTCGGCCCGCACCCAGGCCAAAGTGCTGCGGGTGCTGCAGAACGGCGAAGTCGAGCCGGTGGGTGCCGAGAAGACGGTCACCGTCGACGTGCGGGTGGTGGCGGCGACCCATCGCGACCTCGAAGCCGAGATCGCCGAGGGCAACTTCCGGGAAGACCTCTTTTACCGCCTCAATGTGGTGCCGCTGCGCACGCCGCCGCTGCGCGAACGGCTGGAGGACATTCCCCTGCTGGTCGAGTACTTCGTGCGCCGCTATGCCGACCAGGGCAATTACCGGGTGCGCCAGTTCGGCGAAGCCGCCATCGCCCACCTGCAGGCCTTGCCCTGGCGCGGCAATGTGCGCGAGCTCAAGAACCTGGTGGAGCGCTTGCTGATCCTGGCGCCGGAAGGGGAGATTGGCAAAGAGGACGTCATCTCCACCACCGGCGGAGCGCGCCCCGAGCTCTCGGAGGCGATGCTGGCGGTCAAGACCCTGCGCGAGTTCCGCGAGCGTTCGGAACGCCTGTTCATCGTCAAGAAGCTCGACGAAAACGACTGGAACGTCACCCAGACGGCGCAGTCCATCGAGACCCCGCGCAGCAATCTCTACAAGAAGATGGAGAACTACGAGATTCGGCGCGAGGACAAGGGCTGAGGCCCTGCCCGGCCGAGCACCAGGAAGGCGGCGAGGCCGGAGCTGACCATTGAGAGCACGATCAGGGCGCCGAGCTTGGCGACGGTCGGGTTGGCGGACAGGGTGAGGACCGCCATCGCGGCGCCGACGATCGCCACGTTGACGGCCACTCGCAGCGAGATGATGGCGCGGTCGCCGCGACCGAAAGCGAGATGGATGACGTAGTCGAGGCCGACCCCCAGGCCGAGGGCGAGGAAGCAGGAGGAGGCCACGCCGAGGGCGAGGCCCGCCCAGCCGGCGACCCCCAGGACCAGCGCCAGGGACCAGGTGACGATGGCGAGGCACTTCGCCGAGCGGCGCCATTGGCGGGACGAGAAACCGAGCACCAGAAAGGCGATCGCCGCCGAGGCCAACACCGAGGCTCCCTGCGTGCGGACGACACTGGCGATCAGCACGCGGCCGCGCTCGGCGCTGCCGCCGATGCCCACCGTGACGGTTTCGCCGAAGTCCTCTCGCAGCAGGCGGGCGACCCCGTGCGCCGCCTGACGGGCGGTGCCGTAGCGGTCGTCTCGTACCGACAGCATCAGCCGGGTGGTGGTGCCCGGAGCATCGAGAAACGCTCGTAGCAAGGCCTCTTCGTTGAACAGGCGATAGGTCAGCAGGAGAAAGTCGATGCGAGCCCGGTCCTCGGGCGTGGCTGGCCGCGGTCGATTCGGATTCAGCTCCCAGGCGCGATCCCGCACCAGGTCGGCGAGGCTGAAGGCGGTACCGATCTCGGCGAGGGCTTCGGCACGGCTGCCGAGCTCGGCGAGGCGGGCGAGCGGCTCGGGCTCGCTCCAGGGACGGCCGTCGCGCCGCTCTAGGAGAACATCGAGGCGGTAGAGACCGGTCGATTCCCCCTGATACCAGGCGACGTCCTGCACGATCGGGTGATCGGGAGAGAAGTTGCGCGTCCAGCCGTCGTCGATGCGGAGGCGGAGGATGCCGGGCAGCAGGATGATCGATAGGAGGACGATGGCGCCGCTGCCGAAGGCCGGCAGCGGCGGCGGCCGGAGGAGCCAACGCGGTCCGGAAAAGGGCGGGAGGCGACCGAGGACGAAGGGCACGACGCCGAGGGTGAAGAACCAGGAGAAGAAGATTCCCAGGCTCGCCAACAGACCGAAGATTTCGAGGGCGGGAACGTCGGTGAAGAGAAAAGACGAGAAGCCGATGATGGTGGTGAGGGAGGTGGCCGTGACCGGAAAGAAAACCCGCCCCGCGGCGCGCCAGGCGAGGCGTCGGCGGTCGGTCTCCGGGCTGGCCGTGCGCAGCAGCAGGAACTCGCCGAACAGGTGAATCTCGTCGGCGATGCCGAGGGCGGTGATCAGGACCGGCACCAGGGCGGTCATCAGCGACAGGTCTTGTCCCAGGAGGCGCAGCATGGCGAGCGTGCAGGCGATCGCCAGGCCGACCTCCAGCAGGCCGAGGAGGGCGACGGGGAAGGAGCGGAAGACCAGCCAAAGGGAGGCCAAGACGACCAGCAGGGACCAGGGCAGAATCCGCTCGAGGTCGGCAAGGATGGCGTCGCCGAGGGCGTTGAGGACGATCTGGCGTCCGAGGAGGCGGACGCGGTATTCACCCGGGCGCCGCTCCTCGAGGGCCGCGGTGGCGGGATCGATGTGCTTGCCGAGGGTGCGCACGCCGCCGCCGGAGAGGGCGGTGACCTCGACGAAGGCGCTGCGTCCGCTGTTGCCGCTGGCGAGGCGCCGGATCTGCTGCGAATGGCGGCGCGCCGCCGCCACCCAGGCACCGTTCGGTGGTTCGAGGGGAAGAAGGTCGCCGGTTGCCAGTGCGCTGCCATGGGGACGGGACCGATAGAGCCGGTCCATCAGCAGCATGGCGAGGTTGTGATTCGACGACAGATCCTCGACAAAGCGCAGATAGTCGTCCCGAAAGCGCTCCGTCTCGACGCCCGAGCGGTCGCTCTCGAGAGCGACGATGAAGCGCTCGTAGGTGCCGAAGCGTTGGCGAATCTCGGCGTCGGCGGCGAGCACCGGGCTGGTGCGCGGTAGGAACTCGCGGTCGTCGACCTGGATGCGCAGCTCCGGCAGCTGGCGGGCGAGGCTCCACAAGACAACTCCGCAACCCAGACCGACCAGCAGTAACGGCAGGTGACGTCGCAGGCGCTGCCTCATGGCCGCTCAGGCGCTTCCGGCGCCGGCGCAGAAGACTTCGACCGGGAAGCCTGCCGGCTGGCGAAGCAGCTCGCCGGAGTCGAGGGGATCGCCATCGCCATCGTCGTCGTCGAAGAAGTCCGAGACGGCCATCGAGTAGCGGCGCGACACGGCGTCGTCGGGAATCACGGGTGGCGATACCGGGCGGCGCGCCCAGTGGTGGAGGGAAACTCGGAAGTAAGCAACACAGCGGGAGGAGTCATCGGCCGCGGACCAGCTCACGGCCCGGCGCTCGAGATCGATCTCGGCTCCGCCACCGGCAAGCCTGGGATTCTCCTGCCGCCACACCGGCACGGCGAGCGGCAGCACTTGCTCGCCAAGCTCCCAGGTGCGGATGAAGGGAACCGGATCGAGGGGGCGATAGCGGGCCGTTCGCCAGCCGAGAAGGACGACGGCGACGGCGAAGAGCAAGGCCATTCGCCGGTGTATCGATCGAACCTCCACGTGGCCGATTCTCCTTCTTCGAATTTGTTTTATTATATGAATCTAATCATGAGTCCGTCAAAGTGGTTCTGGCCTTCGAGGTCCCTCACCGGAGGGCTGAACCGACCGGCGTGCCGACAGGAGGTCGTGGAGGGACTTTCACCATGCTTGCCGAGCTGAACCGCGTCTGGCGTTCGTGCCGCCGCTCGCCGCTGGTCTCCGCAGCGATCGTCCTCTCCCTCGGCCTGGGGCTCGGGGTTTGCGGCGTGGTCTTCGGCTTCTACGACCGCTTGCTGCGCGCCACTCCGCCGGTGGCTGGACTCGACGAGCTGGTCTCGGTGGCGGCGATCGATCGCCAGAGCCCCGAGCAGCTCCGGCCCGTCTCCTTTCCCAACTACCTCGATCTCGCGGCCCAGAGCGGCGCTCTGCAGGGGCTCGCCGCCTACTCCTGGGTGCGCGTCGGACTGGCCGACGAGGGCGTTCCAGAGGAGATTCTCGGCCAGTTCGTGAGTCCCGATTTCTTCACGGTCCTCGGGGTCCGGCCGCAGCCGGGGCGCGCCTTTGGGGTGGAGTCCGGCAGTGAAGTGGTCTTGAGCCATCGTCTCTGGCAGCGCCGCTACGCCGGCGCCAGCGAAACCGTCGGGCGACAGGTTCGCCTCAATGGCCATCCCTTCACGGTCGTCGGAGTGGCGCCCGAAGGGTTCTCGGGACCGGACCTGACGACCGCCTACGATCTCTGGGTCGCGACCTCCGCCTCGACCCCCATCCTCGGCAGTGAGGCCTTTGTCGAGAACCGCCACTGGAGCATCTATCAGCTGATCGGCCGCCTCGCTCCGGGCCAGGAGATTGGCGAGGCCGCCGCCGAGCTCGACCTGCTGGCCGCCGGCCTGGAGCGCGAGTATCCGGATGACAATCGCCGCTTCGGCCTGGTTCTCGAACCCCTCGCCCGCACCGCTCTGCCGGCGGCCCAGCGCTCCACCCTCGAGGCGACCGGCCGCTGGATGCTCGCCATCGGTGCTCTGGTGCTGCTCGCCACCGGCGCCAACCTGCTCGGTCTGTTGGTCGGACGCTGGCGTGATCGGCGAAGGGATCGCGAGATCCGCCAGGCCCTCGGGGCGACCCGAGGCCGCCTGATCCGCGGCCACCTGGCGGAGAGCCTGCTGCTCGGAGGCCTGGCAGCGGTGGCTGGCCTGGTGGTCGCGGTGCTGGCGGCCCGGGCTCTGTGGCGCTGGCGGCCGATGGCCCTCGAGGGCTCTGCCGTCGGCCTCGGCCTCGATCCCGGGTTGGTGATCTTCGCGCTGCTCTTGGCGACCGTGGTGATCGTCGTCAGCGCCGCGCTGCCGGTCCTGTTCGGCACTCTCTTCGCACGTCGCGACCGAGGCCTGCTGGCGGTGGCCCTGGTCCTTCAGCTGGCGGTGAGCGCCACAGCGATGGTCTATGCCACCTTCGCCGCCAGAAATCTGTCAGCGATGGAGCGGGTGCCCTTGGGCTTCGATCCCGCCGGTCTGGCCCTCCTTTCCCTCGATGCCAGCGCCGTCGGCCTGCAGCGCCCAGACGGCGAGGTCCTCTTTCGTCGAGTGCTCGAGACGGTGCGTGAGGGAGGGGGAGTGCAATCGGCGGCGCTGGCCCAGAGCCGGCCCTTGACCGCGCCGATCGTCTATCGCCAGATTCTGCCCGCCGAGGAACCGGACGAGTCGCCTCGCGCCCTCACCGTGATGAGCAATACGGTCAGCGAAGGCTACTTCGCCACTCTCGGAGTTCCGATCGTCGCCGGACGCCCCTTTGAAGCGCGCGACGATGCGGATGCTGGGCGCGTTGCGGTGGTCAATCGTCGCCTGGCGCAGCAGCTCTGGCCCGATGTCGCGCCGGCGACGGTGGTCGATCGCAGCCTGCGGTTCCTCGGAAGGCCCGAGACCCTGGTGGTGGTCGGGGTGTCGGAAGATTTGCGGGTGACGACGGTCGACGAGGAGCCGCCTCCCTACCTCTACTTCCCGCTCGCTCAGGATTACTATCCCGGCCTCACTCTCCACGTGCGCGGGGAAGCGCCACCGGCGCGGCTGGCGGAGATGGTCCAGGAGCTACGGCCGGACTTGCCCTTGACGGCGGTGCGGAGCGCCGATGATCAGGTGGCGGACGCCCTGCGAACGGTCCGCTTGGCGGCCCTGGTGTTGAAACTGTTGGCGGCGGTGGTGCTGATCCTGGCGATGGTCGGAATCTATGCCGTCGCCAATGAGGCCGTGCGCCGGCGCGGCTTCGAGATCGCGATGCGAAAAGCCCTGGGAGCGGGCCCGGTACGTCTCGTACTGCAAATCCTGGGGCGCAGCTTCGGAATCGTTCTGCTGGGAGGACTGGTCGGCGGTCTGTTAGCAGCCCTGGTGGCGCCGTGGGCGGCGGAGAACCTGCCGCGAGCCGACTTCGGCGATGCGGCGCCCTACTGGTTGGCGCTGGCTCTCCTGGTGACTGCCTCGCTGGTGGCGATGTCGGTGCCGATCGTCCGGGCCCTGAGGCTGGACCCGATGACCTTGCTACGGGCCGAATAGCCCGAGGGGAGTGCGAAGCGGATGCCCGGCGCGCATCCGCTTCGCTCGAGCGTCAGTCGGCTCCGGCGACCTTGACCGAGACGTCGGTGATGCGAACCGCGAGGACGCCAGGATTCTCGACATCCTCGAACACCACCTCGGTGACCGGCTCATAGCGGGTGCCCTTCGGCGGCGGGAAGGAGTCCACCGCCTCGGAGCGCAGGATGACCGGCTCGAGGGTGCGGAACATCCGGCCCGGGAGACCTTCCGTGATCATCATGAAGTGCATGTGCATTTCCTGGACCGCGGGGAAGCCGGTGCCGGGGGTGATCTCGCGCAGGAAGCTACCGGTCACGGGGCGCGACTTGTCGAGCCAGACCGTGGTTTCGCCGAGGCCATCGACATAGCCGCGCTCGTTGTAGCCCTTGACGTTCAAAGGCAGGTTGCGAGTACCGTCGGTCGCCACGTTGACGTTGAAGGAGCCGACCGAGATCGAGCCGCGAAGCTGGGCATCGAAGGTCCCCAATCCGGGCACATCGATGGTGGCTGCCTTGGTGCAGATGCAGGTTTCGATCGTGTCTTCCGGAAGCTGAGGAATCTGTCCTTTGCCAGCAAAGGCCGGAGCGGTGAGCGCCAGGGCGACGGCGATGGCTGCGACGAGCAGCAGGTTACGGGTGTTCATGCATTCCTCCTGTCAAATTCTTTGGGTTGAATGGTTCTGCCAGTTGGTTAGGAGGTGCTGCTTTCGGGAATGCCGACTCGACGGTCCTGCGGTGACCGGGGTCACCTTGCCGGAGGACCTGGAAGCGTCGGCGACGAGTTTCCCGGCCGCGGCGGAACCGTCCGCTGCCACCGGGGGAAGGATGTATGCCCTCATGGAAACCTCTATGTTTGGGCTTTCTTATTTTTGTAAGACCGAATAATTCTATATTCGAAAGTGTATGTTGTCAAGGCGAGCTTTCGGTTGACCCCCCAAGGAGCCATTGCTACGATCGATCAGGCCTGGACTGCAGGTTCTCTGTACGACTCCCAGCACTTTTGGAAGGAGCTCCGCTCGATGGAGATTCAGCTCAGCGAGGAGCAACAGCTTCTCAAGGAATCGGTTCGGCGCTTCGCCGAAGAGGTGGTCAAGCCCCTGGCCAAGGAGATCGACCACAGTGGCGAGTTTCCGCGCGCCAACTTCGACCAAGCGGGCGAGCTCGGCTTGGCCGGTGTCTGCGTGCCGGAAGAGTTCGGCGGTGCCGGGATGGACACGGTCTCCTACTGCCTGGCGATCGAGGAGATCAGCCGGGTCTGCGCCTCGACTGGCGTCATCCTGTCGGTCAACAACTCCCTGGTCTGCGATCCGATCGAGAAGTTCGGCAGCGAGGAGCAAAAGAAGGAGATTCTGACCCCGCTGGCGAGTGGTGCTCAGCTCGGCTGCTTCGCCCTCACCGAGCCCGGGGCCGGCAGCGATGCGGCGGCCTTGCGCACCACCGCCGAGCGCGATGGCGACGACTACGTGCTCAACGGCGAGAAGGTGTTCATCACCAACGGCACCCACGCCGATCTGGCGCTGGTTTTCGCCAGTGTCGATCTGACGGCGGGGCATCGCGGAATCACCGCCTTCATGGTGCCGATGGATCTGCCGGGCCTGACCCGCGGCGGTCACGAGGTCAAGCTCGGGGTCAATGCTTCCGGCACCACCTGGCTGGCTTTCAAGGACATGCGGGTGCCCGCTTCCCATCGTCTCGGCGAGGAAGGCGAGGGCTTCAAGGTCGCCATGTCGACCCTCGACGGTGGCCGCATCGGGATCGCGGCGCAGGCCGTCGGCATCGCCCAGGGAGCCTTCGAAGAGGCCTGCTCCTATGCCCAGGAGCGGGAGCAGTTCGGCCGCGAGCTGGCGCAGTTCCAGGCCATCCAGTTCTACCTCGCGGACATGGCCACGGAGCTCGATGCCGCCCGCTTGCTGACCTGGAAGGCGGCGTGGGCCAAATCCAACCGCAAGCGCTACAGCCTGGAGGCGGCGCAGGCCAAGCTGTTCGCCTCGGAGATGGCGCAGCGGGTGACCAACAAGGCGCTGCAGATCCACGGCGGCTACGGCTATACCCGCGAGTACAACGTCGAGCGCTTCTTCCGCGACGCCCGCATCACCGAGATCTACGAAGGCACCAGCGAGATCCACAAGCTGGTGATCGCCGACTGGGTAATCGACAAGGCATGATCACGTCGTCGCAAGGGCCCACCTTCGGTCTCGCCGAAGAAACCGAGCTGATGCGCTCCGAGGTCCGGCGATTCTGCGAAGAGCGCATTCGCCCGGGCCTCGAAGAGCGCGAGCGGGAGCATCGCTTGCCGAGCGAGATCCTGCGCGAGATGGGCGATCTCGGCCTGCTCGGCATGATGGTCGATGAGGAGTGGGGCGGTGCCGGCCTCGACGTCCTGACCTACTGTGTCGCCGTCGAAGAGGTGGCACGAGTCTGTCCGGCCACCGCCGTCACCATGAGCGTCACCAACTCCGTGTGCTGTTGGCCGCTGGCCAAGTTCGGCAGCGATCATCTGCGCTCGACGGTTCTGCCCGAGCTCGCCAGCGGCGAATGCATCGGTGGCTTCGGCCTCACCGAGCCGGGCGCCGGCAGCGATGCCGGAGCCTTGCGCACCACCGCCCGGCGGGACGGCGACGCTTGGGTCCTGAACGGCGAGAAGGCGTGGATCACCAATGCCGGCCATGGGCGCTACTTCGTGGTCGTGGCGCGAACCGACGGTGGCGCCGGCAAGCGTGGCTTGAGCGCCTTCCTGGTGCCGGCCGATGCCGACGGCTTCGGCGTCGGCGAGGCCGAGGAGAAGCTCGGCCTGCGGACCTCGAAAACGGCGCCCCTGTTCTTCAACGATTGCCGGATTCCGGCCGCCAACCTGCTGGGGGAAGAGGGCGACGGTCTGCGTATCGCCTTGGCCACCCTCGATCACTCTCGCCTCGGCATCGCCGCGCAGGCGGTGGGGATTCACCAGCGCGCCCTCGAGCTGGCGATCGACTATGCCCAGGACCGGCAGCAGTTCGGCGTGCCGATCGCCAAGCACCAGGCGATTCGTTTCAAGATCGCCCAGATGGCCACCGAGCTGGCGGCGGCGCGGGAGCTCACCTGGGGGGCGGCGAGCATCGCCGAAAGCGACCCCAAGCGCGCCGGCCGGATGGCCTCCCAGGCCAAGCTCTATGCCTCCGAGGCGGCCAATCGGGCCTGCGCCGAGGCCTTGCAGATTCACGGCGGCAATGGCTTTCACGAGGACTACGAGATCTCGCGCCTCTATCGCGATGTGCGGGTCACGACCATCTACGAAGGCACCAGCGAGATGCAGCGGCTGGTCATCGCCCGCCACGTTCTGCGCGGCTGATCGCTCGGCGTCCGGACCATTCGGCCCCTCGGGCGGCGGTTGCGGTTCCCGCGCTCGGCGTTGCCGGGCTTCGGCCTCGCCGCGGCCTGGTCGCCGTCCTTGGAGCCGCGCGCAGCCCTCCGATAAGCTGGCCGCAACCCCCTATAGACCGAGTGAGGACGACCCGAGATGAAGACATTCCTGATCCCTCTGTGCCTGATTCTGCTGCTGGTGTCCGGCTGTGCCGGACCGGCCACCGAGGTTGCCGAGGAAGAGCCGGCCATGAGCGATATCGACCAACGCCTCGCGAAGTACACCACCGTTCGCCTGTCGGCGGACTTGAGCTCCCTGACGGATCGGGAACGGCAGATGCTGCCGCTCTTGATCGATGCCGCCGACGTCATGAACGAAGCCTTCTGGCAGCAAGCCTACGGCGATCGGGTGGCCCTGCTGCAGTCCCTCACGGACGAGCGGCAGAAGCGCTTCGCCGAGATCAACTTCGGTCCCTGGGATCGGCTGGCGGGCAATGAGCCGTTCCTCCCGGACGTCGGCGAGAAGCCGGCGGGTGCCAACTTCTACCCCCACGACATGAGCAAGGACGAGCTGCGCCGGGCGGCGGTCGACAATCCCGCCCTCGAAGACCTCTACACCCTGGTGCGGCGGGACGACAACGGTGCTCTCGAGGCGGTGCCCTACAGCCAGGCCTTCGCGGCCTTCTATGGCCGTGCGGCGGACAAGCTGCGGCAGGCTGCCGAGCTCGCCGAGGACGAGGGCCTGCGGAACTATCTGGCAGCGCGCGCCGATGCCCTGATGTCCGACCAGTACCGCGCCAGCGATCTGGCCTGGATGGACATGAAGGACAACACCCTCGACGTCGTGATCGGGCCGATCGAAACCTATGAAGACGGCCTGTTCGGGCAGAAGGCGGCGAGCGAAGGCTACGTCCTGATCAAGGACAAGGCCTGGAGCGAGCGCCTGTCGCGCTACGCCGCGATGCTGCCGGACCTGCAGGACGGCCTGCCGGTGCCCGAGGCCTACAAGCAGGAGGAGCCGGGGACCGACTCGGACCTCAACGCCTATGACGTCGTCTACTACGCCGGCGATTGCAACGCCGGCTCGAAGACCATCGCGATCAACTTGCCCAACGACGAGCAGGTACAGCTCGAGAAGGGAACCCGCCGGCTGCAGCTCAAGAACGCCATGCGGGCCAAGTTCGACGAGATCCTGCTGCCCATCGCCGATCATCTGATCGCGCCGGAGCAGGTTTCCCACATCACCTTCGACGCCTTCTTCTCGAACACCATGTTCCACGAGGTCGCCCACGGTCTCGGCATCAAGAACACCCTCGATGGCGCCGGTACGGTGCGGGAGGCCCTGCAGGAGCACGCTTCGGCGATCGAAGAAGGCAAGGCCGATGTGCTGGGTCTCTACATGGTCAGCCGCCTGCACGCCGACGGCGAGCTCGGCGAAGCCGACCTGATGGACAACTACGCGACCTTCGTGGCGAGCATCTTCCGCTCCATTCGATTCGGCTCGGCGAGCGCCCACGGAGTCGCCAACCTGATTCGGTTCAATTACTTCACCGAGCAAGGGGCGATCGTCCGCGACGCCGAGACCGGGCGCTACCGGGTGGTGCCGGAGTCGATGGCCGCGGCCATCGACGCGCTTTCCGAGCGGATCCTCACTCTGCAGGGCGATGGCGACTATGCCGGCGTCCAGGAGTTCCTCGCCACCTATGGTCAGGCCGGCAGCGTCCTCGAGGCGGACCTGGCGAGCCTCTCCGAGGCGGGCATTCCGGTGGACGTGGTCTTCGAGCAGGGGAAAGAAGTCTTGGGTCTTTAGCGGCCGGGGGAGGGGCGATATCGAGTTGGGCTATAATTGAGGTAAGATAGCCAAACTTGAGATATGAGCCTGGAGCATAGCGAAGACACGGCCACCATCGAGCTCGAGCTGGCGTTTCCTCCCGGTGAGGGACTGCCGGAGTCGACCGACGGGCTGGCGGTGACCATCCTCTACCACGTCGATCCGGCGCGGGTCGGAGAGTACGCTGCCTTTCGGCAGGGCTCTCTGAAGCTGTCGCGGGTCGAGCCGGGCTTCCAGGCGCCGACCGCGTCGGATCTCTTCGTGCGGCCTCTCGGCGATTCGTACCTCAGCAGGCGGCCGCTGCTCTTCGGGCCCGGCGAGGCGTCCGGGTCCGTCTGGGTGCGGCGCGAGGGCAGCTCGATTCCCCTGACCATCGATGGGGAGGTTCTGCTCGAGGGCCAGGAGCTGCCGGCCCATGCCCTCGAGCGGGGTGTGGTTCTCAATCTCGCCGATCGCGTCGTGCTGCTGCTGCATCGGCAGCCGAAGTCACCGCAGACCCACGGCCAGACCTTCGGGATGGTGGGGGAAAGCACCGCGATGGTGCGGCTGCGCAGCGAGATTTTGCGCAGCGCCGACCTCGATGTGCCGGTCTTTCTGCAGGGCGAGACGGGAACCGGCAAGGAGCTGGCGGCGCGCGCCATCCACCAGGCGAGCTCGCGCCGCGATGGCAGCTTTCTGGCGGTCAACCTCGGCGCCATCCCGCCGGCGTTGGCGGCGAGCGAGCTGTTCGGCTCGGTGAAGGGTGCTTTCACCGGCTCGGTGAAGAGCCAGCCCGGTTTCTTCCGCCGGGCCGAAGGCGGGACCCTCTTCCTCGACGAGGTCGGAGAGGCGCCGCCGGATCTCCAGGTGATGCTGCTTCGAGTCCTGGAGACCGGCGAGATTCAGCCGGTGGGCTCGCACCAGACCGTGCAGACGGACGTGCGCCTGATCACGGCCACCGATGCCGACCTCGATGCGGCGGTTCGCGCCGGGAGCTTTCGGGCTCCGCTGCTCTACCGCCTGACCTCCGGATACGAGATCCGAGTGCCGCCCTTGCGCGAGCGCCGGGACGACATCGGACGGCTGCTGATGGAGTTTCTCGCCGAAGAGCTCCAAGCCCTCGGCGAGGAGCCCCGGCGGGTTTTCGGTGACGGCTTCGAGGAGCCTTGGTTGCCGGCTTCCGTGGTGGCCCGCTTGGCGAGCTATCGCTGGCCCGGCAACGTCCGCGAGCTACGCAACGTCGCCCGCCAGTTGGTGATCCACAGCCGCGATGCCGGTCGTGCTCGGCTGGGACCACAGGTCGAGCGCTTGCTGCGGGCCGGAGAACGCGACGCCGAAGCTTCGGCGGAGGGGCCGCCGGCGCGTCCACCACGGGCGATTCCGCGCCCTGAGCTCAAAGAGGTGCTGGCACGCCACGGCTGGCAGCCGAGTGCAGCGGCCGCCGAGCTCGGGATCTCGCGCTCCTCTCTCTATGAGCTGGTGCAGCGCTACCCGGAGATACGCCAGGCGAAGGATCTCGATCGTGAGGAGATCGCAGCGGTCCTCGCCGAGCTGCAGGGAGACGTGACCGCCGCCGCCGAGCGGCTGGAAGTCTCGGCTCCGGCCCTCTCCCGGCGAATGCTCCAGCTTGGCCTCAAGTAGATCCGCTGGCGTCGGCCGGATAGGGGCCTTCGAAGGCGAGCTCGGAGATTTTCCGACGGCCCGACGGAACCTCGCGCTCGCGCAGCGCCTCCGGTAGTCGCTCGCGATCGCCGGGCCAGCCGATGGCGACCATCGCATCGATCGCATAGACCTCCGGTATGGTCAGGGCGGTGCGGGCGCGCGCCGCGTCGAAGCCGGCCATGGCGTGGGCCGCCAGGCCTGAGGCGGTGGCCTGGAGGGCCAAGCTCATCCAAGCGGCGCCGGCATCGAAGGAGTGGGTCGGGGCGGGCCGATCCTTGTGCTCCGAACGCTGTCGAGAGAGCACCACCAGCAGGGCGCCGGCATGTTGCGCCCAGGTCTGATTGGCCGGTACCAGGAGATCGAGGAACACTTCCCATTGAGGACGTTCGCGGAGCGCCCAGAGAAAGCGCCACGGCTGACCGTTGAAGGCGGAGGGCGCCCAGCGGGCGGCCTCGAGGAGCGGCGCCAGGTCTTTCTCCGCGAGGGCTTGGGGGCGGAATGCGCGCGGCGACCAGCGGTCGACGAACAGAGGAAGCACGTCGTGCTGAGGCTGGCGTTGGCTCATCTCGGGTTCTCCTGGGGATCGGTTGATGGTCCTCGCCGGGAAGCTCCGAACGGCGACCGGAGGTCCCCTATAATGCTCTCCTCGAAGGGAGCTCCGATCGCATGATACCCGCCACCCATCTCGCCATCGACGCCACCCTCTGCGGTCGCCCGCGGCGGCTCAGCGAAGGGCGGGCCGAGGTGGTCCTCGACACCCTGCCGTCGATGGTGGCCGACGATGCTGGCCTGGTGCACGGAGGATTCGTCTTCGGTTGTGTCGATTACGCGGCCATGCTGGCAGTCAACCATCCAAACGTCGTCCTGGGGGCTGCGGATTGCCGCTTCCTGGCGCCGGTTCGCCTCGCGGATCGCTTGGTCGCCGAGGCGCAGGTCGAGGAGGCCGCAGGCCGCAAGCGCCGCGTGCGGGTGACGGCGCGGGTGGGCGAGCGCGAAGTGTTGACCGGAGTCCTGACCTGTTTCGTCTTGCAAGATCATGTGCTGGCAGGTTGCTGAAAAACTCATCGGCAACCTGCTAGCGGGCCCGAGAGGGCCCGGCGAAGGGGTGAGACGGGGTGAGCCCGAAAAATCGCATTTTTTCGGGCGAGGGGGCGCTTAGCCCCCTCGCCGGGCGCCCCTGAAACAAATAGCTAGCAGCGCTGGAAAAGTCGCGAAGCGGACTTTTTCAGCAGCCTGCTGGCGAGCTCGGAGGAGCGATCGTGAACGGAGGCGACCTGGTCGCGAAGGCCCTGCAGGCCCATGGGGTCGAACATGTCTACACCCTCTGCGGAGGGCATATTTCACCGATTCTGGTGGGCTGCAAGCAGCTCGGCATCGAGATCGTGGACGTGCGCCACGAGGTCGACGCGGTGTTCGCCGCCGACGCCGAAGCGCGAATCACCGGTCGCCCGGGCGTGGCGGCGGTGACCGCCGGACCCGGTGCCACCAACACCATCACCGCGATCAAGAACGCCCAGCTGGCGCAATCGCCGGTGGTCTTGATCGGCGGCGCGGCGGCCACCATCCTGCGCGGTCGGGGATCGCTCCAGGACATCGATCAACTGGCCCTCTTCGAGCCCCACGTCAAGTGGGCGGCGTCGGCGGAGAAGGTGCGCGAGCTGCCGGGCATGGTGGAAACGGCGATGCGCGTCGCGGCGGCGGGGGTGCCCGGACCGGTGTTCATCGAGTGCCCGGTGGACCTCCTTTATGGCGAAGAGATCGTGCGCAAGTGGTACGGCGAGAGTGGGGGCGGCGGGCTCAAGGGCTGGGTGGTCGGACGCTATCTCGGGCGTCACGTCGACCGCCTGTTCAAGGGCGCCCAGGAGGCGGTGATCAATCCTTCGCCGCAGTTGCCCGAGGTCGAAGCGGGCGACGCCCGAAAGGTGCGCAAGGCGGCATCTCGGCTGGCCTCCGCCAAACGCCCTCTGCTGGTGGTCGGCAGCCAGGCCCTGATCCGCGGCGGCCTCGACGGTGGGGCGGCGGCGGATCGCTTGGCGACGGCGATTCGACAGCTCGCCGTTCCGGTTTACTTGGCGGGATCCGCCCGCGGACTGCTCGGGCGCGATGATCCGCTGCAGCTCAGACATCGTCGGCGCAAGGCGATCAAACAGGCCGATGTGGTGATCCTGGCCGGCTTCCCGGCGGACTTTCGTCTCGACTATGGTCGCCAGATCCGCCGCGGTGCGACCCTCGTCGGCGCCAACCTCGATGGCGAGGAGCTCAATCTCAATCGCCGGCCGGATATCGCCGTCGAGGGCGATCCAGCGAGCTTTCTGCTCGCCCTCGCCGGGCGCCGTAGGCACAAGGCGGAGCGCTGGCAGGGCTGGCTCGAAGAGCTGAAGGCCAGCGATCGCGAGCGCGAGGACGAGATCGCCGCCATGGCGCGGCAGGAGACCTCCGGCGTCAATCCGGTCGACCTGTGCCGCCAGATCGAGGCGGTGGCGGCCGACGATTCGGTGCTGGTGGTGGATGGCGGTGACTTCGTTGCCACGGCGGCCTACACGGTGCGCCCCCGGGGACCCCTGCGGTGGCTCGATCCGGGAGCCTTCGGCACCCTCGGGGTCGGCGGGGGATTCGCCCTCGGGGCGCGCATGTGCCGGCCCGGTGCCGAGATCTGGCTGATCTATGGCGATGGCTCGGCGGCCTACAGCCTGGCCGAGATCGATACCTTCGTCCGCCACGGCGTCTCGGTGATCGCGGTGATCGGCAACGATGCCGGCTGGACTCAGATCGCCCGCGAGCAGGTGCCGATCCTGGGCGATGACGTCGCCACCGTGCTGGCCAAGACCGACTACCACCGAGTCGCCGAGGGCTATGGCGGCCGCGGCCTGCTGCTCGACCGGCCGGAAGCGATTCCGGAGGTCTTGCGCCAGGCCCAGGAGATCGCCGCCGGTGGTGAGCCGGTGGTGATCAATGCCCACATCGGGCCGACGGACTTCCGCAAGGGCTCGATTTCCATTTAGCCCGAGCTTGTCACCAGCTTGCTGCTACGAGGCCGCATGTCCCCGAACCCGCATCTTCAACAACCGAAACCCTCTCGCCGAGAAGTCCGGTGAGAAGGGCGGTCTAGCGCCTCGGCACGCCGGGTCGCGGTACGCCCTTTCCCTTCCGATATCGAACCGGAGATTCCACCATGAGGTCGATGACCACGTTCCTTCTCTTTCTCGCCCTGCTGGCGGCTGCTGGCACCGTGCTGGCGCAAGCGGACGACCGACGCGGCATGACCGTTCACGACCTGGTGGCGATGGAGCGTCTCTCGGACCCGCAACCGTCGCCCGACGGCAAGACTGTCGTTTTCGTCCGTCGCACCACGGACCTCGAGGCGAATCGTGGTCGCACCGATCTCTGGCGGATCTCCGTCGATGGCGGCGAGCCGGTGCAGTTGACCTCCCATCAGGCCTCCGACAGCAGTCCCCGATGGCTGCCGTCCGGCGATGAAATCCTCTTCCTGTCGTCGCGCTCCGGTTCGTCGCAGGTTTGGCGCCTCGCCCTGTCCGGTGGCGAAGCCCGCCCGGTCACCGACCTGCCGTTGCCGGTCGCCAACCTGGTGGTGTCGCCCCGCGGGGACCGCATCCTCTTCTCGGCAGAGGTCTTTCCGGATTGCGACGGCCTCCAGTGCACCGCCGACCGCCTCGCCGAGGAGGCCGAGGACAAGGTCAGCGGGAGACTCTACGAGCGCCTCTTCGTGCGCCATTGGGATACTTGGAAGGACGGCCGCCGGTCTCATCTCTTCTCGCTCTCCCTGAGCGACGACGGAGCCAAGCCCGTCGACCTCAGCGGCAGCCTCGATGCGGACGTGCCCTCGAAACCCTTCGGCGGAGCGGAGGAGATGACCTTCTCGCCCGATGGCGCCGAGGTGGTCTTCACCGCTCGGGTGGCCGGTGCGGAGGAGCCCTGGTCGACCAACTTCGACCTCTACCGGGTGCCCGCCGATGGCTCGGGGGAGCCGGTCAACCTCACCACCGCCAACCTCGCCTGGGATACCCATCCGGTGTTTTCTCCAGACGGTCGCCAGCTCGCCTATACGGCGATGGAGCGGCCGGGATTCGAAGCCGACCGGCTGCGCCTGGTGCTGCAGCCGTGGCCGACCGGCGAAGCCCGCGTCCTGACCCAGGAGTGGGACCGCTCGGTGCGCGATTTCCTGTTCTCGGCCGATGGCAAGACGCTTTTCGTCACCGCCCAGGACGTCGGTCAGGTCTCCCTGTTCGCGATCGACGTGGCGAGAGGAGCCGTCACTCGGCTGCTCAACGACGGTACCGTGCGCTCGCCCTCCCTCGCCGGCGATCGGCTGGTCTTCGGCCGCGACACGCTGACCTCGCCGGTGCAGCTCTACAGCATGCTCCCGGGGGAATCACCGGTGGCCCTCACCACGATCAACGGCGAGCGCCTGGCGGAGCTCGATCTGGGAGCCGCCGAGCAGTTCTCCTTCGCCGGCTGGAATGATGCGAAGGTCCATGCCTACGTCGTCAAACCGGCCGGCTTCGATGCCGAGAAGAAGTACCCCATCGCCTTCCTCGTCCACGGCGGGCCCCAGGGATCCTTCGGCAACAGCTTTCACTACCGCTGGAACCCGCAGACCTACACCGGTGCCGGCTATGCGGCGGTGATGGTCGACTTCCACGGCTCGACCGGCTACGGCCAGGCCTTCACCGACTCGATCACCGACGATTGGGGCGATAAGCCGTTGGTCGATCTTCAAAAGGGGCTGGCGGCGGCTCTGCAGCGCTACCCCTGGCTCGATGGCGATCGCACCTGCGCTCTGGGAGCTTCCTACGGCGGCTTCATGATGAATTGGATCGCCGGCAACTGGCCCGATCGCTTCCGCTGCCTGGTCAACCACGACGGCCTGTTCGACCATCGCATGATGTACTACACCACGGAAGAGCTCTGGTTCCCGGAGTGGGAGCATCGCGGTCCCTACTACGCGGCGGCGGAGCGCCACGAAGCGCACAATCCGGTGGATCATGTCGAGAAGTGGAAGACCCCGATGTTGGTGATCCACGGTGCCCTCGACTACCGGGTTCCGGAGACCCAGGGATTGGCAACCTTCACCGCTTTGCAGCGACGAGGCGTGCCGAGTCAGTTGTTGTTCTTTCCGGATGAAAATCACTGGGTCCTTCAGCCCGGCAACAGCATTCTTTGGCACGACACGGTGCTCGATTGGCTCGAGCGGTGGATCGACGCCCCTTGGGAGGGCGGCGCCGAGTGACGGCAATGTGACGAAATCTCCCGTCTCATGTCACCTTTTCAGCCGCTAAAGCAACAACACCTGTAGGAGTTTCGCCGCTCGGGGCGGCGCTCCCCTTCGTGTCACTGCCGTGGAGGAGCCAAGGTGGTCCCTAATGTTTTGATGATTCCTGGAGGTTTGCGGTTGAGAACCCTCGAGCCTTTTCTCGATCGTAGCGGCGCCTGTCCCTTGCTTTTGGACGTCGAGCGGTCGTGCCTGGTCGAGGTTCCGGACGAGTATCGGTTTCACATCGCTTCGGCCCTCGAGACCGGGGATCTCGACGAGGACCTGGTGGGCTGGTTGGCCGGCGAAGACCTGCTCACCCACGAGCTGATCAGCGCTCCCAAGGGACGGGCCCTTCCCGCCGGCCGACAGCTGGTTGGCGATGGCTTCGTGCGGGTTCAGCTATACCCCCATCGCATCGAGTGTTTCGTGTCCCGCCTGCCGCTGGCGGAGCCCGCCAATCTCGAGGCGCTGTTCGCCAATCCCGAGAACCCCACCGAGCGAGTCTTCTTCATTGGCTGCGGCCAGCCGGTGGAGGACTTCTTCGCCCTCGAATCCCTCATCACCGCCGTCCGCCAGCGAGCCCATGGCACGGTGAGCTTCCGGGTGACCACCACTGCCGAAGCGGTGACTCCGCCGGTGGCCGCTCAGCTGGCCCGCCTCGGGGTGCGCCTGACCCTGCGCTGCGACGCTTCCGAGGGAATTCCGTCGCCGACGGTGCAGCGCTCGATCGATCTGCTGCGCTCTCGCCTCGACCACGATCCGGTGGTCGAGGTGTCGTTGCGCCCGGGGCAGCGGCTGCGTGACCTCTGGCTTTGGCTGCGCCAGGCGGGCACGCGGCGAATCGGTGCCAACTGGCTCGACGACCGTCAGTTCGTCACTCCCTGGGTGCACGCCGAGGAGCTTCGGCTCTACGAGCAGGATGTATTCGAGATCTGCGATGACATTCAGCGCGCCCTCGAGGAAGGCGAGGATCCTGTGCTCTACGAGCCGGTGGCGCGCTTGATCGAGCGCCTGATCTCGGCGGGTCCTATCGGCTGCTGGGAGGGATCCGTGGCCTGGCTTCATGACGGCAAAGTCTTGCCGGTTCAAGACAGCCTACCGTCTCGCGAGCCCCTCTTCGCCGAGGCCATCGAGCCCTGGAGCGATCTGGAGGCGAGGCGCGATGAGGCTGGCGAAGACTTCCGCCAAGTCGACTTGTCGGCGGCGGTCCTGTTGTTCCACCAGCTCCGCAAGGCCGACCCGCGAACCTTCCTGGACTTTCCCCTGTCCGAGCCGCGGCCGGCCGACAATCGCCGCGAGACGGACGATCCGCACCACTCGGGGGCGGCCTTCCTCTAGAGGCGTCTCACGACGACGGTAGGAGCGCGCGGTAGCCCTCGCGGAAGGTCGGGTAGAGGAGCTCGAAACCGCTTTGGCGAAGGCGCCGGTTGCGGCAGCGCTTGTTGCCGCGCTGCCGACTTTCGAGGCTTCGTCCCTGGCGTGGAGCCGGCGCCGCCAGCCGCCGGGCGAGCCACCGGTAGACCTCGGTGAGGGGTACCGGAGCGTCGTCGACGCCGAGGTAGACCTCAGCCGCAGATTCGAGCGCGAGCAGATGCTCGAGGGCAGCGGCGGCATCGTCCCGGTGGATTCGGTTGGAGAAGATCGGCCGGTCGGGGTCGTAGGTGGCCTCTCCACGACGGACGCGGTCGAGCAGGCGGGTCCGGCCAGGACCATAGATTCCCCCGAGGCGTAGCACCGTGGTGCGGTGGGGAGAGGTCAGGAAGATCCGCTCCCCTTCGAGGACCCGCTCTCCGGCGAAGCTCGTCGGCCGCGTTGGCGAGGATTCGTCGACCCACTCGCCGCCACTCTGACCATAGACCGCGGTGCTCGAGGTGAACAGCAGGCGCCTGAGGCGCTGCCCCTGGTGCTCGAGAACGGCGAGCAGCGTCCGCGGTCCGGCGACATAGGCGGCGCGGTAGCGTGAGTCGTCGAAGGCGCCGGCCGCGGCGGTGTAGACCACGGCGTCGAGAGTTGTTGGCAGGACCGCGGCGAGGGCCTCTCGTCGGGTCAGGTCGGCGGCCAAGGGGCGAATCCCGTCCGGCAAGTTTGCAGCCCGCCGCCGCAGGCCCCAGACCCTGGCGCCTCGCTGCAGCAGGCGCAGGCCGAGGGCACTGCCGAGATCACCACAGCCGGCGATGAGAACCCGCTGGCCGGCCAGCTCCATGGCATTCAGCTCTCGCCCCCGGCTGCCGTCGGGAAGGGCTCAGACGGACGCAGGAGACTTCCCTCGCAGGTGTTGGTCGAGGAAGTCGAGGATGGCGCGGTAACCTTCCAGCCGATTCTCCTTCTTGAGAAAGCCGTGGCCCTCGTCCTCGAAGACCAGGTACTCGACCGGCACGCCGTTGGCGCGCACCGCCGCCACCATCTCGTCCGACTCGATCTTCAGCACCCGAGGATCGTTGGCCCCCTGCAGGACCAGCAGGGGCTTGCGGATGCGGTCGGCGTGGAAGAGGGGGGAGATGCGCTCGAGGCGCTCGCGGTCGGTCTCGGGATTGCCCATCTCCTCATAGAGGGCTTGACGGAAAGATTCCCACCAGGGGGGAATGCTCTCGATGGTGCGCAGCCAGTTGGCGACGCCGAATAGGTCGACGCCGGCAGCGAACTCCTCGGGCTCGAAGGCGAGGGCGGCGAGCACCATATAGCCGCCGTAGCTGCCGCCGAGGATGCCGATGCGATCGCCATCGACCCAGCCGGTGGCGGCGAGCATTTGCTTGCTGGCGACGCAGTCTCCGAGATCGGCCTCACCGTGGCGCAGGTTGTCGAGGCGATGGAAGGTCTTGCCGTAGCCGCTGCTGCCGCGGTTGTTGATCGCATAGATGCCGTAGCCATGGTTGACCAGGTACTGCAGCAGGGCGTCATAACCGACCCGGGATTGGCCGCCCGGTCCACCGTGGACCCAGACCAGCGTGGGGGCGGGATTTTCGGCGCTCGCTCCCTGGGGACGATAGAGAAGGCCTGGGATCTCCAATCCGTCGTAGGAAGCGAAACGCACCACTTCGGCGTCGACCAGGTGGTCCGGTGAGATCGCCGGGTTGAGATTCTGGGTCAGCTGGCGAGGCGAGTCCGCGTCGAGCTCGAGGGCAAAAAGATTGCGCGGGTAGCGCGACGAGCTGGCGTAGAAGGAAAGGGCGCGGTCGTCCGGTGAGAAGGCGATGGAAGTGATGTCCGCATTCGGAAGCTGGGGTAGCTCGACCTCCTCGAAGGTGGCGGCGTCGAACATGCGGACCACGGTGCGCGCGTCCTCGTTCAATCCGACCACCAGGTAGCGATCGGTCTGGGAGAAATAGGCGTACCAGAGGTCCCAATCGGCCTTCAGAACCTCCTCGCGCTCGCCGCTGGCGAGGTCGTAGCGTTCGAGAAACAGGAACTCGTGCTCACGATCGGTGATCAGGTAGAGGCTGCGACCGTCGGGCGAGAAGGTGGCGGGACGATGTACTTCCTTGCCTTGGTGGGCGGTCAGGTTGCGCAGCTCGCCGCTCTCCCGATCGTAGAGATAGACATCGCTGTTCTGATCACCCTCGTTCTTGCTGAAGGCGAGAAGAGTCTTGTCCGGCGAGATGGCGCCGAGCTGGAGGCCGGTCTCGTCTTGATAGACGAGGCTCTGCTCGAGCGAGTCGACGTCGACCTCGAAAATGTCGAAGAAGCGATTGTCGCGCCGGTTGCTCTGCAGGAAGAAGGAGCGATCGTCGTCGGCCCAGCCGAAGAACCCGGCCTTCAAGTCTTCTCCCGGCGTCAGGTCGACCACCGAGCCGTCGAGCTGGCGCAGGTAGACGTGGTTGAGCTCGTTGCCCCCGGAGTCGCTGGTGTAGAGAAAGCGCTCGTCGGCTGGAAAGTAGCTGAGGGCACGAATCGCGTCGCCGGTGGAGAAGGTGAGCTGCTCGGCCTCGCCGCCGGCGGTGGGAATCGCGTAAGCGTTGTAGACCCCGTCGGCATCGCTGCTCACCAGGATCTTGTCGCCGGCAGACGAGAAGGACGCCCCGAACATGGCGGTGGTGTCGAGGAATTGCTCGATGCCGTAGGTCGGGGGGGCGACGGTCGCCGGCGGCGGCGGCGCCGCGCACGAGGCCAGCAGCAGGGCGGGGATCAGACAGGAGTTCTGAATTCGATGCATCATGGTCGCCTCCTCGACGAGATTTCAACTTCCACGCCGGCTCGATACGCAGAGCGGAGGTGGGGGTTTCGATGCCTACCGGCGTCGAATCGCCAGAGAGCCATAGGATAGGCCATCGTGAAGCGAATTCCGCGCCACGGCGAGGCCGTCGAGCTGCAGTTGGGCAGCGACCTGAGAGGGATTGTCGCCCAGGTGGTCGCCCTGCCGGGACCGCCTCGATACCTGGTGGGCGGACCGGTGCGAGACCTGCTCCTCGGTCGGTCGGTGGAAGATCTGGACTTCGCCGTCGCCGGAGATGTCGAGGGCTTCGGCCGAGCGCTGGCGGGGCGGTTGGAAGGAGTCCTGCAGACCTTTGCACGCTTCGGGACGGCCAAGGTCATGTGCCTTGACGGTCGGGAAGTCGACCTCGCGGCGCTGCGTCGTGAGACCTATCGATCACCCGGCGCTCTGCCGCGGGTCGAGCCGGCCTCCCTGGAGGAAGACCTGCGGCGCCGGGACTTCAGCATCAACGCCATGGCCCTGGAGCTCCAGCCGTCCGGTGGCGCCATCCTGCATGATCCCTGGGGTGGTGCCGAAGATCTGGCCGCCAGGCGGCTACGGGTGTTGAGCCGAGACTCCTTTCGCGATGATCCGACGCGTCTTTGGAGAGGCGTTCGTTTCGCCTGTCGCCTCGGTTTGCGCTGGGCCGGGGAGACCCTGGCCCGAGGCCAGGAGGCGCTGGCCGAGGGCGTCATGGACCGACTCTCGGGGCGGCGACAGAAGGTCGAGCTGAGGAAGCTCTTGGAGGATCCGGCGGATCCCCAGGACTGCCTCGCGGAGGCGGCGCGATGGGGCTTGCTGGCGACCGTCCAGGAGCGCCTTCCGGAAGCTCTCGACCGGACCGCCGGAGGCGCTGCCCTGCAGCGCTGGCAGGCGTTGACCGGTGAGGTGAGGTGCTGGCGGGTTTCCCTCGGTGTGCCCATGGCGGCGCTCTCCGAAGACCAACGCCGGGCGGTTGCGGAACGGCTGGCTCTCAGTCGGCAGGAGAGGCGTTGTTTCGGGCCGGCCCCAACGGCCGAAGACTGGGCCCGGATGAGGCCTTCCCAAGCTCATCGCCTGCTGGCACCGTTGCCGGAGGAGCGCCGAGCCGTGCTGTGGGGACTCGCCGGGGCTGCCGGCCGTCACCATATCGACGACTTGCCGCGGCTCGAGAAGCTGGCGTCCGAGAGACTCACCGGTGCCCGACTGCTGGCCGCCGGCTGTCCCCAGGGGCCCCACCTCGGAGCTCTCCTGGCGCGCACCCACGGCGCCCTTCTCGACGGTGAAGTCTCGCCCCGGGGGCAGCTGAAGTATGCTCTCGATCTATGGCGAGACACCCCCTCCTCATCGCCCTCCTGTGGTTGATCCTGGCGCCGGATCTGAGTGCTGACGAGGCTTCGCGAAGGGCCACCGAGTGGGCACGCTGGAGCTGTGAGAGCAGCGACCACCGGCGCGATCTGACCCTCTTCGCCAACGGCACCGTGCGCCTCAAGGCGGGCCCCCCGGGGGAAGAGCGGATGGGCCTCGGAGAGCTGGATCCGGAGGATCTCGAAGACTATCGCCGCAAGTTGTCGGCGATCGACTTAACCGCCACGGACGTCGGTGGCAAAGGCCCGGAAGGGGATCAGGTCGAGCTCTGTCGAGTGGCCTTGGGGTTGCCCGAGGAGCCGCCCTTCGTTGCCACCTACCGCCGCTTCGATTCTCCCTCCCTGGCCCTGCAGCGGGTGGTGACGATTCTCGAGACGCTGCTCGACCGCGTCGGCCCTCCACGCGGTGAGGACCGCCTCCCGGCGGGCTACGAGCCGCGTATCGGAGACGTTCTGCGGCGCGTCGACGGGGCCCGTTTCGAAGTGGTTTCCTTCACTGCCGACGGCCGTGGCGTCGAGCTTCGGGGGCGCGATTTGCCCCTGATCATCTATGTCGAGCCGGCCGAGATGGCGCGCCTCTTCGAGCATCTGGAGGAGCGCCGATGAGTCCTCAGCGAAGGCGCTCCGCGGACGGACGAGGTGCATCGGATCATCGGCGATCACCGGCGAGGGGTGGAGGCCGCCTGCGCCTGTCCTCCGGCGAGTTTCGCGGTCGTCTACTGCGGGTCGGCAAAGGACTGCGCCCGACCGAGGGACGGGTTCGGGAGGCGCTGTTCTCGATCTGGCGGCCGGCCCTCGAGGGTTGTCGCTTTCTCGACCTCTTCGCCGGTAGCGGCGCCCTGGCTCTCGAGGCGGAAGGGCTCGGTGCCCTCGAGGTTCTCGCCGTCGATCATCGGACGGAGGATCTGATCCACAACCTCGACCGGGTCGGTTCGCGCGCCGTGAAGGCGTTGCAGGGCAGCTTGCCGGAGATCCTCGCGCAGGCTCCCGCAGAGCGCTTCGATCGCGTCTTCGCCGACCCTCCTTACGAGTTTTCGGACTATCCCGGCTTGATCGCGGCGGTCGAGCCCTGGTTGGCGAAGGACGGCGAGGCGGCCTTCGAGCACAGCCGTCGTCGCGATCTCCCGGCGGCGGTCGCCGGCCTGCTGCGCGTCGACCGCCGTCACTACGGAGAGACCAGCCTCAGCTTCTACCGCCACGGGCCGGCCACCTAGTCAGTGCGCATGACCACCAGGGGGTCGACGGTGGTGGCGCGCCTCGCCGGCACCAGGATGGCGATCAGGGCAACCGCCGCCAGGGCGATCAGGGCGCCGCTGAAGGCCGGCACGTCGAAGGCCTGAACCCCCGGTAGCTGACCCGCCAGGGGGCGGGTGACGACGGCCGCGGCGAGCAGCCCCAAGGCCAGGCCGAGGGTGACCACCTTCATGCCCTGGAGCAGCACCATCCGCAGAACCGCCGGCCGTTCGGCTCCCAAGGCCATCCGCAGGCCGAGCTCGCGGTTGCGGCGGCTGATCGAGTAGGACATCACGCCGTAGATGCCAACCGCCGCCAGCACCAGGGCCAGAAAACCGAAGACGCCGAGCAGCAGGGTCGCCAGACGCGGTCCCCAGAGGGAGCGACCGAGAACCTCGCCGAGGGTCTCCACCTCGGTGAGGGGCAGGGTGGGATCGAGCTGCTGAATCTGCTGGCGCAGCCGTGCCAGAACGACGGCCGGGTCGCCATCGGTGCGCACGAACAGGCGCATGGCGTCGGTGTAGTTCTGCTCCAAGGGCAAGTGGAGATAAGGGATCGGCGTCTCGCCGAGGGTGCCGTGCTTGCGGTTGCGGGCGACCCCCACGACCTCGCGCAGCTCCGTTTCCCCGATCAGCGCGATGCGCTTGCCGAGGGCGTCATCGTTGGGCCAGAGGCTGGTCGCCAGGGCCTCGTTGACAATCACCACCGGGCGGCTGTCCTGGCGATCCGAGGGCTGGAACGGGCGACCCTCGGCGAGGGGGATGCCGAGGGTGTCGAAATAGGACTCGTCGACCGTGTCGACCAGCACCAGGCTGCCCTGGGTGGGGTCCGTGAGGTCTCGGCCTTCGGGGATCACGGTGCGTCGAACGCCGGGAAAGACGCCGAGCGGGAGGTTCGCGGCGAGGGCCACCGAGTCGACCGCCGGATCCGCCGACGCGACTTCCCGCACCCGACGGTAGAAGCCCATCGCCCGCGCCGGCTCATAGCCCTGAGTACCGAGGTTGAAGCCCGCCGTCGCCAGCCGCTGGGCGTCGAACCCGGGATCGATGGACTCGAGCTGGCGCAGGCTGGTCAAGAACAGCCCCGAGGCCACCAGGCCGAGCAGGGAGAGCGCCACCTGGGACGCGACCAACAGGTTGCGGCCGGTGAGCAAGCGCTGCGAGCCCGGCGTCTCGCTGCGGTCGCGCAGGGCCGAGATCAGGTCCGGCCGACTGGCGCGCAGGGCCGGCACCAGGCCGAAGAGAATCCCGGTGCCGAGGGAGAGCAGCACGGTGAAGAGCAGCACGGTGCCATCGAAGCCGATCTCGCTGGGGGTCTGCGAGAGCAGGGGAGGACGCAGGCTCCAGAGGAGATCGCGGCCCCACCAGGCGAGCAGCAACCCCGCCGCGCCGCCGGCGAGGGAGAGCACCAGACCCTCCGACAGGAGCTGCCGAACGAGGCGCCGGCGGGGGGCTCCGAGGGCCAGCCGAACGCTGATCTCGGTGCGCCGGGCGCGGGCCCGCACCAGCAGCAGATTGGCGACGTTGACGCAGGCGATCAGCAGCACCAGGCCGACGGCGGCCATCATCACCGTTCCGGCGAGCAGGAACACGCCCCGCAGGCTGGGAGGGATGTTGGCCTGGGTGAGGGGCAGGACGCTGAGCGACATGTCGCGGTTGTCGTTGGGGTATTCCTCGGCCAAGCGCTCGGCGATGGTGCGGGTGGAGGCCTCCACCTGGGCGACGTCGACGTCATCGTGCAGGCGGCCGATGACGTCGAGAATTTTGCCGCGCCGGAGATCGAAGAAGGCGCGGAACGGGCCCGACAGCACCTGCTGACGCATGGTCATCGGGATCCAGATACCCGGGGTCAACAGAGTCGAGGTGCCTGAAAATCCGGCGGGAGCCACGCCGACGATGGAGAAGCTGGCGCCATTGAGCTTGACCTCGCGGCCGAGCACGTCGGGGTCCGCGGCGTACTGGCGTTTCCAGAGCCCGTGACTGATCACCGCCACCGGCGAAGATCCGACGGTGTCGTTCTCCTCCGGCAAGAAGAATCGACCGTGGGCCGGTTCCACTCCCAGCATCGAGAAATAGCCTTGGCTGACCAACTGGGTGAAGATCCGTTCCGGGTCCTTGCCGATGATGGTCGCCGTCGGCACCGTGAGGAATGCCACCAGGGTCGAGAACTGGTCGCTCTGCCGATGGTAGTCCTCGAAGTTCGGCCACGACATGGGAAGCTGGCTGCCGGCACCGCCGTCGCGCTGGTCGACGGCCATGATTGAGACGATGCGATCTGGGCGCTCCACCGGCACCGGGTTGAGGAGGATGGCATTGACCAGGGTGAAGATCGTGGTGTTGGCGCCGATCCCGAGGGCGAGGGAGAGGATCGCTGCGACGGTGACCACCGGAGTCTTGCGCAGAGTTCGGAGGGAGTGTCGAAAGTCCTTCCAGAGGGCATCCATGGGTCACCTCGATAGTTTTTGAAAACAGTTCAATATTGGAATCAAAAAGATTGTCGAACTAACGATATCTCATTGGCTACGGTGCAGCCTCGTGATCAGATTCGCGGGCCCCGGCCGCGGTGAGCCGGGCCAGCTCGCCAGCGCAACCGGGCCCGGTGTCGGGTCTGCGGCGACTTCGGGCTAGAATTCGCCCGCCATGAGCGCACCTCTGCCGTTGCTCCTCGATTCCGCCGACCTCTGCCTGGCAACGGACCTGTATCAACTGACCATGGCGGCCGCCTACGAGCGCCGCCGTCAGGCTGGCGAAGAAGAGCCGCGAGCGACCTTCGAGCTTTGGGTCCGGAGGTTCCCGAACCAGCGCAACTTCCTGGTCTTCGCCGGCCTCGATCAGGCCCTGGCGGCCCTGCAGCGCCTGCGCTTCGGTGCCGAGCAACTCGACTATCTGCGCTCTTTGCCAGCCTTTGCGGACGTCGAGCGGTCGTTCTTCGACACCCTGGCGGAGTTTCGTTTCCAGGGCGATGTCCGGGCGTTGCCGGAGGGTACGATCTTCTTTCCGGGAGCGCCGGTGATGAGCGTTCACGGCAGCTTCCTGGAAGCACAGATCGTCGAGACCCTGTTGCTGTCGATCGTCAACTTTCAGTCCTCGATCGCCAGCAAGGCGGCCCGGCTGCGCTTGGCGGCAGGATCGCGGGCGCGCCTGGCGGAGTTCGGTGGGCGACGAGCCCACGGTCCCCAGGCGGCGACCTGGGCGGCCCGCGCCGCCTTCGTCGGTGGGTTCGATGCCACCTCGAACCTGCTCGCCGGCCAGCGCGAGGGAATTCCGGTGGTCGGCACCATGGCCCACAGCTTCGTGATGTCCTTCCAGTCGGAGGTCGAGGCCTTCCGCCACTACCACGAGGTCTTCCCCCAGCAATCGATCCTGCTGGTCGACACCTACGACAGCTTGACCGGCGTTCGTCGCGCCCTGTCCACCGGCCTGCCCTTCCGGGGTATCCGCCTCGACAGCGGCGATCTCGGCGAGCTCGCCCGGGAGGCGCGTCAGCTGCTCGACGGCGCCGGGCGCTCCGATGCCGAGATCTTCGTCTCCGGCGATCTCGACGAACGTCGCATCGCCGAGCTGCGCGCCGCCGGAGCACCGATCGACGCCTTCGGTGTCGGTACCGAGCTCTCGACCTCCGCCGACGCGCCGGCCTTGAGTGGGGTCTACAAGCTGGTCGAGTCTTTCCGCGGCGGCCGGCGTTTGTTGCACTACAAGGGCAGCCGGGGAAAGGTCAGCTATCCCGGTCTCAAACAGGTGGTCCGGACCTATGTGCAAGGCGTCATGGAGCACGACCGGGTGGTTCCTGCCGGCGAGCGCGAGCCGACCGCCGGAGCCGGCCGCCGGCTGCTGCGCGCGGTGATGCGCCAGGGTGAGGTTATCGAGCGTAGCTCCGCCGCCGAGGGACGACGACGCTGCCTCGAGGAGCTCGAGACCCTGCCTCTTCGGCTGCGCTCCCTCGAACCTTGCCGCAATGCCCCTTACCGGGTCGAGGTCGATCAGCGCCTGGTCGAGGCTCTCGAGTGCCTGGAGACCCATTGAGGCCGCGTTCCCTGGCCCTCCTCTGGGGGGGTGTGGCTCTGCTGTGCCGGCTACCGTTCGCGGCCCGGCGGTTGTGGGATCACGACTCGATCCAGTTCGCCCTCGGCGCCGAGGCCTTCGACCTCGCCGCCCATCACCCCCATCCGCCCGGTTATCCCCTCTATATCGGGGCGCTGAAAGCCCTCGCTGCCCTCGGTCTGTCGCCGTTGGCGGGAATGGTGCTGCTCTCGGCCCTGGGAGCCGCCTTGGGAGCCGCCTGCTGTTTCCTGCTGGTTCACCGTTGGTCCGAGGAGGCCTCGACCGCCAGCCTCGCGGCAGCCCTCTACGTGTCGAATCCACTGCTCTGGTTTTACGGTGAGCTGCCTCTGATATACGCCCTCGAGGGTGGAGTCACGGTGGCTCTGGCGTACCTTGCCGTGGCGATGGCGGATAGCCAGCGCTCCTTCCTGCTCGCCTGCGTCGCCTTCGCCCTCGCCGGCGGCCTGCGGCCTTCGACCCTGGTGCTGCTCTTTCCGCTCTTTCTCTTCGGCCTGTTCCAGGGACTGAAGGAGGGGCGCCTGGGCTGGCGACAGGTACCCTGGGGAGCCTTCGCCGGCCTGGTGGCGGTCGCCGCCTGGCTGGTTCCTCTGCTGGCGGCGGCCGGTGGTCATGCCGCCTACCGCGAGCTCAGCGGCGGTCACTTCGAAACCCTCCTGCCCCAGACATCGGTGCTCTATGGAGCCGGCCTCGGTGCCCTGGCCCACAACCTGGAGGTGCTCATCAAGTGGGCCCTGCAAGGTCTGGTTCCGGCGTTCATCGTGTTGTTGGTGGCGTTCGTCCTGCAGCCGCGGGGCTGGATCAGGGGGCTGCGCGAGCTGTGGCGGAGGACGCCGTGGTTGCTGGCCTGGGGGCTCCCTCCGGTCCTGTTCTTCGCTCTCTTCCACGTCACCAAGGCGGGATACACGCTGATCCACCTGCCGGCTCTGCTGGTCGCCAGCGGCCTCCTCCTGGGGGCCTGGCTGCGAGCCGGCCGCCGCGACGTCGGGATCCGGCTGGCGATCACCCTGGCTTTGGTGAGTGGTGCCGGGCTGTTCTTCTTCGGGGCCGATCGGCGGCCCGATCAGGCCCGCGCCTGGGCGGTGCTGCGGCACGAGCACAACCTGACCGCTCTGCGCGCTTACGAGCGCGAGCTCGACGAAATGGTGACGCGGGTGCAGGCCTTCGATCCCGCGACGACGGCCCTCGCCGGAGTCGAGCTGGCGGGGACCGGGGCCGCCGGCGCCGATGGCTTCCTCTACTCCTGGCATCGTCACCTGCAGTGGTTCCTACCGCGCTACGAGGCCTTTTTCCTGGCGCCCCAGGCCGGCCTCGTCGAGCACACCACGGGGGGGCACCGACGGTTTCGCCGCACCGGCACGGTGGCTCAGCTCCCGGACGGGGTCAGCACGCTACTCCTGGTGTTGGCGGGTCTACCGCAGGAGCGCCTTGGGCTGCCGGCGGCGGAGGTCCTGTGGCGCGGCGACCAGTTCGTGCTGCTCCGACTGGTGGCTCGCCGCCCGTTGCAGCTCGGCGGGCTCGAGATCAGGCCGGCGCCGAGCTCTGCAGGAGAAACGCCAGCTCTTCGAGATGAACCCGAAGGTCGACGTTCTTCAACGGCGTCCCCGGGCGCGGGCGAACTCTCTGGCGGGCGAAATTGAGCACGGCGGCGATGCCCGCCTCGACCAGCGCGTCGTAGCCCGCCTGCGCCTCCTCCGGTGGTACCGCCAGCACGCCGATGCGGGCGCCGGACTCCCGAACCACCCGCTCGAGGTCGTCGAAGGCGGCCACCTCGACGGAGCCGAGGTCGAGCCCGATCTTCTGCGGATCCCGGTCGACCGCCGCCACCACTCGAAAAGCGCCCTGATTGAAGCCGATGTGATGGACCAAGGCGCTGCCGAGGTTGCCCATGCCGACGATGATCAGAGGATGGCCTTGGTCGAGGCCGAGCAGTCGACTCAGGCTATCGGCCAGCTCCTGGACGCGGTAGCCGACGCCGCGGACGCCGAAATCACCGAACTGAGCCAGGTCCTTGCGGATCTGAGCCGCCGACAGGTCGAACTCGTGGGCGAGCTGGCGGGAGGAGATCCGGTCGATGCCCTTGGCCTGGAGCTGGCGCAGACAGCGCAAGTAGATCGAGAGCCGGTTGAGGCTGCGGGGGGAGACGTCGGGAGTGCTCATAGGGTTCTCAGGAGTTCGCCGATCAGACCGAGACCGCGGTGGAGCCAAGAGGCTGGCACGGTGCCGAGGAGAATCAGCAGGGCGGCGGCTGCCAGCGAGGTCGCGGCCGGTCGCGAGGTTTGCGCTCGCCAGGCTGTCGGAAGCCAGCGCAGGACGAAGAGCAGCGAAAGAAACACCACCAACAGCAAGAGAGTTCCCAGCCAGGAACCGAAGTGGTGTCCGAGGAGAGCCGGGCGAAGGCGGTATCCGAAGACCGGTGGCAGACCTGCGAGGCCGACGAGAGCGACCAGCAGAGTCAGGCGATGGCCGAGACCGGCGAGGGAAGAGACCGCGGGGTCGCGACCCGACGACCCTGCCGCAGGGGGTCGGATGAGATTGGCGTTGCCTGCGAGCTGGCTTCCGGAGTCTGCCGTCGAGGCGACGGCGGAGAGTAGCAGAGCCGCCATGCCTAGGGTGAGCTCGAAGGGCGACCCGAGCTGCGCCAGGAGGAGCAGGAGGCCCGCCGAGGCGACGACGGCGCGGTCGACGGCGCGTCGCCAGTGCCGGGCGAAGAGAGCACTGCCGTAGCCCCACAGGCCGACGACGACCGCGATCGCCGGTGCCAGCCACTGCAACGTCGTGGACGCTGGGCCGAGGGTCTGGAGAAGTCGGAAGGCAATCCAGAGACCGGCGGCGATCGGCGCGAGTCTCGCGACGAGGGGAGTCGCCGTGGCGGTCACCAGACCGAGGGGAAGGGCGAGGCCGAGGAGTAGGCAGAGGGCCCCGGCTTCGGCGAGGGCGGGATTTCCGGTGAGCCCGATCTGCCAGGCATCGACGATCGAGGTCAGTTGGCCGCTGCCGGTTTCGCCGACGATCAGCGTCGCGCCGACGGCGAGCAGAGCCAACGCGAGGGATTCCCAGCGCAGGCTTCGGACAGGCGCCGGATCGGCCTCCATGAGCAGACGATGGCAAAGCCACCAGATCGCCAGGGCGAGTACGACGGCGAAGAGATCGGCGGCGCGCATCGACCAGGCCAGGGAGGCCGCGGCGGCCAGGTGCAGGGCGATTCGCCGCGGCGATTCCTCAGCCGCGACGGTGACGGCGACAGCGGCGATCATCAGGCCGAGAAAAAGGGCCAGGCCGGGCTGCGGCGCGAGGGCTCCCCGGAGACCGACGGGTGAGCTGTGCCAGAGGGCGAAGCCGGAAACCGCCAGCAGGCCGACCGCGGCCCGCGGCACGATGCCCGGGAAGGCGGCGACCTTCGCTCCCGCGAGGAGGCTTCCCAGGGCCAGCAAGAGAGCCCCGGAAAGCAGCAGGAGCTCACCCGGAAAGGATTGGAGCAGGGCAGTCATGGCTGCGAACGGGTGGTAGAGGTTGGCCGGCGACGGACCGCCCGCGAGAGGCGAATCGCCAGCACCCCTTGGACCAAGGCGATGGCCACCAAGACCAGCGACAGGAACGGCCGGCGGGAGGGAACCAGCAGCTCGAGGTAGGTGAGCAGCAGGAGGTGGCCGCCGAGCAAGAGCACCTGGCCCGAGAGAGGATCGCGCCGGCGCAGCAGGACGGCGGCACCGCCGGCACCGAGGAGCAGGAAGGCGGTGGCGAAGAAGGTGGCGCTCACGGCGAATCCCGGCCGTCGTCGTGGTCACCACCGATGGTCGGCGAGTCCCAAGGCCGCAGCAGGCCTGCGGTAGTGATCAACAGGAAGAGGGTGGCGAGGAGCAAGACCTCGAAGGGCTGCAGCGGCTGCGAGGGCGGCGGCGCGGCGGGCGGGGCCGGCACCGCCGACTGCCAGGCGATCATCGCCAGGACAAGACAGCCTGCGAACCAGCCGATCGCGGCCAGGATCGAGGCCAGAGACGGCCTTGCCGGCAGTTGCGAGGGTGGCGGCCAGCGCAGCACGAGGAGGGCAAGCGCACCATGGACGATGGCGAGCATCGGATAACCCCAGGCCGCTTCCAAACCCGCCGTGGCCAGCCAGAGAGCGGCGAGGGCGACCGTCGCCCAGCGTCCTCGGCCGAAGGCGGCGCAGAGACCGCAGGCGAGCAGCAAGAGGGGCAAAATCACGACGGGCTCGATCACATCCGAGGCCCATGGCGATGGGACCAGACATTCCTACCGGCCCCTGATCGGGCTATCCCGAGCTTTTCACCAGATCTTCCCGGCACAGATGTAGGTTCCAAAATCTCCTGCGTTGTCCGCCGGCTGCACGATTCGCAGCACGTCGAGTCAAGGTGCTTCTCTGCGCCGACGGATGCCGTGAACCTTCAGCAGCCTAAGGCCTTTCCCAGCGGATCTGGTGAGTAGATCGGGCGAGGAAAGCGACTGAGTCTACCGACCTTGTGAATGGTTTCACAAGCGGTTCAGGCCTTCATCTCTTCCTTGAGCCAGATCCTGGCGCGCATCCAGTCCCGCTGCACGGTGCGGGTCGAAACCTCCAGGGCTTCCGCCGTTTCGTCCTCCGTCAAGCCGGCGAAAAAGCGACACTCGACGATCCGAACCAGGCGCTCATCGCGGCTCGCCAGGCGGTTCAGCGCCTCGTGCAGGGACATCACCCAGCCGGCGTCCATCTCGATCGCCGCCTGGGCCTCGTCGAGGCTGGTGTGGTGCTGGCCTCCACCCCGTTTGGCGGCGAGCCGGTTGCGGGCGTAGTCGACCAGAATCTGGCGCATGGCGCGCGCCGAAATGGCGAAAAAGTGGCCGCGATCCTTGAAGCCAGCGCGGGTCTGGTCGACCATCTTGAGGTAGGCCTCGTGCACCAGACCGGTGGTGTCGAGAGTGCGTCCCGGGGAGCGCTGACGAATCTGGCGCCGGGCGATGCGCCGCAGGTCTTCGTAGACCAGCGGCATCAGGCGACCAAAGGCCTCCTTGTCGCCACGACCGTGGTCGAGCAGGATCTGAGTGATGTCGGCGCTCGGCTCGTCCATCCCGCGGGCCTCCGTAATCTGCCGGCTTGCGATCGGCGAATTCTACCACCGCTCAGGGCGGCCGACTCTCGTAGAGCTGGCAGCCGGCGGCCTTGAGGACGACGAAGACCTCGCCGTCCGGAGCGAGCTCGAGGTCATGACAGGCACGCGCCGTGACCTCGGCTCGCAGGCGGGGTGCTCCCGGCTCTCGGCCGAGGCTCAGAACGGCCAGTCGCACCGCATCGCCGGCACTCACGGAGACCACCCGGGCGGGCAGGATGTTCTGCGCCGAGAGTCCCGTCGGCCGCGGCCGGGCGAGCAGGATCTCGCGCGCTGGGATGCCCACCAGGAGCTCTTGGCCGACGGCCGCCCGCGAGCGCGGCACCACCAGCTCCGGGCCCACCGCGAGGGCGACCCGGCTGGTGCCTTCGGCATGTTCGAGGAGGCGCGCCGGGATGATGTTCTCGAAGCCATCGGGGCCGACCAGGCCGGGATCCGCCAGGACCGCCGCGGGATCGCCGGCAGTGCGCAACCGCCCGGCCTCGAGGAGGAGCACGTGATCGCACAGCGCCTGCACCTCCCGTGGATCGTGGGAGACCAGCAGCATCGGAACGGCGAGCTCCTGCCGCAGGCGGCGCAGGAACGGCAGCAGGCGGCGGCGCAGGGGCAGGTCGAGGGAGGACAGCGGTTCGTCGAGCAGCAGGAGGTGGGGATCGGCGCACAGGGCGCGGCCCAGGGCGACCCGCTGCCGTTCGCCGCCGGAGAGCAGCGCCGGCCGGCGTTCGAGCAGATGACCGATCTCGAGCAGCTCGACGATGCCGCGGAAGGCGGAGCCGTCGCCGGCGACGGCGCGGGCGCCGGCGAGCAGATTGCGTCGCACCGAGAGGTGGGGAAAGAGCAGGCCTTCCTGGGGCACATAGCCGAGGCGTCGGTGTTCCGTCCGGCGGTGGATGCGGCGCTCGCTGTCGAGCCACACCTGATCATCGAGGACGATGCGTCCGCGGGCGCCGCGGCGCAGGCCGGCGATCGCCTCGATCAGGCTGGTCTTGCCCGACCCGGAGGGGCCGAAGATGCCGGTGACCCGGTGTCGGGTGGTGAAGCTCACCTCGAGGGAAAATCCCTCGAGCGGTAGGAACAGGTCGACGGCCAAGGACCTCATGAGCGCCTCGTCGGTTTGCCGGCGAGAGCTTCCGAGGCCAGGATGGCGACCAGACCGGCGGCCAAGGCGACGGCCAGAAGGACGTAGGCTTCGGATTCATTGCCGGCTTGCTGGGCCGAGAAGATGGCCTCCGCCAAGGTCTGGGTTTTGCCGGGAATGTTGCCGGCCAGGGTGACGGTGGCGCCGAATTCTCCGAGGGCGCGGGTGAATCCCAGGATGGCGGCGGCGAGGAGGCCGCGACCGGCCAGCGGCAAGGTGGTGCGGAAGAAGGTCTTGCGCCGGCCGTGGCCGAGGGTTCGGGTCATCATCTCGAGGCGGGGATCGATGCCCTCGAAGGTCACCCGGGCGGTACGCACCACCAGCGGCAGAGCCATCACGGCGGCGGCCAAGACGGCGCCCTTCCAGGTCAACAGCAGGCCGAGGTCGATGCCGAGCATGCGCCGGCCGAGGGGACCGTCGTCGGCGAGCAACTGGAGGAGGAGAAAGCCGACCGCCGTCGGCGGCAAGACCAGCGGGAGCAGAAACAGGGTCGAGAGCAGGCGCTTGCCGGGAAACTCGAAGCGTGCCAGGCAGTAGGCCACCAGGGTCCCCGGGATCAACACCAACAGGGTGGCCACGGAGGCCACCTGAAGGGAGAGGCGAAGGGCGATCCAGAGGCCGTCAGACACCGGACTCGGGGAGCGTCAGGAAGCCGTGGGCGCGGAACGCGGCCTGCGCCGCCGGCTCGGCGAGAAAGGCGAGAAAGCGCTGCGCCGCGGCGCCGTTGGGGGCGGCGGCGAGGACCGCCGCTGGATAGTGGATCCGCGGTCCCGGCGGCGTCGGAAACTCGAACAGGATGCGGTTGCCGCGGGCGGAGATGGCATCGGTGCGATAGACGATGCCGAGAACGTCTCGACTCGATTCCACCAGGTGAAGGGCGGCGCGTACGTCCGCCATCGGCGCGACCCGGCCCTCGAGAGCGGTCCACAGGCTGCCCTCGCCGTGGGGCAGGGCCTGCAGGCGAAGGCGAGCGTAGATCCCCGCCGGCACGGCGGCTGGATCTCCCAGGGCGAGATGTCGCATCGGCAGGGAAGGCAAGTCCTGCGGTGAGGTCATCGCGAAGGTGGTCTCGCGATGGGCGATCACCACCAGGCGGTTGGCGAGGAGATCGCGGCGGCTGCCGGCCTTTAGGAGGCCGCGCTTCTCGAGATGGTCCATCCACTGCTGATTGGCCGAGAGGAAGACGTCGGCACGCGGCGCGGCCTCGATCTGGCGCGCCAGGACATTCGAGCCGGCGAAGTTGAACACCGTTGCGATCTCGCTCCGATCGGTGAAGTCCCGACCCACCTCGGTGAGGACATCGCGCAGGCTGGCGGCAGCGAAAACGACCACTTCGGATTCGGCCGCCGGCCCCTGGCAGCTCACCAGCAGGGCGCAGATGACGAGGACTGCCAAGGCTCGCCTCATGGCCGCGGATCTCCCCGGCGGGCGAGGCGGCGGAGGGCGGTGAGGGCGGCGACGAAGAGGAACGCCGCCAGCAACGCCAAAACGAGCAGGCCACCGCCGGCCGGAGGCAGCCCCTCGAGCAGCGCCCGTCGGAGGCCGTCGACCGCCAGGGTCAACGGATTCCAGGGGGCGACGGAGGCCAGCCAATCGGGCATCTGGCGGCGCGGCACGAGGGCCGTGCTGGTGAACAGGAGGGGCATGTTCACCAGGTGGACGAAGGTCGCCATGGTCTCCTGATTGCGAGCCGTCAGGGCGATGGTGGTCGAAATCAGCGACAGGGCGGCGGCGAACAGCAGCAGGCCGAGGACGGCCGCTAGCAAGGAGGCGAGGCGGTACTGAAAAGGTCCGGCACCGACCGCGGCGCCGAGGGCGAAGACGGCGAGCGCCTGGAGCAGGAAGCGGCTGCCGTCGGCGGCGAGCTTGCCGGCCAGCAGAGCCTCCGGCCGCGCCGGGGTCGCCAGTTGGCGGGCCAGAAAGCCGCTGTGATCGTCTCGAATCCAGCCGATTCCCGACTGTGAGGCGGCGAACAGAGCGGTCATCGCACAGAGGCCCGGGACCAGGAAGGTGGGATAGGACACGCCCGCCGCCGGAAGACTGGTGAAGCGCTCGAACAGGAAGCCGAAGAACAGCATCCACATCATCGGCTGGAGCAGCGAGAAGGTGAGGTGGACGGGGCGTCGGAGCACCTTGCGCCAGGTGCGCAGGAAGGCGGCGCGAAAGACCCTCATCGAGTCACCTGGGGGGATTCCGCCCGCTGGCTGAGGTTGAGGACTGCACTGAGCAGATCCGGGGGCCGCCGGACGACTTCGGCGACCTCGAGCCGGTGCTGCTCGAGGCGGGACATGAGCTGGCCTTCGACCGTTCCGACGTCGGCCTCGGCGCGGAGAGCCAGCACCAGTCGCTGGCGCGCCAGATCGGCGAAGGCGACGCCGGGAATCGTCTCGAGCTGGTGGCGAATCTCCGCCGCCGCCGGTATCTCGGCCCGCAGGCGAGCCGCCAGCGTCGGACAGCCGATCCTGCGACCGAGGTCGCGAGGATCTTCGTGGGCCTTCAGCTTGCCCCGGTGCAGCACCATCACCTGGTCGGCGCGGCCCTCGAGGGCTTCGAGATCGTGGCTCGCCACGACCACCGTCGCGCCCTTTTGGGCGCGTTCCGCGAGCAGGTTCCAGAGCTTGCGGTGGCCGTTGCGATCGAGGGCGGCGGTGGGCTCGTCGAAAAGCTGCAGCGGTGCGTCGCGCAGCAGGTCGAGGGCGAGGTGAAGGCGCTGCCTCAGACCTCCCGAGAGCGCCGCCACGGGCCGGCCGAGATGCTCGGCGAGCTCGAGACGGCGCAAGACCCGGGCGCCATCGGCCGGCGAGCTTGCGATCAAGCTCGCCCAGTAACGGACCGTTTGGCGGACCGTCATCTCGGGATCGAGAGCCGGCCGCTGACGGGTGAAGGAGATGCGGTCGCGGGTCGCGGCCCCGGGCGGTTGGCCGAAGGCCCGCAGGGTCCCCGCTTGCACCGTCAGGCGGCCGGCGAGCAACTGCAGGAGCGTCGACTTGCCGGCTCCATTGGCCCCCACGAGACCCACCAGGCAGCCCCGCCCGAAGTCGAAGTCGAGGTCTTCGAGGGCGACCAGATCACCATAGCGGTGGGCCAGACCGCGGGCGGTGACGGCGGCCGCCGGGCTCATCGCCGGAGGTTCCGAGCCTTCCGTCGCCCGGTCTCCACCGCCGCCCGGCTCAGGAGTCCGCTCCGTGGATGATGGTGCCGACATGGCGGCCTTCGAGGGCTTCGCGGATGCGCTCCGGATGACGGCCGTTGACGATCTGAATCGAGCTCACCAGCCGCGCCGTCTCGAGCAGATCGAGAATCACGCGATCGAAGGGCAGAGTGGCGAGTTGTCGCCGGCGCAGCTCCGGGGCGGAGATCTCTGGAATGAACTCGGCCTCCGGGTTGGTCTTGGGATCGGCATCGTAGAGCCCGTCGACGTCCTTCACCAGGGTCACCGAGGCGCAGCCGAAGCACTCGGCGAGGAGGAAGGAGCCGGCGTCGGTCCGGTGAGGGGGAATCCGGCCGACGGTGGGCGGGTGCTCCCACAGGGCATAGGGCGGCACGCCGTTGAAGATCACCCCCGGGGCGGTCTTGAGAAACAGCGGCAGCAGATGGCCGAAGATCTCCGGCGGAATGGCGACCACCCCATGGGGAGCCAGCAAGGTGCCGAGGATGTGGGCGTTGCCGAGGGCATCGGCCTGGGCGAGGGGAGCGAGGGCACCGGTCGGCAAGCCGAGGTCGATGCCGATGGAGAAGACGTGGCGGCTGCGGACTCCACCGCCGGTGCCGAGAATGAGCTTGTGATGGTCGAGGGCTTGGGCCAGAACCTCGACGATCGGAAAGACCGCTTCGCGGCCGGCGTCGAGGATCGAGCGACCGCCGATCTTGACCACGTGGGCCTCCGGCAGCATGCGGAAGACGGGCGTTTCGGTGCGCTCCTGGAGGTCTTTGTCGAGCAGGCTCTCGCGCATCAGGAGGGAGTCGAGGTGGTGTCGGCGATCGGTGGGTTCGGTCATCGTGATCTCCTTTCTCTCAGCCGTCGGCGGTGATCACGGTGCCGACCCGCTCGCCCTCGAGGGCGCGGGTCAAGTTGCCCTTCACCAGGCCGTTGATGACCTGGATCGAGCGCCGGTTCTGGGCGTTCTGCATGAGCTCGAGCACGGCGCGCTCCACCACCACGTCCTGCAGGTCGAGGTCGTTCAGCTCGGAAACGGTGATCTCGGGGATGAAACGAGCGTTCTTGTCCTTCTTGGGATCCGCCGTGTAGAGCCCGTCCTCGTCCTTGATGTAGATCATCGAGCGGGCCCCGAAGACCTCCGAGATCAAGTAGGCGCCGGTGTCCGTGCGGTGCGGTGGGATTCGCCCGACGGCCGGATTGCGATGCCAGAAGGTGTAGGGGGGCATGCCGAAGAAGATCACCGCACCGCGCTCTTCGAGGTAGAGGGGAAGCTGCGGAAACCCTACCGGCTCGATGAACGGGATGCCGTGCTTGGCGAGCAGATAGTGCAGCATGCGAGCGTTCTGCATGCTGACGAAGGTTCCGAGAACGCTGAGCACGCCGGTCGGGAGACCGAGGTCGAGGCCGACGCTGTAGGCGTGGCGGGCGCGGGTGCCGGCGCCGGTGGCCAGGATCATGCGATGGCGGCCGAGGTTCTCGATCACCTCGTCGATCAGGGGAAAGACGGCGTCGCGGCCGCGATCGATGAAACTCTGGCCGCCGACTTTGAGGACGTTGGCCTGGGGGAGGATCTGGACCACCGGCTGTTGACCGGTTTCGGCGAGAACCCGGTCATCGGTGAGGGAACCCTGGACCAAGGTCTTGCCCAGGGCGGTCAGCAATTCGTTCTGCAACGACGATCTCCTCGCGGTTCGTAGCCTAGGGCCATGCGGCCCCTTGGAGAATGTACTCCGTTTGCCATTCCATTTCTGCTTCGAGGGACGGCCATTCGGCGGCCGCCCAGGTCTCTACCTCGGCCAGCACCTGCCGCTGCTGCTCAGGCGTGATGGCGCGGCCGGCGAGGCCGTTCTTGCTACGCCAGGCGGCGAGTGCCTCGGCGGCCGTTCCACGACTCGTCCAGGCAGCAGCAACGCTCGGTTCTATCACTCGCGCTCCGCTGTCGCAACATTGCTTCAAGACCGCTGCGAGATGGGCCTTCGGTGCCCGTGGCTCGAGACCGAGGTGGCGCAGCGAGCCGTGCATCCGGCGGCGCAGGCGGGCGATCGGGCTGCCCTGAGAGCGCACCACCCGACCGACCAGCAGGGCGCAGCCGGGGCGCGGGCCGAGCACTCTCAGGATCTCCGGTACCAGGGCGCGGCGGCGCATCAGGTGAAGGGAGCGCGACGCGAAGACGGTGCCGACGGTGCTGGCGGCGAAAGGCCAGGGCGCCTCACCGTCGGCGAGCACCAGGGGGGCGCGGGAGCGTCGGCGAAAGGACGCCAGCATGGCGAGCGAGAGATCGCAACCGACGTAGGGCGCCAGAGCGCCGACGAGGCGCGAGCCGAGGCTGCCGGTGCCGGCGCCGAGCTCGACCAGGGGAAGCCTGCCGGCAGCTTGCTGGATGGCCTGAGCGATTCGGCGCTGGGAGCCGGCCGGCAGGCCCGCTCGTCGGTCGAAGGCCGCGGCCTGCGCATCGAAAGACGGAGATCGGTTCATCAGTGGGGCGAGCGTCTCGCGCCGCGCCCATCCTGTCAACGTCCTGCGGAGAGGGTCGATTGCTATCTCCGGGAAGACCCGGTGGGTGAGTTTGGAATGGATTTAGGCGGGAAGTTATCTCTCCTCGGCGGGAGTCTTCTCTTTGCGGATTGGATGGATAATTAAAATTAATTTGAGAATTTGAACTTGTAGATGTCTCTCACTATACTGAAAATCTCTAATCTGCGAATGCGTCCTCTCATCGAGGGCGTTTTGGCGAGCCAGCCGGCGCCCCGCCGGCTGAGCATGGGGGCACAGATTTGCTGTATTCGAGCCTGGAACCGGGGTGTTCCGAGGCGGAGGTTCGAAAGCTGCTGATCTGCGCTCGTCGCTTTGGCGAGCGCGGAATCTGTTCCGAAAGGTTTTCCGGTTGGCGGTCGGGAGTCGGTGTGCTCGGCCCTCGGGGACCCTGTTGTCTCGGAATGGTCGGCACGCCATCAGAGCTCTTCCGGCAGAACCTCGGAAGGTCCCGATTCCTGTCAAACAGATCAAGCCGAGAGCGATGTCGACGGTGCGTCGAGGAGGAGGGGGTGCGTGACTCCTGTGGCGCAGGGAGCGGCGAGCTTCGGCCAACGCGACGGAGTCGCCCGGTCTCCTCCTATGGAGTGGGGGCGGGCGGTCGAGGGTGTCGTCGTGGAAACGGCTGGGGGCCAGAGGGGAGCTGATGCGGTGACGGACGACAAGGTCGAGGAGAGGGGATGTCGAGAGGGCGATATTGGACGCACGGTGGAGAAACTGCAGGCGGGGATCGGAGGTCAGGAAGACTGGGAGCACCTGGACCGCTGTTTGCGGTCCCGCATGATGCGCCTGGCGATGGGAACGTGGAAGCTCTCCAAGGAAAATTCCGAGGAACTAATCCAAATCGCCTTCTTGAAGGTCTATACCAATATCGACGCGTTTCGGGGAGAGAGCTCGTTTTCGACCTGGTTATTCAGAATTTTCTCCAATGCGCGTCGGAGCATGTTGGGCCGTCCGGCGCCGGAGCCGCTCCCCGAGGAGCAATCGGAGCTGGAGATTCCGGACCCGAGGCTCGAGGATCCGGTGGCCCAATTGGTACGCAAAAGCCGGGATCGTCGACTGGCCACCGCCGTCGCGGAGTTACCGCCACAGCAGCGCACCTGCTTCTTGCTTCACTACCGGCAGGGCCTCACGGCGGGCCAGATCGCCGCACTCCTCGGGCTCTCGGTGAATACCGTTCGAGCCCACATCTACCAGGCGAAGCGACGCCTGAAGAAAGTCCTTGGCGAGGAGGACTGATCATGAACATTGCTAGCAGGAACTCGGCCGACGCCGACCGCCAGCTCGAGGCGGCCGTCCGCGGCCTCGGAAGGATTCTGCCGCCGGTTTCCTCGGGGCACCCTTCTCTGGCGGAGTGGGATGCTCTGTTGCGCGATGCCCTCGATCCGGACCGATGTCGGGAAATGAGGCAACACTTGATGCAGTGCGAAGCCTGCATGGATCGCGTTGGCGAGCTGATGACTTTGAAGGCGCCAGAAGACTTCGCCTACGACCCACCGGAGCTGCAGCGGCGGCAGCGGGTGGTGGCGCGCGCGGCCGCCCTGCTTCTGACCCTCGGTTTCGTGCTTCTGTTGCACTTCGGCGTCGAACCACGCCCCGCCACCTCACCGATTGTCGATCTCGAGCCGCACATCGTGATGCGGGGCCCCAGCGTTCAAGGACTGGTCGAAGTGCCGGTGGCCTACGGCAGGGTCACGCTGCGGTTGGCTCTCGAACAGGAGATGGTCGCACCCTATGAGGTGCGTCTGATCGAGCTGGGCAGCGCCCCGCGTCGTGGCGGCAGACTGTTGGAAGACACCGTGGAGACCCCCGAAGGTCTGCTGGTCTCGATCCCCGGTCTGTGGCTGAAGGGAGGATTGCGCTACCGCCTCGAGGTCCAAGCGGCCAATCGCCAGCTCGCGGTGCCATTCGAGTTTCTCGCCCAAGCGGCGACCGGATGACTCGGCGTCAGGGCTGGCGTCGGCGATGAGACCGAGCGCCCTGCGCCGACGCCGCCAACGAGTCCTGGTCTGCGCACTGTTGCTCGGTTGTTTGTCGAGCTGCCGGCCGGAGGCGGCGGGGGAGGGGCGCGAGATGTCCTTGAAATGGGCGGCTGAGCGATCCTTTCGCCATCTCGAACGGGCACCCCTGCGGCTTCACCTGTCGGTCGAGGCCGGAACCTTGGTCGAGGTCGAGCTCTTCCAGTACGGCAGTGACGTGATCATCGAGGCCGAGCTCGACGATCGGCCTCTTTGGCAGGTCGATGGCTGGACGGGAGGCTTTGGCTCGGAGGTTTTCCGGGGCGTCTTCGACCGCACCGGTGATCTCCGTCTGACGGTACGAGCCCACCCGGCGGCGGTGACCGGCTTCGGTATCTGGATCGATCGCGTCGCGGTTCGCCCTGCCAGCGACGAAGATGTCCGACGTCAGCCGGCGGAGGCCGGGCTCTGGCGCGCCGTCGAACGGCGGCGCCGGGGGGAGAGCGGGGTCGAGCTGCCGTTGCTTCAGGCGCGGCGACGGTTCGATGCCCTCGGGGATCGGCGGCGTGCCGGTGAGGCCGGCTACCATCTCGCCCGGGCCTTGTCGCCGGGAGCCGAGGCCCTCGAAGTCCTCGAAGGTGCCTGCGCGGATCTGCGATCGGCGGCTGCCTGGCTCGAGCTGGGAGGGTGCCTGGAATTGCAGGCCGAGAGCCTCGAAGCCCTCGAGGGGCAGTCCGCGGAGGGGCTGGAGAGCCGGTCGATGGCCGTCCGGCGGCAAGCCCTCGAGGTGCGTCGCAAGGGCCTCGACTGGTTCGGCTTCGGAGTGACCGCCAACAACCTCGCATTGCAGTTTCGCCGCCGCGGCGAGATCGATCCGGCGATCGCCCACTTCCGGAAGGCGATTCGAGCCTTTCGGCGGGTCGCCTGGGATCCCGAGGTGGCGGCGGATCGCGCCGCGGCCCAAGCCAACCTGGGGCGGGTGCTGCTGGTTTTGAGGAACTACTCGGACGCGCAGCAAGCGCTCGATGGGGCGATCGTAGACTGGCAGCAGGCCGGAGCCGAGGGGCGCCGAGGGCTGTTTCAGGCTCTGGTCGATCGCAGCATTTTGCGCGCCAAAGTCGGGACGGTGGAGGGAGCGCAGAACGACCTCGAGTGGGCGCAAGGTCTGCTGGATTCGCAGCCGAGCTCGCAGGCCGAGACCTGGCTCAATGCCGTCGGCCTGGTGACCCTGGCAGCGCAAGACTTCGCGGGCGCCGCTGAGATTTTCGGTCGGGCCCTCGCCGTCGCCGGCGATGGGCTCGGCCAAGCCTGGATTCTAAACAACCTCGGTCAAGCGCAGCTCGGCTTGGGAGATCACGCTTCGGCGGCGGCCTCCTTTGCCCTAGCGAAAGAGCTGTTTCGGCGTTGGGAGGAGCCCTGGGTGGCGCTGATTCCCGCCATCGGCGAGCTGCAGGCGCGCGACCGGATGGGCGATCCGGAGATCACCGCCCTGGCCGAATCGCTGGTTCGTCAGGTCGAGGAGCAGAGGCTGTCGCTGGTGGGCTATCTCGATCTCGGAGCTTTTCTGGCCCTCCGAAGGGCACCTTACGAGATCGCGATTCACAGCCGTCTCGATCAGGGCGACGGGCCTACCGAGGTCGCCCAGGCCTGGGCCCTGGTGGAGCAGATTCACGGGCGGCTGCTCGAAGATCTGCTGAGCGGGGCAGCGCTTCGGGACCTGTCGCCCTCGCTGGTGCATGCCTATCGACAGCGCCTCTCGTTGGCCCTCGAAGACTGGAGTCTGGCGTCCCGGGACCCGCGCCAAGAGACTCGCCTCGAGGAGCTCGAGGCGCCTGCCCGGGAGGCCCTGAAGGCGCTGCTGCGAGCCGACCGCAAGAGGCGCCCCTCCGGGGGGACCGGGGAGGCTCTTTCGGCCGATGACATCGAGCAGCGCCTGTCGCCGGACACGGCCCTCCTGACCTTCGACCTCAGCGATACGCAGGGACTGCTCTGGATTCAGACCTCCCAAGGACTCCACCTCGAGAGAATTGCCGAACGGGACCGCCTGGAGCCGGTTTTGGAGTCCCTCTACGCGGCGCTTTCATCCCCGGGCGGAGGGCGCCCTGGGATTGCCGCCGGAATCGCGCAGCTGCGACAGATGCTGCTCGCTCCCGCAGCGGAGCTGCTGGCGCGTTATCCCAACTGGCTGATCATGGCCGACGGTTCCCTGCAGCGGCTGCCTTTCGAAATGCTGGCTTCAGGTTTCGATGCCCCGCGGGGTAGTCACTCCGGCCCGACTTCAGTGCGTCGGATTCACTCGGCGGCGAGCTGGCTCGCCCTCGAAGAGCGCCGTCGCAACCGTGCAGCGGGCTCCGGGGGACTGCTGATCGGCGATCCGGTGACCCTCCAGCGAGGCATTTCGGAGCTGCGCGGGACGCGGGTCGAGCTCTTCGGCAGCCTGCCTTGGATGAGGGCCGGCGAGACCTATCATCTAGCCTTGCGCGGCGACGCCCGTGCCGCCCTCCTCGAGGGCCCGGTGGCAGGGCAGGTGAGATTCATCCAGATCGCCGCCCACGCGATGGTCAACGAGGTCGATCCCGGCCTCAGCCGTATTGCCCTGTCGCCGGACCCGGCCCGCCCCGGCGGGGCTGATCTCTACGCCTGGCAGATCTACGATCTCGAGCTGCGGGCCGACCTGGTGATCCTCTCCGGATGCTCCAGCGGTGGCGGCCGGGCCCTCGCCGGCGAGGGCTTGCTCGGATTGACCCATCCCTTCTTCGTTGCCGGAGCCAGCCAGGTGCTGGTCAGTCTCTGGCCAGTGGGCGACCGCGGCACCGCGCGGCTGTTGAGTCGCTTCCACCGCCATTGGAGCCGCGGCCTGCCGGCGGCCGAGGCTCTGATGCGGGCCAAGGCAGACCTCGCCAGTCGCCGGGACAGCCTCTCCCACCCCTTCTTCTGGTCCGGATTCGTGATCTACGGCTGAGTGACGACCCTTTTTCGCCCCGGTTGACGCTTTCGAAGGGTGTCGCAGGCGGCAACCGGGGCCCCGTCTGGTCGTGCCGCTCCGGGGTGATCTTGCCGATCTCGGAGAAGAAATTTCCGATTTGGGACGTATTAATGAGTGCCAGTGTACTGAAAGATGAGTTCCAGGCCGTCTTAGTGGATAGCTGTAGTTCTTTATTAACGCATGTTGCGGGAGGTGACAATGTGTGAAGAACGGGAAGGCACCGCTGGGAACCCTATCGAGCTGGCGTCGCGATTCGAGGTGGTGAAGGCGATCGACGACCTGCGGGTGGGACTGGAGCAGCTCCAAATGGGCTTGGCAGATCCCTCGAGGGAGAGGGGCGACGACGAGCCCTACGTCGATCACCGGCGGATCATGCAAGCGGTGACCGAGGCGTTCCTACTTCTCGTCTTGGCCTTCATCGACTATGCGCGCGAAAACGGTCGCGCCAAGAGCTCGAGTGGGCCAGTGGGATTCGGTGACAACCGCCGCGAGTGACGGGCTCAGGGAGTGACGACTCGCAGCCTGACCAGCAGCGGTAGGTGATCGCTGGTGCCGCCGACGTGCTCGCCCCAGGAGTAGGTCCGGAAGGGCTCGCCCTCATTCAGCAGGTAGGGGAGGCGCAAGACCCTCATCGGTCGGCGCCCGACCAGGCGAAAGCCCTGGCGATCGAACAGGCCGGCGGAGGCGATGGCGTGATCGAGGCGGAACCACTCGTCGCGGTAGACCAGCGTACCCGGGTCCTTCACGCCTCGCCAGAGGTTGAACAGGGCGCCCGGGGTGCGCCGGGCTCGGCGCCAGTCCTCGAAGGCGCGCAGGCCCTCGGTCACGGAGGGGTCGCCGGGTTCGTCGTTGAGGTCGCCGAGCACGAGTACGTCGGCGGCGGGATCTGCCGCCAGCAGATCGTCGATCGCCTGCCGTAGGACGTCGGCGGCGGCGCGGCGGACCGGCGCCGGATTTCGCCGCGAAGGCCAGTGATTGGCGAAGACGTGCAGCTTGGCGCCGCGAAACCGGAAGCTGGCACCGACGATGTCGCGAGTGTGATCGTCCGGTAGCTCGACCGGTAGCCGAAACTCGGCGAGCTTTTCGAGTCGCTCGCCATCGAAGGCCAGTCCGACGTCGATGCCGCGTTCGTCCGGCGATTCGAAGGCCACCAGTTGGTAGTGATCGGCGCCGGCGGCGGCGAGGAGCTGCTCGGCGAGGGCCGGGTGCTCGACTTCGCAGTAGCCGATGATGTCCGGCAAAGCGGCGGCCGCCGGCGTATCGCCGAGCACGCGGGCCAGGCGATCGATCTTCTGGTCGAGCCGCTCGGCGGTCCAGGCGAGACGTCCCAACGGCGTGAAATCGTCATCGCGGGTGGCGTCGTCGACGGTGTCGAAGAGGTTCTCGACGTTCCACCACAGCACCGAGACCTCGTCCTCCGCGACCGGCCGGCAGGACGCCAGCACCAGCACCAGGGCGAGCAGGGGGAGAAGGCGAGGCAGCATGGCGGAATGGTAGCTCGAAAAGGACGTCCGGCGCAGCCTGCTAGCAGGCAGCTGAAAAAGTCCGTTTTGCGGCTTTTCCAGCGCTGCTAGCCGTTTGTCTCAGGGGGCTAGAGGCGCCCCCCTCGGCCGCCCGCACATGTCGTGCGGTGCGGCCGGCCAGGCCTCACCCCCGACCTCGGCGGCTCTTGCCGCCGCCGGGCCCTCTCGGGCCCGGTCGCAGGTTGCCGACGAGTCTTTCAGCGCTGCTAGCTGTTTGTTTCAGGGGCGCCCGGCGAGGGGGCTGAGCGCCCCCTCGCCTGCGCGGCCCGGCCCGAAAAAGTGCGATTTTCGGCGGCCCGCGTGGGGGCTCACCCCGTCCAGGGCGGCCCCGTCTCACGGCTTCGCCGCCGGCCCTCTCGGGCCCGGTCGCAGGTTGCCGACGAGTTTTTCAGCAACCTGCTAGCGAGTCGCCTGGCGGTCGAGATAGTCAGACCAGATCAGGCGGGCGGCGACCGAGCGCCAGGGCCGCCAAGGGGCCGCCAGGCGGGTGGTCTCGTCCGGCGCCGGACGGGTGGCGAGGCGGTGGTGGTGCTGCAGGCCGCGGGCGAGGGCGAGATCGCCAGCGGGCCACACGTCGGGCCGGCGCAGAACCATCAGCAGGTAGACGTCGGCGGTCCAGGGACCGATCCCCGGCAGCGCCGTCAGTTGCCGGCGCACCTCGTCGTCGCTGGCTCTGTCGAGCTCGTCGAGGTCGAGATCTCCGCCGGCGAGGGCCTGGGCCAGGGCCTGTCCGTAGGTCACCTTCTGGCGGCTGAATCCCAGGCCCTGGAGCTCCTCCCGGTCGAGCTGCAAGAAGTCTTGCGGGCGGAGGCCTGGGCCGAGTCGTTGGCGCAGACGATCGAACACCGCCTGGGCCGAAGCCAGGGAGACCTGCTGCTCCAGGATCAGGTGGACCAGGGTGCCGAAGCTCGCCGGTCGGGCGCCGAGGCCCGGCACCCCCAGTCGCTGGGCGATGGCGGCGAGCGTCTCGTCCGTCGCCGCGAGGGCTGCGACTGCTGCCGCCAGACTCGGCTCGTCGAGGGCCCAGGGCGGCCCGGCGGCCTCTGCGCTCAGGGTTGCTTCCGGAGGCCGCGGCGAGGGTGTAGCTCGGGAGGAATGGTGCGCTCGCGGAGCTCCTCGTCGGGGGTATCGATCTGCAGATAGCCGAGGGCGGCGAGGCCTTCCCGGAGCTCGTCGTCGAGGTCTTCGGTGGCGCGGCCGAAGGCGCGTGCGGTGAGCTCGTTGTGGCGCTCGATGCGCTCTCGACGAAGGCTCTCGCCGCGCCGATCGAGGGTGCTCCAGCCTTGCTGCTCGTCGGGATCTCGGCGGAGATCGAAGAGCAGATCGTGAGGCTTCCCGGAGCGATGGATCAGCTTGTGGCTGGGGGTGGTCAGGGCGAGGGCGCCGCGGCGATCGAGGTCGAGGTGGAAGAGCATCGAATCGCCAGCCTCGAGACGGCCGGAAGCGACCTCTGGCCAACGATCTCGACCATCGAGATCGGCCGGTATGGGCTGGCCGAGGGCCGCCAAGATGGTGGGCAGAAAGTCGACCTGGTGAAAGGGGGCGGACGAGCGATAGGGCTCGAGGGCCGGCTGTGCCCAGAGGATGAAGGGGACCTGCAGAACCTCCTCGAACAAGGTCTGTCCGTGCTTCAGGCCACCGTGCTCACCGAACTCTTCGCCGTGATCGGACGTCACCACGACCAGCGTCTCGTCGAGCTTGCCGCTGGTCTCGAGGTGCTGGAAGAGGCGCTCGATCTCGGTGTCCATCTCGCGGATTTCGCCATCGTAGCCGGCGCGCAGGCGTTCGAGCTCCGGTTCACCGAAGGGCTCGCCCTGGTCGAAGCGTCGCGGCTGCAGGAGCTGGTCGCGGGGAACGTCCTGCTCGGCGCCCCACGGTCGCCGCGGCTGGTAAGGGTCGTGGGGATCGATGTAGTGGGCGTAGAGGAAGTACGGCGGCTGCAGCTCTTCGGCCATCGCCAGGGCCCAGTCGGTGACCCGGCGAGCGTCGAGCTTGCGGGCGCCGCGGGACTGCCGGAAGGCCGCGAAGCCGCGATCGAAGCCCCACTTGCGTCCGACGTTCATGTTGCCGACGAAGGCGGCGGTCCCGAAGCCTCGATCCTGCAGCAAGTGCGGCAGGTAGGCGGCCTCCGCCGGCAGCACGTCACTGCGGCTGAGGGCCTGATGGCGCTCCGGGTGGAGGCCGGTGAGAAAGGTCGCCACCGAGGGGCGGGTCCAGGACGACGCCGAGTAGCCCTGGAGCTGAATGCCCTCCCGCGCCAGGCGGGCGAGGAAGGGGGCGGTGTCGCGATCGTAGCCGTAGCTCGGCAGATGGTCGCTGCGCAGGGTGTCGATCATCACCACGACGAGATTTCGGTACTGCGGAGGAGCCTCCTCGGAAGGTGCTCCCGCCGGCCCGGGGGCACATCCGGTGAGCGCGATCGCGACGGCTGCGAACGCCAGTCCGAAGCGCATGAGGTCAGGAATGGGAGGCGCTTCCTTGCACCGCTCGCACGAAGGCGCGGGCGTGCTCGACCGGGGTCATGGGAAGAATCCCGTGGCCGAGGTTGACGATGTGACGGGTGCCGCGACCGGCGACCACCAGCTCGCCGGCGAGGCGCTCGATCTCCTCGACCGGTGCGAGCAGGGCGGTGGGATCGAGATTGCCCTGGATGGCGACCTCGGGGCCGATGCGACGGCGCGACTCGGCGAGGGACAGACGCCAGTCGACGGAGATGACATCGACCGGTAGCTGGCGTCCCACCGTCTCCAGCAAGTGCGGGCCACCCTGGATATAGAAGATCAGGGGAACTTGATTCGCCAAACCGCGCAGGCGCTCGATGATCTTGAGCAGTGGTGGCAGGGCGATCGCCTGCCAGCGTTCGGCGGACAGCAGGCCACCCCAGCTATCGAACAGCTGAATCGCCTGGGCCCCGGCTTCGACCTGACCCTGGAGGTAGTCGGCCGAGACCTCGGCGAGGTGATCGAGCAGCAACGCCAAGCCCTCCGGGTCACGGTAGCTCCAAGCCAGGAGATGGGGAAACTGCTTCGAGCCCTTGCCCTCGACCAGGTAGGCCGCCAGGGTCCAGGGGGTGCCGCCGAAGCCGAGCAGCGGGACCCTGCCCTCGAGCTCCCGACGGAGCACACGAATGGCTTCGAAGACGTAGCCCAGGGAAGCGTCGACCTCCGGCCGCTGCAGGCGGGCGAGGTCGTCGCGCTGGCGAATCGGTTGCGGGAAGACCGGCCCACTGCCCTTGGCGAAGACGAGCTCGGCTCCCATCGCCTCGAGGGGCAGCAGGATATCGGCGAAGAGGATCGCCGCATCCACCCCCAGGGCGTCGATCGGTTGCAGCGTCACCTCGGCGGCGAGCTCCGGTGTCTTGCACAGGGTCAGGAAGTCCACCCGCTGACGGATGGCGCGATATTCGGCCATATATCGACCCGCCTGACGCATGATCCAGATCGGGGGTCGGGGGACCGGCTGGCCGCGGCAGACGCGGAGGAATAGATCGTTCACGGCAGCGAGAATAGCAGCGCAGGAAGGCGGCGGACAGCCCTTTTCGTGTCCTATCCGGAGGTAGTCGGGAGGGCTTCCGAATTCGCCTTGGCGAGGGTCACGAGGCCGTACTCGGCAAACGGAGCCAGCAGCCTCGGAAAGGCCGCTTCGCAAGCCAGAACTCGCCGCGCCGCCGGCGTCGAGGACGCGAAGAGCTTGCGGAACTCGTCGCGCTGCAGCAGGCGCAGGGTGCGGATCTCGAGGCCGGCACCGAGGCGCCGCCCCTGGTGACGCCACCAGGGGCGGTTCTGGAGGTGGCAGTAGAGGGGCGCCGCGTCGTCGCCGGCCGCGCCGCCGCCGGCCGCGGGCCGGTCGGGCCAGCGGCGCAGTAGCGCCCGCAGCAGGCGGGCCGGCAGGCCGGGGGCGAGGTTGGTCATCACGCACAGTCGGTGCCCCGGAGCGAGCACTCGGTATAGCTCTGCGAGGGCGCCTTCCTGGTCCTGGGCCGCTACGTGCTGCACGGTGTATCCGGAGACGACCCCTTGAAAGCTGTCGTCGGCGAAGGGCAGACGACGCAGGTCGGCGCGCAGGCAGAGGGCGTGGGCGCCGAGCCGGGCGCTGACCGTTTCGAGAGCGGCCAGAGAGAGATCGACGCAGACCCGGCGACGGTGGTACCAGGAGTAGGCGAGGTACTCGGGATGGGCGATCGGCCCGCTGGCGGCGTCGAGGAGGTAGGCGCCGCCCACGAGGTGCTCGAGGGGACGCAGGTGGGAGTGGGCCTCGTAGAAGCCGTGCCCTTCGTGCCCCTGCTGGGAGAACAAGGCGGTGTCGCCGCAGGAGCCATCGTCGGTGGGTTGCCAACCGAAGTCCTCGTACCAGCTCTGCACCGCGTCACGAGTTGCGCTGTCGCCGATCGGCGCCGGTAGGTCTCGACCTTGGCGCAGAGCGAGGCCATCGCTCTCCAGAAAGCGCGCCACCCCCCGCACCACCGGAAACGCCAGGCCGGCGGCAGCGCTGATCAGGGCAGCGCTGGTCTCCGGCGGGCGCTGGCGGAAGGCCTCGGCGGTGAGGTGCTCCGCGAAGGCGTCCGCTGGCACCGCCTGAAGGCGGTCGCCGGTGTAGGGACAGCGCGCGAGGCTGGCGAGCTCCTGCAGAGGGCTTTGGTTCATCGCAGGGCGGCAAGATAGCAGCTCCCGAGGCGGGCAGTCATATACTGAATCGAGGTCGTCCCGGGTCCGAGAGGGGCGCGTAGCCCGTCTCGAAATATTCTTCTAGCAGGTCTGGAAAGGACGCGAAGCGGACTTTTTCAGCAGGCTGCTAGCGAGGGCGTCCCCAATCGGGAGGGTTGGACTGCATGTATCGCATCGTCGTTTTCGCTCCAGACGGGGTCAAGCGATTTCCCGTGACTCGGCGGGAGCTGGTGCTGGGGAGCGATGCCGCCTGCGACGTCGCCTTGCCCTACACCGGCGTCGCCCAGCAGCACGCCCGCCTGAGGCTCGATGGGGACGGGGTCGTGATCGAGGACCTCGGCGCCCGCAAGGGCGTTTTCGTGAATGGCGAGAAAGTTCGCAAGGCACGCCTCGAGGAGCTCGAGGAAGTGCGCCTTGGAGGATTGACGCTGCTGCTCGAGGAGGTCCAGCCGGAGGAACCGGAGGAGGAGACGCCGGCGGTCGAGGAAGAGGAATCGGAGGAGTGCTCGATCTCCGCCGAGCGCATGGTGGATCATTTGGCGCGGCTCAGCCAATGGGTGCTCGAAGATGTCGAGAGCCGCGTCACGCTCGAGTCGCTGCTGCAGGAGATCCTGGCGGACTTCGGTGGTGGTGCCGTCATGCTGCTTCACGGTGAGCTCGCCAAGGCGGGCATCAAGCTGCTGGTGGCGAGCGATGACCAATGGCTGACCGGCGGAGAAGAGCTGGTCGACCAGATTCTCGAGCGCTCCCTGCCGGAACCGCACAGCGGGGGGGTCTTCACCGGCACCCTCGAAAAGCGTCCGACCTGGATCTGCCACCACTCCTTCCGCGCCGTCGAGCGTTCCTACACGCTGGTGTTCGCGATCCCCGACTACGAGCCGGAGGAGTGGAGCCCGGTGGCGGCTCTGCGCGCCCTCGGCGAGCTCGTCATCCTCGGTCTGGTACACCACGTCGGCTGGTTCGAGCCCATCCTGCCGGGGCGCCGCGAGCAACCCGACCTGATTCTCGACCCCAGCCTGGTGGCCGGTGAGTCGATGGCCATGAAGCGCGTGCTCGAACGGCTGCGGGGCGCCGTCGATCCGCCGATTCACGTTCTGCTGCGGGGCGAGGCCGGGGTCGGCAAGGAGGCCCTGGCGCGCACTCTCCACATCTCGAGCTCTCGACGCGATGGTCCGCTGGTGGTGGCGACCTGCGCCGGCGCGAACGCCACCCAGATCGAGGCCGATCTCTTTGGGGCCGAGATTCGTGGCAAGGAAGGTCCCGTCCGACGCGAGGGCAAGCTGATGCTGGCGGACGGCGGGACGCTGTTTCTCGACGACGTGGAGAGCCTGCCGATCGAGCTGCAGGCGCGGCTGGTGCGCTTTCTGCGCTCGGGCGTCGTCGAGCCGGCCGGCAGCGAGCAAGCCACCAAGGTCGACGTCCGCCTGGTGGCCTCGAGTCGCGGTCCCCTCGAGCCCTTCGTCGCCCGCGACCAGTTCCGCGTCGACCTGGCCTACCGTCTGTCCCAGTCGGCGATCGACGTACCGGCCCTCCGCGAGCGCCGGGCCGACCTGCCGCTGCTCATTCAGACCAGCATCAACCGCTTCTGCCACGAGACCGGCAAACGCATGCAAGGCATCACCGTCAAGGCGATGTCGGCCCTCTTGGCCTACGACTATCCGGGCAACCTGCCGGATCTCGAGAATGTCGTACGGCAGCTCGTCTACATGTGCCCGGTCGGGCAGCCGGCGGACGTCAACCTGCTGCCCGAGAAGGTCCGACGAAGCTCCGTGAGCATGCCGACGACGGCCGACATCTCGGACCTCAATCTCGAGCGTCTGGTGTCCCAGACCGAGGAATCGGCGATTCGCGAAGCCTTGCGCCGCACCGCCGAGAACAAGTCCCAGGCGGCCCGCCTGCTCGGCCTTTCCCGCAACGGCTTGAGCGCCAAGATGAAGCGCTTCGGGCTCGAAGACTAGGCCGCTCCGGTCGTTCCGCAGAAGCGCTCGACAACCCATGCCAAAGCCCCCCCTTGGCCGACGGCCGCCCGCAGACGTCGGCGGTGAGGGTGACGCCGACAAGGCCGCCAGTCGTCCTCCGGTGGCGGCGGCAGTGAGCCGGCCGGGGCGCTCCCTGGGGGCCGTCTTCCTCCTGCTGGCGGCGCTGGCGGCACCCGCCTTGGAGCAGGCCTGGTGGCCGGCCGTCGGACTCGCCGCGTTCGCAATCGGTGCAGCCATCCTCTTGCCGCCGGGGCGCCAACGCTGGACGGTGGTGCTACCGCTGGCCGTCGCGGCCGCGGCGCTCCTCTGGGGCGACTACGAAGCGCAGCGCTTCGATCTCACCTCGACGGCGGGCCAGGAGAGGGCGGCGCGCGCCTACCGTCATCTGTGGGGCGATCTCGAGGCGGCGGCGCGAGTCACCGCGACTCGCTTGCCGCCGGATCGGGAAGACCATGTCGGCAACTTCGATCGTTTGAGCGAGGCGGCGATCGGCGACTTGACCGTCGCGCTGGTCGATCCCGACGGGACGCCCCGTGAGTGGTTCGGTCCGGGCTTGCTCCACGACCTGACGGCATCGGATCTGCCGCCATCCGGTCCGACCTTCGCGGCCGGTTTTCGCTCCGTCACCCTGGCCTACGTCCTGCCGCTGGACGACAGCCGCCGGCCCTGGCGTATGGTCTCGGCGCGCACGGACCCGGTCGATCGCCTGCCCTTTGGCGCCGGCGTCGCCGGGCCGCTGCGCTGGTCGCTGATCGACCAGGCCGACGAGGCTCACCCGGAAAGCCATCAGATCTCCGTCGCGGGATATCCCACTCTGGTGGTGCGGACCCTCTCCGGCCCGCGACCGCAGCCCTGGCGGTCTCTTTCCTGGTGGGCCCTGGGGGTCGCCTTGCTCGGCCTGTGCTGGTTGCGTCGCCCGCAGTCGGTGCAGACCGCGGTGCTCGCCGCCGGCGGCGTCGCCGCCTGGGGTTGGGCTCTCGCCGCGAGCCCTCCGGAGATCGCCCTCGCGGCCTTCGCCGCGGCCCTCGCCGCTTGGGCTGGAAGCGGTCGCCTGGGGGCGGTACTGCCGCTGGCCGGCATCACCGCCGCTGCCACCTTCGGCGCCGCCCTCGGACTGCAATGGGCCGGTGGCTCGGACCCCTCACCGGACGCTGTTCTGCCCCTCGCCGTCGGGCGCCTCACCTTGACCCTGGTGGCCTTTGCCGGGCTGCGACTGATTCGCCCGCGTGCCGGAGCCGCCGGCGGCGTCGGAGGATTGATCGGCGGGGCCGTCCTGCTCGTCGGTGCGGCCCTGCAGGACTTTCTGCCGGTCGCGCTGCTGGCCCTGGTGTTGGGCACGATGCTGCTCGCTCGCTGGCTGGCTCGTGGCTCGTTGTCGGCGGGAACCGGTCGCGCCCTGCTGACCCTCTCGCTGGCCGCCGCGGTGGCAGCCCTCGCCTGGGGGAGCGCGCAGCGGCTGAGCCTGCGGCAGGAGCTCAAACAGTGGGCGGTGGATTGGGGACAGGACGGCGCTGCCGCCCAGGCGTTGGCCTGGTCCCGCGAAGTCTCGGCGGCCTTCGAAGGCGAGAGCTTCGAGGCTTTCCTGGCGCGCTCACCGGAGGATCTGGAGCGCCAGGATCTCGCCCTGGCGCTGTGGCAGGACTCGCCCTTGGCGCGCCTCGGAACCCTCTCGGCGCTGCAGGTCGAGCCCTTCGAAGGGCCGCCTTCGACTTTCGGTTTCGGCCTCTCCGTCGATGGCGACCCCAGCGATCCCGCCCTGCGCCAGGGAGCGGAGGCGGCCGACGAGATCACTCTGACCTATCGCGGCGAGCCCTGGGGCTGCGCCCGCTTCCGCTTGTGGGTCGGGCCGGCCTTCGGCCTTTCGTCGGAGCGTGACCCGAATCTCGAGGGAACGCTCCTGCGCTCGGCGTCCGAAACCGTCTCTCAACTTCCCGCTGGAGCCGAGCTCGAGAGCGCCGTGGTGGTCGGTGATGCCGGCGAGCAACCATCGGGCGATGCCGGCTTTCGCCTCGACTACCAGGGCAGCCCCTGGCACTGGCGGCTGGCGGTGGGGCCGGCGGAGGTTCTCCGCCTGCCGGTGCTGGGCGTGGGCCGCGCCTTGCTGCGCGCCGGGTCCTTCGTTCTCGGGGTGTTGCTGGTGGCCGGCATCGTCGCTGCCCTCGCCGTCCCCCTGACCCTGCCTCCGGGGTCCCTCGCTGCCGCCCTTCAGCGCGTGCTGCGGTCCTACTCGAAACGCCTGGTCCTGGTCTACACGCTGCTACTGCTACTGCCCCTGATCGTTCTCGACCTGCTGCTTCTCGCCACCGTCGAGCGCCGCCTGGTGGGCGAGCAGCAGCGGCGCGGACTGCTCGCCTTGGAGACCGCCGAAGGCATGGTGCGGGAGCTGCTCTCCACGCCCCAGCCGGGCTTCGGCATCGATCCTTCCTTCGCCGACGAGCGCATGAAGGAGATCGCGGCCACGGTGCGCAACGATGTCAACCTTTACTGGCGTAATCGGGTGTATGCGTCCAGTCGCAGCGAGCTCTACGCTGCCGGGCTGCTGCCGGCCCGTATTCCGGGTGATATTCATCACCTCTTCGAGCAGGGCAGTGAGGTGCGCTCGCGGGTGACCGCTGCCGGCGCCACTTCTTACCTGGAGCTCTATGCCGCCGTTCGGGTGCCCGGCAGCCGGGCGTCCGGTGGCTTCGTGCTCGCCATGCCTTTGCTCGCCGAGCAGAAGGAGGTGGCCCGCGAGCTCGCCGATCACCGCCGGCAGGTGGCCGTCATCACGGCGGCCTTGTGCGCCCTCCTGATCACCGTCGGGTCGCGTCTGGCGCGCAACTTCACGACTCCCCTGACGGAGCTGGTCGAGGGCACGCGGCGGATCGCGGCGGGGGAAGAGTCCCTCGGCCTGGCCCCGCGGGAGCTCGAGCTCGCCTCCCTGGTCGAGGCCGTCGACGAGATGGCCGGCAAGATCGCCGAGGGGCGGGCCAAGCTGATCCGCGAAAAACAGGTGGTGGATCGGATGGTGGAGAACATCACCGCCGGTATCGTCTCGGTGGATCGCGAGGGTCGGGTGATGATGCGCAACCGGGTCGCTTCGGACCTTCTCCGATTGGAGATCGGCGACCCGCTACGGGAGGCGTTCCGCGACCGTGAGGCGATGGCGCCGCTGCGGGCGTTCTTGGCGCGCGTCCGCGATCGGGCGATGCAGGAGACGGTCGAGCTGCCGGCAGCCGGCGAACAGGCCACCGAGGGTGGCCGCGAATGGAACCTGGTGTGGGTGCCGTTGCCGGGCGAGCGCGAGCCGGCGGCCTTGCTGGTGGTCGAGGACATCACCGAGACGCTGCAGGGGCAACGGCTGGCGGCCTGGGCCGAGATGGCCCGCATCATCGCCCACGAGATCAAGAACCCGCTGACGCCCATCCGGCTCAATGTCGAGCACATGCAGCAAGTCTGGGGCGATGGCCGGGCGGGGCGCTTCGAAGCGGTGTTCGAGCGCTGCACCAGCAACGTCTTGGCGCAGGTCGCGGAGCTGCAGCAGATCGCGTCCGAGTTCTCGACCTACAGCTCGATTCTGCAGATCGATCCGCAGCTTCAGGACTTGCGGGAGGCGATGGCGGACCTCGTCGGCCCCTATGTCACGGCGCCGCCGGAAGGGGTCGAGGTGAGCTTCGTCGGCCCGTCCGGAGACCTGATGGCCCGCTTCGATCGCAAGCTTCTCGGGCGAGCGATTCGCAACCTGATCGAGAATGCGCTGCGGGCCAGCGCCGGCGGTGGGGTGGTGACCGTCGAGCTGGCGTCGCGCCTCCAGGAGGCCAAGATCGCGGTGCGCGACAGCGGCCCCGGCGTGCCCACGGAAGACCTCGGAAGGATCTTCGACCCCTACTTCTCGACCCACGATTCGGGGACCGGACTCGGCCTGCCGATCGCGCGCCGCGTGGTGCGCGAGCACGGGGGCTCGATCCAGGCCCGCAATCGCAGCGCAGGCGGGCTCGAAGTGGTGATTACAATACCCCTCGGATGGCGCGAGGCCGAGGGGGCGGACCCGGATTCGGTTTCCTGACCCCTCGCTTTGCCGGTCGTCCGACGGAATCAATTGTGGTTTCTTTTTCTTCGAGGTCTTTCACCGGCATGTTTCGAGCGCCGATTCGCCATCTTCCCCGTCCCTTGAAGGGCGCGCCGAGTCACTTCCCGAGGCTCGCCGCCATGCTCCTGCTGGTGGCCTGCTCGTGGGCCTGTGGCGGCGCGGCGGAACGGCCGATCAAGGCGGCCGGCTCGGTGCTCTGGATCGAACCCGCGACGGTTTCTTCCCTCGATCCCGAGCGCGTCGACCAGCTACGCCAGGCCGGCATTCGAGAGCTCTTCCTGGAAGGCGCCGAGATGCGCTGGGAGGGCTCCCAGCCGACGCTGACGGGAGAGCCGGTCCCGCGTTCGCTACCGCGAGCCCCCGTGACCTTGGTGATCCGCGGCCCCTGGCCGCGGGCGCTGGCCGATGACGCCGAGGTCGCCGCCGCCGGTTTGGACGCCGCCCTCGACCGCCTGCGCCTACAGGCCGAAGGGCAGGGAATTCTTCCGGTCGGGTTCCATTTCGCGCCGGCAGCCGGTGAGCCCTATTCGCTGGCGTCGCTGGCGGCGGTGCTCTCCGCCCGGCAGGGCACCGACCTCTTTCTCTCGATCGAGATTCCGCCCCGCACCCTGGGTACGGACGAGGCCGCCGAGGCGGTGCGGGCGGCGGACTTCGTGGTCGCCAACCTGCTCGGTCAGCGACCGGAGGAGGCGGAGCGTCCGGAGGCCTGGCGCAGCGCCGACGCCGACGCAGCCGTCGCCGCCCTCGAAGCCCTCGGAGCGCGCTACCTGGTCGGGGTGGTGACCCTGGGGGCGGCCTACCGACTCGGGGGCGACGGCGAACGGGTGGCGATGACCACCCAGGCTTCGCCCAAGGACCTGGTGCGTCACCGGGCCCTCGAGCGAACCCGGGCGCGGCTCCTCGAGGGCTGGGATCGTCGCGTGCTCGGTGCTCGGGCGGTCCGAGCCACCGAGCTCGCCGGCTGGAAGTTGGCCAAGGGCGAGAAGGTCGAGGCGATCCAGCTCCTGCCGGTGCACCTGATCGATCTGCGAGATCGACTGCGTTTCGACAACCTGTCGGGCTATCTCGGCGAGTCCTACTATCGCTTGCCGCGCACCGGCGAAGGTCTCTCCCTGGCGGTGGCCGACCTGGTCGACGCCCTCACCGGGGTGACCACCGAGCCCCACCTCGAGATCTCCATTCCACAGCGCCAGACGAGCGGTGAAACGGTGGCTTTTCGCGTCTGGTTGCGCAATCTCAGCGAGCGCTCGACGGACGTTGCTTTCTATGACCAGAACTATGTCGAGGTGACGGTCGAGGGCGGGGTGGTGGTGGATGTCGCCCCCGGCGAGTTCGAGCGCTACGCCTTCGAGCAGGATGGCCTGCCGATCCGCAACATGCGCGCCCTGCGCTCGGCCAATGGCGTCAAGCTCTTCGTGCCCATCGTCGAGGGCGGTGACGCCGTGCGCAGTGGCACCATTCTGGTGCGTGGCCGGCCCGGTCGCCCGCCGGCCCTGATCGTCGGCGGGCGCTTCCTGCTCCCCGGCGGCGGCGAGATGACCCTCGCCCGGCGCGCCGTCGCCCAGTAGCAAGCGGGTCTGCGATCCCTCAGAGGTAGCCCAGGCTGCGCAGCAGGTCCCGCTGCTCGTCCGTCAGCTCCTCCTTGGCGCGCTCGTCGAGGGCCCGGCGGTGACGCACCAGCTGGCGCTCGAGGCGACGCTCGAGGACCTCGCCATCGCTGCCGCCATCGCCACCGGCGAGCTCGTCGGGAGAGCGCGTCAGGTCGACCGTTTGGCGCCGCCTGATGTTGGCGTAGTCCTGCCAGAGCACCTTCACCGGCCAGCGATAGCCGGCCAGGCCGACGATCTCCTCCGGTTGGGTGGGGGAGAGGCCATAGCTCCACCATTCGTCGCTCGGCGGGCACTCGGACGGCTTCTCCCAGCAGGGTCGCAGAGAGCGACCGGTGATGCCCGGTGGGCTGGCCAGCTCGAGGAGGTCGAGGAGGGTCGGCGTCAGGTCCGCGGAGAGGGCGGAACGGTCGGTGATCCGCCGGCCCGCCGGAATCGCCGGGCCGCGCAGCAGAAAGAGAGTGCGGAGCTGGTCCTGGTAAACGAATGGCGCGTGGCCGACCATGCCGAGGCGATAGAGCGCTTCGCCGTGATCGGAGGTCAGCACCCAGAGGGTCTTCGAGCTGTCGCCGAGGGCCCTCGAGAGGCGGCCCAACTGCTGGTCGACGAAGGCGACCTCGTGGCGGTACTCGGTGATCGCTTCGGCTTTCGATTGGCCGAGGCGGCGGCCGCGGAAGATCAGATCGACTTCGACGGCCTCGTCGCCGGGGTTCGAAAGGACCAGCGACCAGCTCGGCTCGAGGCGAATCTCCTCGCCCGGGCCGGGGGGCGGGACGGCACCGGTCCAGGGCGCCAGGTTTTCCGGCACCAGGAGCTCCAGCACCAGGTAGCTCGCCGTCGGTTGCGGAGGCGGCAGGGCGCGGAAGGTCACCTGATGCTCCCCTGGAGGCAGCGGGAACACCACCGAAAAGTGTTCCTTCGAGGCCAGGTCCCAGGTGCCGAGAGGGGCGCCCTCGAGGTCGAGGGCGAGATCCGGTGGGCTGTGCCGGCGACGATAGGGCTCGTGGGGATCGGAGAGATGGACCCAGAGGAAAATTGGCCGGTCTCCCTGCTCGGCGATCCAGCTCTCGGCGAGGTCGAGGACCTCGTCGCCGTAGCGATAGGGACGCGGATGGGCGAAGCGGTCGTCGTAGGTTTCGAACCCCTGGTCGAGGCCGAACTGACGGCCGAGCACACCCAGAGAAGGAAAGGCAGCCGTGCGATAGCCGGCTTCGCGCAGGACCTCGGCCAGCGTGGTCAGGCTTTCCGGAACCGTGTCACCGTTGGCCATGACGCCGTTGTCGAGGGGCGCCGTTCCGGTGAACAGGCTGGTGTGGGCCGGCAAGGTCAAGGGCACCGGAGTGTGGGCCTGCTCGAACAGCAGGCCCTGACGGGCGAAGCTGGCCAGCTCGGGCGTGGTGTCGACGGTGGGATCGAACAGGCTGGTGAACTCGACGTTCAGGGTGTCGAAGGTCACCACCACGACGCGCGAGTAGCGTGGGTGAACGCCTTCCGAGCTGCAGGCGAGAAACGCCAGAGATGCCAGGAGAATGGTCGCCAGCGGTCGCGCGCGGAGAATTCGAGGCCACATGTCGAAGATCCTAACGCCGGGAAGAGTAGAATGCGTCGACATCTCGAGGAACGAGGGACGACGACGTGAACTCAACGGAGAAGGAGGAGGAAGGCCCATGCTGGCGAATGAATTACCGAGACGGAGGGGGCTGGGAATCCTACTCGTGGCCGTGCTCGCGATGAGCGGCCCGGCGATGGCGGCAGAACGTGCGATCACGGCGGAAGATATCGACGCCCTGCGGAGCGTCAACGCGGCCGAGATCTCACCGGACGGCACCCGGATCGCATACACCGTGTCGATCCCCCGCAATCCCTTCGAAGAGGACAATGGTCCGGCCTGGAGCGAGCTCCACGTGATCGGCTCAGATGGCGTCAGTCGGCCCTTCATCACCGGCGAGGTCAACGTCCAGGACATCTCTTGGACTCCCTTCGGCGACGCCATCGCCTTCCGCTCGAAGCGCGACGGCGACGACCACACGGCGGTCTACCGCATCGCCCTCGGCGGCGGCGAAGCCCGGCGCATCGCCGCCCATGAAACGGCGATCACCTCCTACAGCTTCAGCCCGGACGGCAAGCGCCTGGCCTATCTCGCCAAAGACGCCGAGGACAAGGACAAGAAGGATCTCGCCGAAAAGGGCTTCGATGCCGAAGTCTTCGAAGAGGATGATCGCTGGGTCAAGGTCTGGATCCACACCATCGACGGAGACGAGGAAGCGCGCGCCCTCGAGCTCGATGGCTCCGCTTCGGAGCTCCACTGGGCACCGATCGGCAACCAGATTGCCGTTGCCCTGGCGCCGAGCTCGCGCATCGACGACCACTACATGCTGCGCAAGATCAAGGTGGTCGACAGCCAGAGCAGCGAGGTGCTCGGCGAGATCGACAACGAGGGCAAGCTCGGGGAGGTGGCCTGGAACCCGACGGCGACCCATCTCGCGATGATCTCGGCGGTCGACAAGCACGATCCCCGGGAAGGTCGTTTGATGGTCGCCGAGGCCAGCGGCGGCAAGCCCTCGGACGTCTTGCCGCACTATCCGGGTCACGTGCGCGACATCCAGTGGATCGACCCGGAGCGCATTCTTTTCCTCGGCGGTGAAGGGGTTCAGACCAGCTTTGGCCGGGTGGCCTTCAACGGTCACGCCCATCGCGATTTGCTGGGCGCCGCCGGCCGACCGGCCTGGACCAGCTTCAGCGTCTCCTCCGGCGGCGGCCAGGTGGCCTTCGTGGGCCAGTCGCCGCAGCACCCGGCGGAGCTCTTCCGCTGGGCCGTCCGCGAGGCCGAGCCGACGCGCCTGACGCACAGCAATCCGGTGCTCGAAGAGATTCGCCTCGCTCCTCAGGAGGTGGTCGAGTTCGCGGCCCGCGATGGCCTCGAGCTGGAGGCGATTCTGATCCGTCCCCTCGACGAGCAGAAGGGCACCCGCTACCCCTTGATCCTCAGCGTTCACGGCGGTCCCGAGTCCCACCACGACAACGGTTGGCTGACGACCTATTCGAGCCCTGGCCAGCTCGGTGCCGCCCACGGCTATGCGGTGCTCTACGTCAACTACCGTGGCAGCACCGGCCGCGGTCTCGAGTTCTCGAAGCTCAGCCAGGCGGATCCCGGCGGCAAGGAGTTCGACGATCTGGTCGACGCGGTCGAGCACCTGATCGCCGAGGGCCTGGTGGACCGTGAGCGGGTGGGCATCACCGGCGGCTCCTACGGCGGCTACGCTTCCGCCTGGGGAGCGACCAAGCTGACCGAGCATTTCGCCGCCAGCGTCATGTTCGTCGGCATCTCGGAGAAGATCGCCAAGTCGGGCACCACCGATATCCCCAACGAGGAGTATTTGGTCCACGCCCGTCGCTGGCCGTGGGAGAAGTGGGACTTCATGGTCGAGCGCAGCCCGGTGGCCTACGTCGAGCAGGCGCGCACCCCGATCCTCATCCTGCACGGCGCCGAGGACCCGCGGGTCCACCCCAGTCAGTCGTTGATTCTGTACCGCTACTTCAAGATGGTGGGCAAGACTCCGGCGCGCCTGATCTGGTATCCGGGCGAGGGCCACGGCAATCGCAAAGCCGCGGCCCGGATGGACTACAACCGCCGCATGATGCGCTGGTTCGACCACTACCTGAAGGGGGAGGGCGGCGATCCGCCGCCGGCGGAGCTCGACTGGAGCGCCCACCAGGAGGCCGACGACGCGGCTGAGGAAGGCGCCGAGTGAGCAACGGCGAGCAACAGAAGAAGCCCTTCGCGCCGTATTTCTCGGCCGACGAGAGCCCTGCCGAGCTGACCTTCAAGGCGGTGCTGGCGGGCATCCTCTTCGGTGTGCTGTTCGGCGCCGCCAACGCCTACCTGGGACTCAAGGTCGGGCTGACCATCTCGACCTCGATTCCGGTGGCGGTGGTCACCGTTGCCGCCTTCCGAACCCTCGGCAAGGCGGGAGTCAAGACCAGCCTGCTCGAGGCCAACCTGTCGCAGACCGTCGGCTCGGCTTCGAGCTCCGTCGCCAGCGGCGTGATCTTCACCCTGCCGGCGCTGTTCCTCTGGGGGCTGGCTCCGTCGCTGCTGCAGATGACCACCTTGGCCCTCGCCGGCGGCCTGATCGGGATCCTGTTCATGATCCCGTTGCGACGCTTCCTGATCGAGCGCGAGCACGGCAAGCTGCCCTATCCCGAGGGCACCGCCTGTGCCGAGGTCCTGCAGGCCACGGAAAGCGGCGGAGGGCGCGCCAAGAACGTCTTCTTGGGGCTCGCCGTCGGCGCCTTCTTCAAGGCCATCTTGGGCTGGATGAAGGCCCTTCCGGGCGATCTCGAGGTCCATATTCCATTCCTCAAGAAGGGCCAGCTCGGCACCGAAGTGTCGGCGGCCCTGCTCGGCGTCGGCTACATTCTCGGCGTGCGGGTGGCCTCCATCATGGTCGGCGGCGGCCTCCTCGCCTGGCTGGTGATCATCCCGATCATCGCCACCTGGGGTGAGGGCCGAGGCGCGCCCTTCTATCCCGAAACGGTGCTCACCATCTCGGAGATGAGCGCCGGCCAGATCTGGAACCGTTACGTGCGCTATATCGGTGCCGGGGCGGTGGCGGCGGCCGGCATCATCACCTTGATCCGCAGCATCCCGACCATGATCGAGAGCTTCAAGGTCGGCACTCGGCAGCTCCGCCAGCGCCTCGACGCCAGCGGCGTGGCGCAGGCGATTCCGCGCACCAGCCGCGACCTGCCGCTGCCGGTGGTGGGAATCGGCGTGGCCGCCGTCGCGCTGGTGCTGACGGTGATCCCGGAGGCCTTCGGTGCGATCGAAGGCCTTGCTCCGCGCGCCGTTGCCACCGTCCTGGTGGTCATCTTCGCCTTCTTCTTCGTCACCGTGTCGTCGCGCATCGTCGGCCTGGTCGGCGTCACCTCGAATCCGACCAGCGGCATGACCATCGCCACCTTGCTCGGCACGGCGGGGATCTTTCTCGCCCTCGGCTGGACCGACGATGCCGGCAAGATGGCCGCCCTGACGGTCGGCTCGGTGGTCGCCATCGCCGCCTCCATCGCGGGCGATACGTCGCAGGACCTGAAGACCGGCTTCATCCTCGGAGCCACTCCCCGAACCCAGCAGATGGGAGAGCTGGTGGGAGTCCTCAGCTCGGCTTTCTTCGTCTGTCTGACGGTGATGATGCTGGGCCAGGTCTACGGTTTCGGCTCGGCCGAGCTGGCGGCGCCCCAGGCGACCCTGATGAAGCTGGTGATCGACGGCGTCCTCGAGCAGGCCTTGCCCTGGGGGCTGGTCGGCATCGGCGTGTTGATCGCCATCGCCGCCGAGCTCTGCCGGATTCCGAGCCTGCCCTTCGCGGTCGGCGTCTATCTGCCCGTTTCGACCATGGTGCCGGTGTTCCTCGGCGGTGCTCTGCGCTGGTTCCTGGCTCGCCGCGGCGTCGACGAGAAGGGCCGCGATCGCGGCGTCCTGTTCGGTTCCGGCCTGGTCGGTGGCGAAGGTCTGATGGGAGTCGGAATCGCGGGCATGGCGGCCTTTGCGGCAAGCCGTGGGGAGCGTCCCTGGAGTCTCGGCGCGGAATGGGCGGGAGCTGCCGGACCGTGGCTCTCGGCGGTGCTTTTCGCCGGCCTGCTGTGGTTCTTCGCCCGCCTCTGCCGCAGCCGGGAGGAGTAAACCCGTGATCGCCGGGGGAGGGCCGATCGGCCGCCGGCTGGCGGCCCTCGCCGCCAGCCTGATGGCCTTCGCCTGCGCTGCTCCGGCGGCTCAAGGGGCGGCGGTGCGCGAAGCCTATGTCGAAGTGCTCGAGGTGTTTCCCCACGACGAGCAGGCCTTCACCCAAGGCCTCGAGTGGTACGACGGCGCCTTGCTCGAGTCCACCGGCCAGTTCGGCGAATCGAGCCTGCGGCGAGTCGAGATCTCGAGCGGCGAGGTCGAGAAACGGCGAGAGGTCGATTCTCGGTACTTCGCCGAAGGCCTGACCCGCGTCGGGGATCGCCTCATTCAGCTCACCTGGCAGGCCGGTGAGGCGTTGGTCTACGACGCCGAGTCCCTGGCACCGCGCGGCCGCCTCGACTACCGCGGCGAGGGCTGGGGCCTGTGTTTCGATGGCGAGCGGCTGGTGATGAGCGATGGCTCGTCTCAGTTGACCTTCCGCGACCCCGAGACCTTCGCCGAGCTTTCGACCCTCGAGGTCACCCTGCGCGGCCGCCCGCTGCGCAATCTCAACGAGCTCGAGTGCGTTCACGGCGAGGTCTACGCCAATGTTTTCGGCAGCGACGTCATCGTGGCGATCGACCCGCTCAGTGGTCGGGTCACCCAGATGGTGGACGCCTCCGGATTGCTGCCGCCCTCCGAAGCGCGGCATGCCGATGTCCTCAATGGCATTGCCTGGGACCCGGTGGGGGAACGCTTTCTGGTCACCGGCAAGAACTGGCCCAAGCTCTTCGCTGTGCGCTTCGTCGAGCGCTGACGTTTCAGCCGCCTCCCTTGGTTCCAGGACTGCGGGATCGATACACTGAGGACTTGAACATCCGAACTCTCGCCGCTTGCCGAGGCAGCCGGCGATGGCAGCAGATTTCCTTCGTTCCTGGTCAATGACGGGAGAAACCATGAGTGAAAAGGTTTGGCACGTTTCGGTGCAGGGCCAGCAGCAGGGTCCGATGAGCGCCGATGAGATCGTCGCCGGAATTCAAGCCGGTCGCTTCGACCGCAACTGTCACGTCTTCATGCAGGGAATGGCCAACTGGGAGCCGATCTCGACTCGCGCCGAGTTCGCCGGCGCCTTCGGCGCCGCGCCGGCACCGCCACCGCCGCCGAGCCCGGGCAGTGCTCACGAGATCGACTACGAGATTTTCGGCGAGGAGATGCAGTACGTCGAGGTCACCCTCGACCCTCAGGAGGCCTGCATCGCCGAGGCCGGTGCCTTTATGTACATGGACGATGGCATCGAGATGGAGACCATCTTCGGCGATGGCTCGGGGCAAAACGCCGGTGGCGGCCTGATGGGCAAGCTGATGGGGGCCGGCAAGCGAGTGCTGACCGGAGAGTCCCTGTTCATGACCATCTTCGGCAACCAGGGACATGGGCGCAAGAAGGTCGCCTTCGCGTCGCCCTACCCGGGCAGCATCGTACCCCTCGACCTGCGGCAACACGGTGGACGGATCCTGTGTCAGAAGGATGCCTTCCTGTGCGCTGCCAAGGGGATCTCGGTCGGTATCGCCCTCAACCGCAAGCTCGGTGCCGGACTCTTCGGAGGTGAGGGCTTCATTCTTCAGAAGCTCGAGGGCGACGGCTACGCCTTCGTCCATGCCGGCGGCGCCATCATGGAGCGAGAGCTCGGTGCGGGAGAATCGCTGCGCGTCGATACCGGCTGCCTGGTGGCCTTCCAGCAGACGGTCAACTACGACATCCAGATGGTCAAGGGCATCAAGACCGCGATCTTCGGCGGCGAAGGCTTGTTCTTCGCCACCCTGAGCGGCCCCGGCAAAGTCTGGCTGCAGTCGTTGCCCTTCAGCCGGCTGGCCGGTCGGGTGCTGTCGGCGGCGCCGGGCCTCGGCAAGAGCCGCAAGGGTGAAGGCTCGGCCCTCGGCGGTCTTGGCGAGATGTTGATGGGCGATTAGCGGCGGGCGAGGCCCAAATGCAAAAAGGCCGGAGCGGCGCGTCGGCGCACTCCGGCCTTGCCTCTTCGAGGTGGTTCTGGCTTCGTCTCAGCCGACCGGCGCCTCGACCTTCAGCATGCGCCCCCAAGCCACCCGGAGGTTCTCCGGAAGATCGAGCTCGGCGAAGATCTCCCGCACCTGGTCGCGGCTGACGTAGGTCCAGATGTCGTCCCACTGGGCGTAGCGGAGGAGGTGGGAAATGGCCCAGGCGCGCTGATCGTCAGGGCCTTCGGCCAGGATGGTCTCGAGCTCGGCCTTCATGACCTCGCGGTCCGGAAAGAAATAGAGCGGCTCGTCTTGCACGGTCTCACCGGTAGCGGGTGATTTCCCAGAGGCTTCCATAACGTTTTCAGTATAGCGGTCCTGGGGCGTTTGGCAAGCTCCCGAATTGCGGTGTTGCTCCGGCCCTTCGGTGGTTGCTTGACCCTCCGCCGCGGGTCGGCTAGATTCCTCGGGTCGGTTTGACAGGCGGGCATAACTCAGTTGGTAGAGTGCAAGCTTCCCAAGCTTGATGTCGCGGGTTCGAGTCCCGTTGCCCGCTCCACCCGATGTACGAGTCGAGCAGGGCGACCAGGACGGTCGCGAGCTACCTCCCAACCGTGAGAGACCGCTGTCGGCGGCATTGGCCTCGAGGCCGCTGTCGCGAGCGGCAGGCCGAAAGGGCTGAGCATGTCGATTTTTCGCCGCGACCAGGAGTCCGCTCCTTCTCCCCAGCCGAGCGCTCCGCGTTCCTCCACCGTTTCCAGCACCGTCAGCAACGCGGCCTCCGTGGTGGCTCCGGGCACCCGCATGGCGGGCAAGATCTCCGGCGCGACCCGCCTTCAGGTGGATGGCGAGCTCGAGGGTGAGATCCATCTCGACGCGGAGGTGGTGGTCGGGGCGGCTGGCAAAGTCGACGGCCAGATCACGGGGCGTTCGGTGCTCGTTGCAGGCCGGGTGGTGGGCAATATTCAAGGGCTCGAGCGCATCGAGGTCCAGGCCTCCGGCAAGGTCGAGGGAGATCTGTCGGCGCCGCGGGTGGTGATTGCCGAGGGGGCTTTCTTCAAGGGCAGCGTCGAGATGGGGAGCAAGCAGGGGAGTCCACGGAAGCAGGGCGCGAAAGGGGCGGCACCATGAAGATCGGAATTCCGAGTGAGGTCAAGGATCACGAGTATCGGGTGGGCATGACGCCAGCCGGCGTTCACGCCCTGGTCGCCGACGGCCACGAGCTCATGGTGCAGGTCGGAGCCGGCGACGGCAGTGGATTCGGAGACGACGAGTATCGCGAGGTCGGGGCGACCTTGATCGAGGAAGCCGACGAGGTCTGGCAACGGTCCGAGATGATCATCAAGGTCAAGGAGCCGGTGCCGTCGGAGTTTCATCGCATGGTGACCGGGCAGCTCCTCTTCACCTACCTCCACCTCGCCCCCCTGCCGGAGCTCACCGATGTGCTGCTGCAGCGCCAGGTGGCGGGGGTCGCCTACGAGACGATCACCGACCGCAATGGCCATTTGCCGCTGCTCACCCCGATGTCCGAAGTGGCAGGACGGATGTCCGTCCTGGCCGGCGCCAGCTTTCTTCAGAAGCCCTTCGGCGGTCGCGGAACCCTGCTACCGGGCGTTCCCGGCGTGCCGCCCGGCGATGTGGTGATCATCGGCGGGGGAATCGTCGGCCTCAACGCCGCCAAGATGGCCCTCGGCCTCGGTGCGCGGGTGACGGTCCTCGAGATGAGCCTCGATCGTGCCCGCTTCCTCGACAACATCTTCCATGGCGAGGTCACCACCCTGGCGAGCAATCCCCACAACCTGATGGGAGCCCTGGGGCGTGCCGACTTGCTGATCGGAGCGGTGCTGATCCCCGGGCGAGCGGCTCCCAAGCTGGTGACCCGCGAGATGCTGTCCTTGATGAAGAAGGGGTCGGTGGTGGTCGACGTCGCCGTCGATCAGGGCGGTTGCTTCGAGACCACCCGGCCGACCACCCATTCGGATCCGGTGTTCGAGGTCGACGGGGTGGTTCACTACTGTGTCGCCAACATGCCGGGAGCGGTGCCGCGGACTTCGACCATCGCCCTCAACAACGCCACGCTGCCCTATGCGCGAGCCCTCGCCAGCCAGGGCATCCACGACGCCGTGATGCGCGATCCGGGCCTGGCCGAAGGGGTCAACACCTACCAAGGGCAAATCACCTGTGCGCCGGTCGCCGAGTCCCAGGGCCGGCCCTTCAAGCCCTTGGCGGACCTTCTCTAGCAGGCTGGTGAAAGGGCGCCTCGCCGGTTCTTCGCCGGCGATCCCTGATGGTGGGCTCGCAGGAGTCTGCAGTCAGGGACTTTCAGGCGCTCTCTAGGGCGGGGCCGGCAGCTCTCTTCCGGCGAGATCGCGCCAGAGCTCCCTCAGATCGTCCGGCAGGGGGGCTTCGAAGCTCACCGGGCGGCCGTCTCGAGGGTGATCGAAGGTCAGACGGAAAGCGTGGAGCGCCGGTCGGGGAAACTGCCGCAGGAGCTTCTGCCGACGTCCTCGCACCTCACGCCAACGATTCTCGCCATAGACCGGATCCCCAACCAGGGGAAACCGACCGTGCTTGAAGTGGACTCGGATCTGGTGGGTGCGCCCGGTCTCCAAGTCGATCGCCGCGACGCTCGCCGGCGGCTCCCGGTCGAGGGTTCGAAAGTGGGTCCGGGAGGGGCGACCGCCGGCATCGACGGCCATTTCCTTGCGGCGGCTGCGGTGGCGGGCAATCGGCTCGTCGAAGCGACCGGAGTCCGGCAGGTTGCCGTAGACCACGGCGAGATAGGTCTTTTCGACCCGTCGCTCGGCAAAGGCCGAGGTCAGGTGGCGGTAGGCGAGATCACTCTTCGCCACCACCAGGATGCCGCTGGTGTCGCGGTCCAAGCGATGCACGATTCCGGGCCTGCCGACGCCACCGATACCGGCCAGGGCGGGGTACTCGTGGAGCAGGAAGTTGCACAGAGTGCCGTGGTGATGGCCGGCTCCCGGGTGGACGATCTGGCCCGCCGGCTTGTCGAGGAGCAGCAGGTCATCGTCCTCGTGGATGCGGTGCAAGAGCCCCGGCTCGGGAACCACGCGGTCGTCCCGCGGCGGTGGGATCCGGCAGCTCAGCCGCTCGCCCCCCTGCAGCGAGAAGGAGGAGCGGGACGGACGACCGTTCACGGTCAGCTCGCCACTCGCGATCCAGCCCTGGACGCGGTTGCGAGGCAGATCGAGATGGGCCGCGGCGTGGCGGTCGAGGCGTTCGCCGCTGGCCGCCGGCGGAACCGTCCAGGAAACCGCCGTCGGCTCGCCGGTGGTCTCAGCCCCCGGTGGGCTCACGGGAACGGAAGGAGTCGATCACCATCAGCGCGATGCCGACGGTGATGGCGCTGTCGGCAACGTTGAAGGAAGGCCAGTGATGGCTGCCGACATAGAAGTCGAGGAAATCCGTCACCGCGCCGCTCACCAGGCGATCGATCAGATTGCCGATGGCGCCGCCGAGGATCAGCGCCAGGGAGGCGAGCAGGAGACGAGCACGTGCCGGGGTGAGCACGAAGTAGGTGCCGATGGCGCCGAGGGCGACGAGGCCGAGACCGGTGAGCAGCCAAGAGGTCTCGCCGGCCTCCGGACGAGCGAACAGGCCGAAGGCGGCGCCGGTATTGCGGACGTGGGTGAGGTCGAAGAAGCCGCTGATCACGGTGCGCGATTCACCGAGATCGAAGGAACGCTCGATCAGGCCCTTGGTCCAGCGGTCGAGGCCGACGATGGCCGCTGTGATGAGGAGAAAAGCGAGCTTCGAGCCGCGGGCCGAAGTGGATGCAGGGGTCTCGGTCATGGCGCTGGCGATGTTACCTCGTTTATCGCCCCGGGAACCGATCCTCGTGAGCCGCTGAAGAAGGCCAAAGGCGCTCGAATTCAGCAATCAGCGACGGCAGCTCGCGAGGGTCCTGGAAGGTCGAGATTCCGGCGACGCCGTAGGCGCCGCAATCGGCGACGGCCGCCAGCCGGGCCGCCGTGATGCCGCCCAGGGCGAGCACCGGAAGACCTTCTTCGACGGCCTGGCGCAATCCCTCGAGGCCGGGGATGGTGTCGGTCGTGGTCTTGGAAAGGGGCGGAAACACCGGCCCGAAGACGACGAAGTCGATGCCCGCATCGCGGGCGGTGGCGACCTCGCCCGGATGGTGGGTGCTGGCGCCGAAGATCAGGCCCTGGCCAAAGCGCTCGCGCAGGGCGCTCGCCGGCAAGGCGCGCTGGGGCAGGTGGACGCCCGCGGCACCCAAGGTCAGGACGAGATCGATCCGACCGTTGACGAACAGCCGAGGCGAGCGGCCCAGGGCGCGTTTCCCGAGAGCGAGGAGAGAGCGGTCGTCGAGGTCCTTCTCGCGTAGTTGGAGGGCCTCGATTCGGTTGCCTTCGAGCAGGTCGAGCCAGGACTCGAAGTCGCCGGGCAGGGTCTTGCGGTGGCTGATCGCGAGGGTGCGTGGCACTCCGCGCCGCGAGCCGTCGGTCAAGGGGTGTGAGAGCCGCGCAGGCGGCGCCGGCGTTCGAGAAGGGTCTTGAGGTCGTGCAGAACCCACAGCAGGTGGATAAGACCGAAGCCGGTGATGGCACCGCGCAGGGCGGGGCTGAGAAGAACGTCCCGGAGGGCGGCGGGACCGAGCTGCAGTACCAAGCGATCCCAACCCGAGTTCCAGGGGGCAACCACCAGGAAGATTCCCGCCTCGGCGCAATAGATCATGAAGAAAACGAGGAAGAACAGGTCGGATCGCATGAAGACCGGATTCTAGCCCGGATCTCTCACCGGCCTGAAGACCCGGAGCCCTGAGGCGCCGAAAAGCGAAAAGGGCCCCTCCCGAGGGAGGAGCCCATCGCGCCTGGGGTTGGGACCCGCGTGGCAGCCGTACCGTCCTAGTTGCGCGGCTTGCGAGGCCGCGACTTGCTGCTCGAGGAGCTCTTCTTGCCCGAAGAGCCGCTGCTGCTGCGCGCCTTGCTGCCACTTCGGTTCCCGGAGGAGCGCGACGGCGAGCTGGCGCGCGGCGCCGAACGCCGAGGGCTGGTGCGCGGCTTGGCGCTGGGCGCCGAGCGGGGAGCCGAGGCGCGCGGTTTGCTCGAGCGCGGCGCCTGAGTCCGCGGCGTTTGGGTGCGCGGTGCCTTGGATCGCGGCGCCTGAGTGCGGGGCGCCCGATTGCGCGGCGCCGGCGCGCTGGTGCGCGGCTTGGGCGCCGAGCGCGGTGCGCTGGTGCGTGGCTTGGCCGGCGTCGAGCGCGGTGCCCTGGTGCGTGGCTTGGCCGGCGTCGAGCGTGGTGCGCTGGTGCGCGGTGCGCTGCGCGGGGTTGCGGCCCGCGGCTTGGCGTCGGGCTGCACCCGCGGCCGCGGGGTGGCCCGCGGGGTGACGCTCTGCGACCGGCGCTCCGGCGCTCGCGGCTTGGTGCGCGGTGCGCTGGAGCGCGGCGTCGAGGTTCGCGGCGCCGGTTTGCTGCGCGGACGATCGGCCCGTGGTGCAGCGCTGCGCGGGCTCGGCTTGCTCCTCGGCACGTCGGCTCGCGGCGCGCTGCGGGGCGTCACGCTCCTCGGCTTGGCGGCGCGCGGTGCGCGATCCGATTCCACCCGCGGTTTGCCGGCTCGCGGCAGATCCGCTCGCGGTGCGCTGCGGGGCGTCACGCCCTGCGGATTGCCGGCGCGCGGCTTGGCGGCTCGCGGCGCGCCGTCGACGACTCCACCGCCGCGGGTCACGCCGGTCACGTTGCGCGGCGCGGTGTCGGCCTTGGGACCACCATCGGTGGTGTAGCGCGGCTTGCGACGCTCCGCCGTGCGGGGACTGGTGGTGACGCCCACGGAGGCCGCCCGAGGACGATCCGGTCGCACGTCGGCGAGGCTCGGAGCCAGCGGCGTGCCGGCGAGACGCCTCTCTCCGCCGTCCTTCACCAGGACGCGCCTTTTGACGTCGTCCGGCAGGGCGTCGCGGCGCGCCACGAAGGGCGTGACGTCCGGGAGATCGGCGCGCAGATCACCGCTCGGCCGGGTGCGCAGAACGCGCATCACCTCGCGCGGCTCGTTCCAGCGTTCCGGCGTGATGCGGCGCGTATCGGTGGTCAGGATGCCGCGCGGCACGTCGCGCTTGCCGTAGCGGCGATGCCAGTCACGGCCGTGGACGTAGTGGCGGCGGTAGTGGCGCGACCCGAAGTAGCGGCTCGGGCAGAAGGTCCAGTAGCGATAGTAGTCATAGTGACCGCCGGCCCAGCCGTAGAGGCCGAAGCGGAATCCGCGATGGCGACGGTAGTGGTGGGTGTAGTGACCGACCGGCACCCAGGCCGTGTGACTCGGTCCGAAGTACCAGTAGACCCAGGCCGGTGCGAAGCGATAGCCCGGATACCAGACCCAGCCGTGGTGACGGTGGCGGCTCCAGGAACCGTAGTGGTAGGGCACCCATCCCCACGGCTCGCCGGAGACCCAGGTGAGCCCTAGGGAGGTGCTGCGCCAGTGGCCCTGCCAGTATGGGCGCCAATCGACGGCGACACGGGGACGCCAGGCGCGTCGCCCTTCCACTTCCAGCCAGTCGCCGTGATCGTCGAGGGGCGCGGCGGCATAGCGCAGGGAGTCGTCGACGTAGGAGCTGTCCGGCACCTCCTCCGCCAGGCGGTCGCCCCAACGCTCCAGGCTGTCGCGGCGATCCGCCAGCTCAAGGGAAGCGCGCGGTAGGGAGGCACCCTCGACCAAGCCCTGCTCACCGGCTTGCACCGTCAGGTTGCCGCGTGCGGTGATCAGTTGGACCTCGCCGGAGCGCACCACGACGGCGGTCCAATCGCCCCCGTCGCTGGTGATTCTGTAGGAGCCGAAGTCGTTGATCAGAATCTCGGCATTGGGCGTTCTCAGGCGCGGCAGCTCTTCGCCCAGAGACTCTTCCGTCACCACCAACTGAGCGTTGCCGTAGCGCAGCTCGATCTCGGTGATGGTGTCCTTGGCCTCGGGGGAGTAGGCGAGGTGCTCGAAGGTGGCTTCGGAATCGCCGTCGAGACGCAACAGATTGCCGTCCGAGAGGAGGACTTCGGCCCGGCCGCGGGGCGCGACCCACAGGCGGTCGCCGACGAGCAGCGGTTGATTGACCTCGGCCTGCTCGCGGTCGCCCTGGTCCGGTGGGATCAGAGTCGCCGATCCTTCGAGGGTCCGCAGATAGCTGTAGGTGCCGTCGTAGCCGACCACCTCTTGATCGTCGAGGCCTTCCTGCGCACCGACGAAGGTGGGAAGCAGCGAGAGGAGCAAGAGGGTGACGATTCGTTTCATGTGGGCCGTTCCTTCCTCCCGGATCGATTCGGGATCATTCTAGCGCCCGTCGAGCGGAGAAGAGCGCCTACCCTGGATTACAGCAAGGATCCTGCCAGCTTCGAGAGCCCCCGTTATTGCAGGATCTTCGCTATAATTCCGACACCAACCCATTGCCGAGGTGTCCCCCACCGGAGGCGGCGCCGTCCTCGCTCGAGTCGGCCGAGAAGGTTCGCGTCGGTTGGTGTTAGGGAGGGCCGGCGGAAGGGTGTTTTGTGGTTTTCAAGGGGCTATTCAGGACCGGCTCGGAGGGCAAGGGGAAGGGACGCAAGGCGGCCGATTCCAAACCCACCGAGGCGGAGTTGACGATCGAAGACCTGATCGTTCTCGAACGTTACGAGTAGGCCGAGGCTCGCCTGCTCGACCGCACCAAAGCTCATTCCGGCGATCTGCACGCGCGCCTTAAGCTGGCGGATGTTCTCGGGCAACTCAAGAAGCTCGACCGGGCCGCCGCCGAGTTCATCTTGGTAGCCGACGACTACGCCCGTGAGGGATTGATCGACAAGGCCATCGCGGTGGTGTCTCGCGCTCTCAAGGTGGCTCCCCTGGACGAGGGGCTACGCCATCGAGCGATGGCCTTTCGCGAAGCCAAGCGACTCGAGCACAAACGCGAAGCGGCCATCGAAGGCTTGCGCGCCGGTCGCATGTCGGCGACTGCCGCCGACACCTGGATCCTGCAGCTTCCCAGGATCTGGCGCTACCTGGTGACCAGCGACTTGGTCCTGCGGCTGGAAGCCGACCAAATTCGTCAGCTTTTCGCGTCCTGCGTGATCGAACGATTCCGGCCGGGTACCATCTTGGTGGAGAAAGGATCTCGCGTCGCCGAGCTCTTCATCGTGGTTTCGGGCGTTCTCGAAGTTCGGGTGCCGGGGTCCAACGCGGCCCTCCGCACGCTGGGTTCCCGCGATATCCTCGGTGAGCGGGCGCTGTTCGAGCAGCAGCCCTGGCCGGCGTCCTATCACGTCACTGAAAAGCTGGTGCTCTTGCGACTCGATCGCGCTGGCCTCGAAGCTGCTCTGCAGGGCAACAGCGATCCTCGCGGCTTCCTGCTGCTATTGCGCGAGCAGCGCAACGACCAGCAGGTCGAAGCCCTGGTAAAGTCCGTAGGCTGAATCGCGGTCCGCCAAGGGCGGTCGCGCTGCGAGGAGAGCTGCCGTTGGCCGTCCTGCCCATTCGACTCATTCCCGACCCCGTTCTGCGCCAGAAGTGCCATCCGGTCGAGGTCTTCGATACTGGCCTGGAGCGCTTTGCTCAGGACATGGTCGAGACCATGCACGCCGCCCCGGGAATCGGTCTGGCAGCGCCCCAGGTCGGTGATCTGAGGCGACTCGTCGTGGTCGACCTTTCGGTGGGGGACGATCCGGACCAGCTCAAGGTTTTCGTCAACCCGGTGATCCACGATCCCGAGGGCCAGGATTCGGAGCTCGAGGGCTGCCTCTCGATTCCGGAGCTCACCGAGAAGGTCAAACGGCCCGAGAAGCTACGCTTGGCGTATCAGGACCTCTCCGGGCGGCCCCAGGAGCTCGCCGCCGACGGCTGGTTGGCGCGCGCCATCTGCCACGAGGTCGATCACCTCGACGGCGTGCTGTTCATCGATCACTTGCGCGGTTTGCGCCGAGAACGAACGCGGCGGCAGCTCAAGAAGCTGCTCAAACGACGACAAGAGGAGCTTTCCGAGTCATGAGGCGGATAGGAAGAGCGTTCTGGCTGGGAATCGCGGGGTCGTTGATCATCGCCGTGCTGACGGCCTGTGGCGGCGGTGGCGGCGGGGGAGGCGGTCCGACGGCACCACCGCCGCCACCGATGGGCATCGTCTACACCGGGGCGACGGGAGGTGGAGCAGGCTTCACCTTGACCCAGGCGAGCGTCACGGCGACCACCCTGACCCTCGACCTGCAGGCCAATGGCGTCACCGATCTCTACGGTGTCGCCCTCGATCTGCAGTTCCCGTCTCAGCTCTTCAACTTCGTGTCGGCGACGGAGCAGCCCTTCCTCGGCCAGAGCGGCGCCGTGGCGACCACCCTGCAGGCGACGGAAGCTTCTCCCGGGGTCCTGGTGGTCGGCTTCAGCCGCCTCGGCCAGGTCGCTGGCGTGTCCGGCACGGGGGCCTTGGTGAGGATTCAGTTCCAGGCCATCGCCAGCGGTTCCGGCGGCTTCGCCTATGCCGACAACCAGGCGTTCTCACCGAACGACACCCTCGGCGGCCTGAGCTGGCAGGGTGGTTCGGTGCAGGTCAACCTCTAGTCCTTCCTACTCAGCGGATAATTCGGCGAAAGGCCCCAGATCCCGCGGCCGTGCTTCCCCCGGACCCTTGCGGGCCCGGGGAGAGGCTGTGCGGCTCATCCGCAACGGACGAGGCCGCCGTTGCCGGTCGCTGAACTCAGCGAAAGAGCGGGTTAGCCACAGTTGTCGAGACAGTTCGCCCAGTAGCACTCGGAACAGCAGCCGCCGCCGCCGACGCACCAGTTGAAGCTGCACCAGATGTGGGGCTCCGGCCAGCACGACACGCTGCAGACGCAGACGAAGCTCTGCTGGTCTCCCTTCGACTTCTCGACGGCGCGGTCGCTGGCTCCGTCGACCTCCTGCTGGAGCTCCTGGATGAAGGTTTCGGTGGCTGGGTCGGTGTCGGCCTTGTCCGCCGGGGCGGCGGACACGACGACCGTGAAGGCACAGGTGATGAGCAGGGCGAGGACGAAGATCAGATGCCGCTTCATGGTGCTTCTCCTTCCCGTCGGTCGAGGTTGCGTGAGCTCCTCCCAGGGCGCACTGCCCGCGTCCAGCGGACCGACGACGCTCGCGAACCATGACCGCCCTGTACTCAACAGAGCGCAAGGCGCGGCACAACCATGACGCGGCGAGCCCACCTTCGGCGCGGTCCGTTGGCGGGGTGGCGTTTCGTCAGGGCTTCAGGGGCATGCTTCGATGGCGTTGGCGCGCGCCATCCAGTGCCGGGCTTCGGCGAGATCGGGGTGAGCGGGGGGCACCGACCCTTCGAGTGCGCGGACCGCCAAGCGGGCCTGGGAGCGGCCTTCGCCGTGGCGTGGGGTTCCGAGCAGAATCGACGCCAGCCGGTAGCGCGCCTTGGCGACGATGCGATGCTCCTCGCCGAGGGCTCGCCTGCCGACGTCGATGGCCTGTCGAAGGGCGTCCTCGGCGGCAGCAGGGGAGTTTCGATCGATCAGAAGTGTGCCGAGGAAGAGCTGGGTGACGGCGACATGGCCGTGATCTGGTCCGACCAGCCGCCGGTTCATCGCCAAGGCCTGGCGAATCAGGTCCTCGGCGGCCTGCAGGCGGCCTTGGGCTTGCAGCGCCCGAGCCACGCCATTGAGGCTACCGGCGACGTGCAGATGGTCGTCGCCGTGGAGCCGCCGATTCATCGCCAAGGCGGCGCGATAGCGTTCTTCGGCTTGGCGATGGTCGCCCCGACGCTCGTTCAGGTGGCCGAGGCCATAGAGGATGCGGGCCAGGCCCGGGGTATCCCCAGGATAGACGTCACGGTGGAGCTCGAGGGCTTGCAGATGGTAGTCCTCGGCAACCTCGAACTGTCCCCTCATGGAGGATAGAACGGCCAGATCCTCGAGGCCGTCGGCAACCGCCGGATGATGTGCTCCCAGAGACTCCCGGAAGATCGAGAGAGCCTGCCGCCAGAGCGCTTCGGTGGTGTCCAGATCGCCCTCGTCCCAGGTCCACTCGGCGAGGGCGCGGAGGCTCTCGGCGACTTTTGGATGGCGCTCGCCGAGCCACTGGCGCCGCATCGCCAGGGAGCTCTTCAGCATCTCCTCGGCGGCATCGCGCTGACCTTCCCGGAGAGTCAAGGTGGCGAGGGCTTGGAGACTGTCTGCGAGCTCCGGACCGGGGTTCCCCCGGCGCCCGGCGAGGGAACGGGAGAGGTAGAGACGAGCGGTGTCGTAGCGATTCTGTTCGGTCCAGTAGATGCCGAGCTCGAGCTGGCTCTCGGCGAGCGTGTCCGACTCCGGACCTGCCAGGGCGGAGCGCAGGGCATAGGCAGCCCGCAGCCGGCGCAGGGCCTTGTCGTAGAGCGCCAGGCGGCGGTACTCGGCGCCGAGGTGGGTCATCATCGAGGCGCGCACCCGCGGTTGGTCGATGAGCTCCGCATCGACCCGTCGGGAGGCGGCGTCGAGCATCTCCTCGCGCAGACGAGCCAGCTCGGATCCCGAGGACTCGAGGTCGTAGCGTGAGAAGAGATCCACCGTGAAGCGTTCGACGGCCTCCGCGCGCTCGCGCTCCATCGCGGCCTGATCGCGCTCGCGCAACAGCCGGCCCTGCTGCTGGAAGAGCAGCACCAAGAGCAGCACCAGCAGCAGCGAGGTGACGGCCGCCAGCGACACCAGGGCGCGGTGACGCCCGAGGAACTTGCCCAGCCGGTAGCGAGTCGACGAGGAACGTACCGAAACCGGCTCACCGGCGAGATGACGGCGGAGGTCGTCCGACAGGAGCTGAACGGTGGAGTAGCGGTGACGCGGTGCCTTGGCGAGGGTGTGGTCGAGAATGCTGTCGAGATCTCCGGCCAGGCGGCGACAGCGGCGGGCAAGCAGGCGAGCTTGGCGCCGGCTTCGTGCCTCGCCGGAGCGAGCCAACAAGCGGCTGGCGGGGATTGGATCGTCCTCGAGGATGGCTCGCTCGAGCTCGGGAGGGGTCGCCTGCGGTGGGTGGCAAGGGCGCTGGCCGGTCAGCAGCTCGTAAAGCACGACGCCCAGGGAGTAGACATCCGTCGCGGTGGTCAAGGGGTCGCCGCCGACCTGCTCCGGGCTGGCATACTCCGGAGTCATCGCCCGCAGGCCGCTGGGCAGCGCCGCCTGGCGCAGCGATTCCTGGCCGCGGAGAGGCTGGCGGTGAGTCCACCGGGCGAGACCGAAGTCGAGCAGCTTGACCACTCCGTCGGCCGTGACCAGGATGTTGCTGGGCTTGAGATCGCGGTGGATCACCAGGCTCTGATGGGCGAAGTGCACTGCCGAACAGACCTGCCGGAAGAGCGCCAGGCGCTCCTCGACGGAGGCTTGCCGATGCTCGCAGTAGCGGTGAATGGGCTCTCCCTGCACATGCTCCATCACCAGAAACGGCAGGCCATCGGGGGTGCTGCCGCCATCGAGCAAACGGGCGATGTTGGGGTGCTCCAGGAGGGCGAGGATCTGGCGTTCTTCGCACAGTCGGTCGACCATCTCAGGCCGAATGGCGCCCGGCAACACCACCTTCAGGGCAACCTCCTTGCGAAAGGTCTGGTCGGCCCTTTCGGCGCGGTAGACCACCCCCATGCCGCCGCGACCGATCTCGGCGATGATGCGGTAGGCGCCCAGCCGGGTGCCGCACTCGAGGGGCTCGAAGGCCTCCACCGCGACCGCCAGCGGCGGCGATTCGAGCCAGCCAGTGGCCTGTCGGTGGGCAGCCAGGAGATCCTGGACCTCGGCACCGAGGTGCGGCAGACCGGCGGTCTGATGGGCGATGAAGAGGTCGCGGTCGCCGCTCGGGTGATCGAGGGAAGCCTCGAAGATCCGCCGGGCCCGTCGCCAGGTGGTGGTCACGGTTCGAGGGTGGGAGCCTCGAGCTCGCGGTAGAGCCAGGCTCGGGTCCAGGCCCAACGCCGCATGACGGTGCGTTCCGTCACTCCGAGCACGACGGCCGCCTCGGCGGCCGAAAGGCCGAGGAAAAACCTCAGATCGACGAGCTGTCGCAGCTCCGGGTCGAGGCACTCGAGCCGGTCGAGGGCACGGTCCAGATCGAGCAGAGTGGCCGCGTCGCAATCGGCCTGAAAGGGCGAGGGGGTCCGCGCCGGCCGGGTGATTGGAGTGCGCTTGCTGGCCCCTTTCCAACGCGCGTGATCGATCAGGATGCGGCGAATCTGGGCCCCGGCCATGGCGAAGAACTGGCGCCGATTGTCCCACCGCAGGCCTTGCTGGTGGACCCAGCGCAGATAGAGCTCGCTCACCAGGGCGGTCGGACGTAGGGAGTGGCCGCGAGGCTCCCGCGCCAGCAGGCGCCCGGCGATCGAGCGCAGCTCATCGAGAACGACCGGCATCAGCCGTGCCAGGGCCTCCGGACGCTGGCCATGGCAGGCGCGCAGTAGCTGGGAGATGTCCGTCGTCGGTTCGCTCATCGCGGGGCACCGATCTCGGGGGAAGACCGGGAGCCGACTTCCGTCCCACGCCGGGACCGGACCCGAGACCGGTAGCTTGCTTGCTTCGTTGCTCTGTGCTGAAAGTTTTACATAGAGGACGCTCGATATCAAAGAACAGCGCAGAGGAACTGATCGACCCTGCCGGAGAAGGCGGCTTTCATCCCTCGCCGAGGGTCGGGGAACCGAGGAGTGGAAGGTAAGGGGCCCCCGAGGCCGCCGGGTGGTGAGCTTCGAGATTCTTTTTGGACGGGTATGAGGTCACCGGAGCCGCTGGCGCAGGTGGCTCCGGTGGCGGAGATTACTCGGCGTGAACCCAGTCGGGGCAAGTGGGCAGGTCCGACCGCTGGCGCTCCTGGCCATCGTCCGCCAGGGTGATCATGTAGCCATGGGGCCCCTGGTAGCCGATCCCCGGGAGCTGCTGGTTGGCATGCCACGCTTCCATGTCGAAGCCGATGTCCTCGTTGGTCAAGTTCGGGGCGTAGAACATGACGTGCGGCGGAAACCAGCGCAGCTTGTCATTGGCGGCGTCGTAGGGACGGTTATAGCGCGACAGCATGTAGGCCACGCCAGGACGCTCGGGAGAAATGAAGCGGCCTTCGGCGAATCCCTGATCGACGGCCTCGGAAATGGCCGCCGGAGTCTTGCCGGCCATCAGCTGCTCACCGAAGAAGAGAATCTTGGGGATGATGGTGCGAGCGCCCTCGCGATCGAAGCAGGTCGGCTTGATGACCCTCGGATGATCGCGGTTGACGATGCAGGTGAAGTTGTTCTCGCCCTCCTTCAGGCGCTCATAGCCGGCCCGTCGCAGGACATAGACGGTGGCCGCCCGGCGCAGATGCTCGGGAGCGGCGCTGAGGGCCAGAGCGGACTCGCAGGACTCCGGCAGGAGCTGCACCGGCGGCTCCTCGGGCGCCTCCGCGACGGCAGGACGAGGGACGATGAAAAGACCGGCGACGAGTCCGAGGAAGAGAAGAAGGGAGCGAACTGAAATCGGCATGGTGAGCCTCCTCAAGGGTCCGTTGAGGTTCCAACGCTAAGCCCCTTCGAAGCCCCTCTCAAGTCCGGAAAACGACAACTTTGACCGGGATTCGTGCCAGCGATGGCAAGGCCGGGCGGCGTTGATCTCGTTCTCCTCAGCGGAATGTGCTTCTTTCGTCGAGCGAGAGGGTCGACCCATCGACGCCTGAGCACCCGCGAGCGCGGGCGCCTCGGGGAGGACGCGGCGGTGCGTTGGCTGCAGGGACGGGGCTATCGCATTCTGGAGCGCAACGTCCATGTTCCCGGGGGCGAGCTCGATGTAGTGGCCCTGCAAGAGGGCACGGTTTGCTTCATCGAGGTCAAGGCGCGCCGTACTCGCAGCTTCGGTGGCGGCGTCGATGCCCTCGGCCCCGAGAAGTGCCGCCGGATCGCCCGAGCGGCGGCTTGGTGGTGTCGCCGAAGGTCCTGGACGGGCCCCTGTCGCTTCGATCTCCTGGCCCTCGATCGCGATGGTGGAAGATGGCGAATGACCTTGCTGGAGAACGCTTTCGAGGCTCCGGACAGGGGGTGGTGAGGAGCCCTTGAAAGGTGCTTGACAGGGCGGAAGGGGCTAGCTATCCTTTGCTTCCTCGGGCGGGAATAGCTCAGTGGTAGAGCACAACCTTGCCAAGGTTGGGGTCGCGGGTTCGAATCCCGTTTCCCGCTCCAGACAATGCCGATTCTGCCCCGCGAGGGGCGTTCCTGATGGAAGGCCGCTCCGGTGAGCGGCCTTCGTGCTCTCGGCCGGTTTCGGCTCGGGAGTCGAGCAAGGACCTCGCGGGTCGCGGTCGGCGGGCGACCTCAAGGCGACGTAGCCAAGTGGTAAGGCAAGGGTCTGCAAAACCCTCATTCGTCGGTTCGATTCCGACCGTCGCCTCCAATTAAATTCTCCAAATAAAGATGTTTGCGGCTCTTCTGCTGCGCTGCTGCTTGTGAGTCCCTGAGCTGCGGAAGCAAGACGGAAGCAGAAGGCGCTATTTCAGCCCTCCGTTGCCGGCCTCGCGAAGCGGCGGGATTTCGGACCTCGTCTCAAATGATCCGAAGCTCTAGCCCTCCCACCGTCCAGAGAAACTGAATCGGACCTGGATCGGGTGAAGACTGGATTGGAGCATGGGCAGGGCGGATCGCCTGCACGGCGGCTTATCAGCAGCGACAACGGCCGATGGGTGAGGAGTGCTGGATATGGCTAGGTGTGTCTTCGGCGCGGCCAGCTAGGCGCGAACGAAGGCGGCAAGGCCAAGGCAGAAGTGGCGGAGTGGCGGGGGGTATGCCCAATCCCCGGCCCCCTGATAGGGCATTAAGGCGACGCCGGGGTGCCCTCGTGTGCGTACGCGGCCCGTGGAGGCCACAAGGCCAAGCCTGGCCCTCAGTCCAAGCCGAGAAAGCGTCGGATGGCCTCTTGGGCCAAATCCGAGGCGGAACAGTCCCGCTCGGCCGCCGCGACCTTGAGCGCTCGCTTTTCTTCAGGCTCTAGGAAGATCACCGTTCGAAGCTTTCCGCTCTTCGTCACGGTGGTTTTCCCACCCCGAGGCCCTGAGAGGGCCTTTTTCTTCTTCGTTGCCATCTAATGACTATACGGTCCTGTTTGACACGATTGTCAATCGTGACTAGGGTTGGGTCGTGAGCCCCACTGTGGAGGCTCCATAAACGAAGCGGCCCCGGCAAGTGCGGTCACACTCACCGGAGCCTAGCCACCCATGGAGAACGAGCCCCCATGAGCGACCAAAGAGAGTCTACCCCGCGCCCCCACCCTCTGCCGATGTCTTGCCGCCCTTCTGGCAGCTCTCCCGCCCGCCCGCCGCTGGCCTGGTCCGAAGACGATGGCTTTCGGGAAATCTACCTCGTTGAGTTTGACGACGAAGGCACCCGCAGGACCCTTCGCCGCCTAGCGGCATTGGTAGTCACCCTTTACCGGGAAGGCTTTCGCACATATTCGCCCAAGGCTGAGCCCTTCATGGTGCGATCTCTGCGCGCTTTGGTCGCTGACGTGCGTCACTTACACGGGTTTGCCGACCTCCTAGGCCGCCGAGCCGAGGAAGATGAGCTGGAGCGCTCGGAGGTTCCGCTATCAGATCTGGCCCGAGACATGGCCCCAATCTTTGGGCAGCTCGCCGACCGCCTTGAATCTGGTCTGGAAGCGGGCGGCGAACTCTTGGGATCCTGATTCGGCTATCCTTGATCTATGTCGCAAGAGCATGGGGCAGCCCTGCCCCGGCCCGCTTATTGGAGTCCAGAGCATGTCGTCCGAAGACTCAAGAACGGAGTCTCGGTGGCATCGATCATCCGTCAGGCGCAGCGCGACCTGGCAGGCGAGAGGGTTAGCCGCATTCCGAAAGAGAACACCTTTAGGGCGGATATTCTGAGGTGGCGAAAGGCCGACCCGGAATTCGCGGAACGCTTCCACGCGGCGAAGTTCGCCTGTTACGCGGCCCAAGGCCGGGCCGTGGCCGGCGGCCCCCTGGGAGGGGGCAGGCCCCGGCGCTTTGATGAGTCCATGCAAGGCAAATTCATTGCCGAGCTAGAGACTCGCGGCGGAGTCCCCGGCAGCATGAGACGAGCTGCTGAAGCGGTGGGCATCAGCCTTCGGCACGTCATGCGCAAGCTCGACCCTCGTTGCCACTCCTATGACGAGACTTTTGCCGATCTCTATTGGGATGCGATCGGGGAGATGCAGGGAGAGGTGTTCGAGGCGGTTCTCGATGAGGCCCTTACGCCGAGGGCCCCGAGTGAAGCCCGCCGCAACTCTCTGATTCTCTGCCAGGTCGCAAGGTCTCTCATGCCACACATCTTCGGCTCTAGATAGTCCAGGTACTTAGTACATTGACCATCGCCCTACGCGCGTGCGTCCCTCCGTGAACATCTCCCACTCGAGGTTTTGGCTCCCTGTATAATTAGAGTCCTTACTCAATTAATGCTATTAGTCGATGGGAGGCTCTATGAAGATTCCGTGCCTCAGAGCTTGGCCTGCTTTGGTCGTCCTGGTCGCGAGCGTCGGGGTCTCGGCCGATGAACCCGTTTCGGACAGCAAAGCTCTTCAACCTATCGCCGCACCGATCGTCAACGGAGTTCTGACCTCGGGACTCTCATCGGTGGCGGCGCTGATAGGGCCGGCTCAGCAGACTGGGGAGCCCGCTGCCTTCTGCTCGGGAACTCTTATCGGCTGCCAGACGGTGCTCACTGCCGCACACTGCCTTTGCCCTGGAGATACGCCCTGCGCCGTCAACCCCGCCGATGTAGACGTCTTTTTTCAGCATTCTGGTATCTACCCGGTTGAAAGTGTGTCGGTTCATCCCCAGTACCAGTTTGGCGTCGGAAAAGACCTTGCGATTCTCCGCCTGCCGTTTCCGGTAGCGGGGGTTACTCCCACGCCGATCAACACCACGGCACGCCCAGCGCTAGGTAGTGCCGGGCTGATTTCAGGCTTTGGGCGAGTCGGTGGGAACGATCCCTATACGGGCATCAAACGAGCCGGAGCCGTTGTCACGAGCACTTGCCCTCCTGGGCTCTCACCATCGAATTTGTGCTGGGATTTTCTCGCGCCAGTGGGACCTGCTGGCTTCGACTCCAGTATATGCCAGGGGGATTCAGGCGGGCCTCTATTTGTTGACTTCGGAGGTGGCCCAAGGGTGGCTGGAGTTACCTCTGGCGTGAACTCAGAGAGTTGCCTGGCACCTAGTTCTGTTTTGGACACAGATGTTTTCGTGGACCGCGCATGGATTCAGTCGGTCGCCGGCGCCGATCTCAACACGACCACTTGCAGCAGTTTTCCTGCTGCTGGCTCTTCGCAGGCTCCCATAGCTGCGGCTGCGGGCGTCTTGTCGCCGGCTAACGCTGAGGATCGCTACACCCTCGCCGTTCCTTCGGGCGGGCAACTACTGTGGACCACGTTGAATGGTGAAGGCCCCTTCTTGGGTGACTACGATCTCTACGTCAAGAGGGGGTCGCCACCATCCCGAACCGACTTCGATTGTTCGTCCGAGCAACAGGGGCAGTTCGAAGCGTGCGGTGTTCCAAATTTCAGCGCAGGAACCTGGCATTTCCTCGTGGACAGATCTAGCGGCACCGGCCTCTACCAAATGACCACCACTACCTATCTAGGAAACACGACAGGCGGCAGTGAGTGCGTGCCCAATGCCCAGACTCTCTGCCTTCGGAACAGGCGCTTCCGAGTGACGGTCGATTTCCGGCAACGAGGCGCACTCTCCAAGCCGGCGACGGCAGTTCCTTTTACCGACAGCTCGGGCCTCTTTTGGTTCTTCAGTCAGGACAATTCGGAAATGCTGGTTAAAGTCCTCGATGCCTGTGTCGAGCCATTCAATCGATACTGGGTGTTTTTCGCGGCTACGACAAATGTCGAGTTCGAAGTGGTCGTCGAAGACACTCTGCGGGGTGCTGTTCGCCGTTACCCCAATCCCCAGGGAATGACAGCGCTTCCGATCCAGGATACGCAAGCTTTCGCGACTTGCCCATAGGCGCCTTGATCGACGCCTAGACAGATTGGGTCGCCCATGAGAAGCGATGCGGTGATGCAGGCCCTAGGGAACGAATCACCGCATCATGAACCCTCAGGTGAGGCACTTGATCCTCTTCAAGGCTCGACACACCGTGGACTGGGATACTCCTAGCTGCTCAGCGATCTCACGCTGTGGAAGGCCCTCGGCCGCTAGTTGCTGCGCCTGCTCGGCGATCGAGTCCTGAAGGGGCTTCCACGTCCATCCTTCTAGCTTCCCGGCCTCGCCGGCCGGCTTGGTCGAGTAGCGAGCCTCGATCTCGGCAACATCCTCTCCGAAGATGTGACGTGCCTTCGGGAACTTGAGAGTGAAACGTGCTCCCTCCTCTGGGCTGTAGTCGGCGGGCCGGGCCAACGAGATCGACAGATCCAAAACGTCCTCCCTTCGCGAGGTCCCCCGTTGGGCACCACTCTTCCCGGAGTGGTGAACGAGAAGCACGGAGAATCCTTGCCGGCGGAGCCTGAGAAGCCACGCTTGGGTGGGTGACCAGCTATCGGCCTCATTGTCCCTGACCGTCGGGAGTAGGCAACTCACGTTGTCGAGGACTACGAGCGAACCGGGCCTTAGTTGGCGTTCGATTTCTGTCCGTCCTCGCTCGGTCGAGAGGTCCGGGGGTGAGCCTTCGGGACCCTGCGCATCCCAGGAAGCGATCTGGAACATGCCTTCGCGATCGTTTTTGACGCCTTGGCTTTTCCCGAGATTTCGGAGGCGTTCTTGCATGTCCTCGGCTGGCATTTCGCCGTCAACGTAGAGAACAGGGTTGGGTTCCTCTGCGGTCCATCGTAGGAATCGGCCACCGGTAGCTATCGCCCAGCCCAGGCCGATCGAAAAGAGCGTCTTTCCGCAACCGCGAGGCGCATAGACCATGGAGAGACTCTTCTGCAGAATCAAGGGCTCAAGCAGAAAGCGCCGAGGAGGAAAGTCAAAGAGATCGAATTCGTTGGCCGTGTAGAGCTTCAACCCGCTGCGGCCTTCTCTGGCTGACCGGCCGGAAACCTCTTCATTGGTGACCTCGACAGGAATCGTATTGGCTCCTGAATCGCCTTCGAGAATCCTCGCTGGAGGCTCGATCGGTTCGGGCAAATGTGGCCTCTCGCGCTCGGCCTCAAAGGCGCTAAGGCTTGGGGGTAGCGCGTCAGCGAGTGTGCTGAAGTCGCACCTTGGCTTGTCGGTCCTATCCACTGGTCCGACCCCGGCCAACCGAATCACGAGGCTCAATCCGCACTGCGGGAACCTCCCCCAGAAGGTTGACGCCTTCGAGTTGCCGATGGTGGGAGTCCTGCCACTTCCCATCCGGGGGATACACCGCAACCCCGCCACGAGCCGAGATCTGGTCTACCTCACGCTCGCTCGAAGCTATCGTGACGGGAGTGCCCTCCCTGCGAGCACGGACGAGCCTCTCAGAGCCGTAGACGGTGGAAGGTAGAGCCTGCCCATCCGTCAGCTTCCAGCCCCCTCCGGTCGGGCTGAGCACTTGCCAGCGGGAGCCCTCGGGCTCGCCATCCCATCCAGGGATGTAGACCACTCGGCGCATGTGCTGTTCGCCAGACTCCGAGAGGTAGGCAAACCAACAGGTGGGTACTGGCTCTGAACTACGGCTCCTGGGTGAGGTAGGATGATTGGTGCCGGAGAAGACTGCCGGTTTTCCTGCAGAGTACGTTCCGCCGGGCCGTCCCGCGCTCCATACGCGGGTCGGCGGGGCATGTTTGCACCTACTCATTACCGCTCCCGGAAGTCCGAACCTCGCTAGTCGAGTGTGCTGTCCGTGCGTCGCTCCAGGCTTGGAGATCTTCCCTCGCGTAGAGAATCGCACGTCCATGGCGGCGATACGGCGGACCTCCACCGTCAACTCTCCATCGTTCGAGTGTGCTTCTCTTCAAGCCTAGAAAGTCGGATGCCTCCGGGGTTCGTAGAAAGGGCTTCATGTCGTTCGACACTGAATGAGCCATGAGGGTTTCTCCAAGTCGTTCGAATGTGGTCATGCTCCAACCAGGTATATCCAGTGTCGCGACGACGCCGGATAGATGGGAGGAGGTAACCTGAGAATCACGACTCGGGATACACAACGAATCGACCGAAAGTCTTTGCTATCAGGGATTTGTGAGAGTCTCTTGGGGGGGGAAGTCGAAGTGAATCGTTCTAGAGGGGGGGGGCGAGCCAGGTCGGCGCCCTTCTCAGACCTCATTCGTTGGGCATCGCTGCTACTTGATTCGGCTAACGCCTCTCGTGTTCGATCGGATTCGATCGAGCGGTAGTCCTACGGACTCCGCTGCGGCTTCTACGGCATCCTTGTATGTGGACCTAGCGGCGTAGTCTCGGACCGCGCCTTGGGGGACTCGATAAGGTCCTTTCTGTAAATTCTCAACGGTCCACTGGGGTGTTGCTTCATAGGGTGCTCCGGCCTGCTTCATCGCCAACCAGCAGAGATTCCGGGCCTGTTGTTCGACCGATCGCCTGTGTCCGGACTGTTGACCATCCCAGTGACCGATAAACCAGAGTCTCCAGGGCTCTTCCCTGGGATCCTCTTTGGGATGCTGAGAGAGAATCGCGGGGCTAGAAGTCTCGAATGCCTCTTCAAAGGCTTGCGCGAGAGCCGTCCTCTGCTCGTCCTTCCACTGCTCAAAGGTCTTGCGATCAAGTGACGCCAACAGTGGATTTGGCAATTCGACCTCAAAGGTCCGTCGGATAGGTGGAGGCTGGAAGCGGGTATCAGCCCCAGTTAGGTAGCTGCGTTTTTCGTTCAATTCTTTTGGGGAGAAAAACTGTCCCGACGCCCGAGGGTCGAATATCCAGTAGTCGTCGTCGGCCGAGTAGCTGAGATGTTCTTCAGCCTCCTGCTTCATTTGGGCGGTATCGGGGAGATGCGAGCGCTTTGTCCACTGGGCAAACCAACCTTCGTCAAGCCGACCCCGAGGGAGCTCGTCTCCGTACTCATCCTCTCCGCGCAAGTGGGGAGGCTTTGGAAATGGAGCCTCGAGGAAGTAGCCGCTCTTTGCCTCTCTAAGGCTCTCCAGGGCCCGTGGGCTGGCTTCGTGCAGGTAGTAGAGGAACCAGCGAAGTTGGGTCCTGTCATCGAAGAGGACCCGGCCTGCGGGCTTCTCAGCCATGAGAACGCTTCCGACTGGCCTCTTTCTCAAAGGGGACTATTTCGGCCTCTGTGCCCCGCATTCTCGCCGCGACCTCCGCGCCGATTTGGCTCGCCGCGCGCTGTAGGACATCGCTCTCTAAGTGGGCGTACCGTTTGGTAGTCGCGGGCGTCTTGTGCCCGAGTAGACCGCCAATTACAGGAAGCGACATGCCCGCCCCGACGGCGGCTGCCGCGTAGCTGTGGCGCAGGTCGTGAAGCCTCACGTCCTCTAGCTCCGCGGCCGAGCGGATTCGCCGCCAGCTCTTGTCGATCCCGATGAAGGGACCCTCCGGAGTGTTACCCCAGCAAACAAAGGGATTCCCATCGACTCGTGCGGCGTTTGTCAGAAGCTCCAAGGTGGGTGCGTTAAGCTGAATATCCTTCGCCCCTGTCTTGCTGTCCTGAAGTCGAAGCCGATTTCCGGGAAGGTCTACCTCATCCCAGCGAAGGCCGAGAATTTCTCCCCGCCGAGCCCCTGTCAGAAGCAGGAGGCGAATGCACAGGATGGCGCTTGGGTGCTCAGAGTTGGAGCCTTCCGCCTCTTTGAGGGCTTCGGCTAGTCGTGAGGTTTCTTCGCCCGTGAGGTAGCGCTTTCGCGGCTCCTCCTTGTACCGGTCGATGTTCCGGGCCGGGTTCGAGCCATCAGCCCGATAGCCCCACCTCTCAGCAAGGGCAAACATTTTTCCGGCCAAGGAAGCGGCGCGGTTCGCTTGAGTTGGTGTTCCTCGGTGCTTGTCGTGCATCTTCGCGACATCGCCCCGCGTAACAGCAGCCACTTTGAGCCGGCCGAGAGACGGAATGATGACCAATCGCAAGAGCCGCTCATCGGACTGAATCGAACTCGGCTTCTTCTTAGGCCGGGCGTGGCGCTCCATATAGACTTCGGCAAGCTCCGAGACGGTGAGCCCTTCGCGGCCTTGCTTGCGCTCCTCGGCGGGATTGGCCCCTTGAGCGATCCTGGCGAGATGGTCCCGGGCCAGTTGGCGCGCCTGAGTCGGAGTCAAATGGCCGTACCGGCCCAAGGTGTATTTGCGAGTCCTACCGCTCGCATCTCTGTACTGGATCAAGAACGCCTTGCTGCCGCTCGGCCTACAGCGCAGGCCAAACCCGCTGAGGCTCTCGTCGAAGTGGATCTCTTCCTTCTCCGGAGGTTTTAGTTGGTCAATCGCTCGCTTGGTGAGCCTCATATTCCTCTCTTCCTAGAGCGCCCTCCGGAACCTCCGCGGAAGCATGGCGGAAGCAGGAGGAGTCACTCTGAGTCCAACTGCATCGCAATGTATACAAGGGAAAGTCCTGTGAAGCAAGGGTCTACGGTAGTTGGTGCAACTCAGCCATACGAAGGGAGAGAGACTGCAAAACCCTCATTCGTCGGTTCGATTCCGACCGTCGCCTCCACCCTCTCGCATATTCAGCACGACGATCCTTCTGCGATCAGCCGCGTGATCCCGATGGAGCGCCTGGCATCGTGACCGCGCAGAGCTCCCATTTGGTGGTGACCCGCTTCGCGGTGCCGAGGGACCGCCCCGGGACCGCTTCCCTGTACCGGGATCCGCACTGGCTCGCCGGCCGCCACGAGCTCTTTCGGCGCTACTTCGTACCCAGTGTCGCGCCCCTCGGCGTGCCGGTGATTCTGCTGTGCGGCGAGCAGGCGGCGGCGGCGGTGGCGGAGGCGGTGGCCGATCTACCCTGGGCGCGGGTCGAGGTGCAGGACGACTGGCACGCTGGATGGCGCGGTCGGCGAAGCCAGGTGATCACCCGCCTCGACTCCGACGACGCCGTCCATCCGGAGTGGTTCGCGGCCGTTGACGAAGCGCCGGCGTCGGCGCGCATCTGCATCACCCATCGTTCTCTGCGCTACCACCCGAGAAGCGGTCGCCTGCAGCGCTATCGGCGCCGTGAGGCCGCGCCCCTGGCGGCCTTTCGGGGCGGCTCGAACCCTTATGCCATCGACCATCGGTTCTTGGCCAGCCAGTCGGGCGTCCATACCCTACGGGGGCCCTATTTGCTGCAGGTGGTTCACGGTGGAAACGTCAAGAACCGGCCACCGAAGGCGTGGCGTCTCGATCGCTGGACGCGGCGATCGCGCTTGCGGGAATTCGGTCTCTCACCCTGAAGCCGGCCGGAATTCAACGGAACGCCGGATCCGGACCCCGAACAGGTTAGAGTCGCAACTCCATGGAGCACGGCTCGACATTCCTCGCCGATCTCGCCATCGTCCTGGTGATGGCTGCGGGTATCAGCGTTGTCTTTCGCTTCCTACGCCAGCCGGTGGTCCTCGGCTACCTCCTCGCCGGTGTGGTGGTCGGTCCCCACCTGCCTCTGCATTGGGTTTCGGAAGAAGGTCAGGTCGAGGCCCTCGCCGAGTTCGGAGTCGTGCTGGTGATGTTCTCGGTGGGCCTGGAGTTCAGCTTTCGGCGCCTCGCCCGGGTGCTGCCGGCGGCGGGCCTACCGGCGGTTATTCAGATGGCGACCCTCGCCTGGCTCGGCACCTTGATCGCCCGCGCCTTCGGTTGGTCGGATCTCGAATCGATCTTCTTGGCATCCTGCCTGGCGATCTCCAGCACGATGGTGGTGGTGCGTGCCCTCGACGAGGTGAAGGTGCCGCGTGCCTCTTCGGAGCTCGCCCTAGGTATTCTGGTGACCCAGGACATCGTCGCCATCCTGCTGATTGCGGCGCTCACCGCCGTGGTCTCCGGCAGCGGGCTCGAGACCGCGGCTCTGGCATCGACGGCGGGGGAGCTGGCGCTTTTCTTGGTGGCCCTGGTGGTGGTGGGGCTGTTGCTCATTCCGGCCTTGATTCGGCGCCTCGCCAAGCTGGGGAGTGCCGAGATGATGGTGGTCACCGTCACCGGCATCGCCTTCGGCCTGGCGCTGCTCGCCGAGCGCATGGGCTACTCGGTGGCCCTCGGTGCCTTCATCGCCGGTGCGCTGGTCGCCGAGGCCGGCCAGCGGGAGCGCATCGAAGAGCTGGTGCGGCCGTTGCGCGATCTCTTTGCGGCGGTCTTCTTCGTCGCCATCGGCATGGCCGTCGATCCGCGCTCACTGATCGCCGACCTGCCCCTCGGGCTGCTGGTGGTGGCGGCGATCGTCATCGGCCAGCTGGTGAGCGTGACCTTGGGTGGCGTCCTGGCAGGCCGGGGGTTGGCCGTCTCGGTGCGGTCCGGAGCCGCTCTCGGTCAGATCGGCGAGTTCTCCTTCATCATCGCGACCCTCGGCGTCGCCTCCGGGGTGGTGCGGCCAGCGCTGTACTCGACGATCGTCCTCGCCGCCCTGATGACCACCTTCACGACCCCCATCTCGCTGCGCTTCGCGGATCGCATTGCTTGCGCCATCGACGGTGTCCTGCCACCTCGAATCCGCACCCTCTTGACCCTCTATGGTTCCTGGCTGGAGGCTCTCCCGGCCGGCATCAAGCGGGGCGTCCACCGTTCGCGGCCACGTCGCCTGGTGGCCGCCCTGGCCCTCGATACGGTGGTCCTGATCGCCTTGACGGTGGTGGGCAGCCTGGCCCATCGGCCGCTGGGAGCCACCGTCGCCGAGGCCGTCGGCACGGCACCCAGGTGGGGCACCGTGGTGGTGATCGCGACGGTGGTGGTGCTGTCTCTGCCCTTCATGGCGGGAGTTCTGCGCTCGGGCCGTTCCCTCGGCCAAGAGCTCGCCGCCGTGGCTTTGCCGGCGAAGAGCGAGGGTCCCGATCTCGCCAACGCGCCGCGCCAAGCGATGACCGTCCTGCTGGGAGTGGCGGTGGTGTCCCTCGTCGCCCTGCTCTATGTGATGGCGACGCAGCCGTTCCTGCCGGTGGGATGGGGGCTGGTCGTGCTGGCGGTCACCGCCACCGGCCTAGGGATCGCCTGCTGGCGGACCTCGGGCAATCTCGACCAGCACGTGCGGGCGGGAGCCCAAGCCTTCGCCGCCGGCCTGCTCGGGAGGAGCTCCTCCGGCCGCCCCCGGGGAGCGCCGGAGATTTCCCAGCTCCTGGTCGGGCTCGGAGATCTGACGGCCCACGAGATGCAAGCCGGCAGCTACGGCATCGATCGCACCCTCGCCGAGATCAACCTGCGTGGTCACACCGGGGCCACCGTCTTGGCGGTGCGCCGCGCGGAAGAGGTCCACAGCCTGCCCGGTGGGGACTGGACCGTCGCACCCGGCGATCTGCTCGGCCTCACCGGCTCCCACAGCGCCGTCGAAGCGGCCCGCGAGCTGCTGCGGTCGGGACCCGAACCTTGAGCCCAGCGCGCGGCGCTCGGAAGGTTCGGATCAGGAGCTCTGAGGCGCGACGGCGACGCCGTCGTTGATCGTCGCCCCCGGGTAGAGAATGACCTCCTCACCCTCCTCCAGGCCGGTGAGAACCTCGGCGCGGTCGGCGGTTCGCTGGCCGAGGGTGGCGATTCGGCGCTGGCTTTCGCCGTCCGCGACGACGAAGACACTCCACTCCTCACCGCGCCGCACCAGGGCACCGGTGGGGACCGTCAGAACGTTGTCCTGCTCCCAGACCACGACCTTCACCTGCACCCGAAAGCCGTCGGCGAGGCCGCGGCGGTCCTCGGTGGAGCCGGACAGGTCGACGACCACGTTGACGCGCTGCTCTTCGACCCCGAGGGCGGAGATCTTGAGGAAGGCCGAGGGCTCGACCCGCTGCACCCGCCCGACGAGGGGCTGATCGCCGCCCCAGTCTTCGATCACCACCTCCTGACCGGGCCGAATCCGCACCGCTTCACTGGACAGGAAGTCCGCCACCAGCTCGAGGTCGGAGGCATCGCCGAGATCGAGCAGAGGCTCGCCGGCGCGGACGGTGGCGGCGCTTTCGCGATGGCGGCGGAGGACCACACCGGTGATCGGCGAGCGAATCTCGACAATCCCCTCATCGGCCGAGCGGCGATCGAAGCCGAGACGGGCGCGCGCGGCGGCGACTCGGGAGCGGGCGCTGGCGACGGCGTGCTCGGCGGCGCGCGCCGAGAGGGTTACCCTCTGGGCCTCCAGCTCGACCTCTTCGTAGCGTTCTTGGGAGACCACCTGATCGGCGACCAGGCGTGCGTAGCGCTCCCGCTCGTCGCGCGCGAAGGCGAGCTCCGAGGCGACCCGCTCGCGCTGAGCCTGCTGTTCCTCGAGCTCCGCCTGGGCGGCCCGCAGCTCGGCGCGGGCTTCGGCGCGAGCCCGGGCGTCGAGCGGTGTCGGCGCCGCCGGTTCGAGAGTCGCCACCACCGTCTCCTCGGCCACCACCGAATCGCCGGCTTCCAGCAAGACCCGGCGCAGACGACCATCCACCGGCGCCGTGACCTCGTAGCGGTGACGCACCCGGGTTTCGCCCTCTTCCGCCAAGAACACCTGAAGGGGCCCGCGTTCGACGCGGGCGACGTCGACCGTTGTCGGCTGGGGTCGCAGACTCCAGACCAGGGCGACCACCGCCAGCGCCACCCCGGCCCACAGGAGATAACGAAGTTTCATCGCAGGCTTCCTTTCATTCGCGGGTCTTGAGAGTCGCCACCAGGTCGAGCCGTCGCAGACGCCGTCGCACCAGCAGCGCAGAGACGGTCGCCGCCACCAGGACGATGATCATCGCCCCGCCGAAGGTCGAGGGCTCGATGGCGAGCGGCAAGCGCATGAGCTCGTTGTCGAACATGGTCAGCGTCATCGCTGTCAGGGCGAAGCCGAGGAGGGCTCCGACCGGCAGCGCCAAGAAGGTGATGGCGGCGAGCTCTCCGAGGAGAATGGCGGAAATCTCGCGGCGGGTGAACCCCAGGATTCGCAAGCTGGCGAGATCCCGTTGCAGCTCCGAGAGGGTCACCCGGGCGGTGTTGTAGACCACTCCGGTGGCGATGACGGAACCGAACAAGATATTGAAGAAGATCATCACGCCGAGGTTCTCGGCGAGGGTGTTTCGGAAGCTCTCGACGGCGGCGCTGGTGAGGGCCAGGGAGGCCACCGTCGGCAGCGCCTTGACTTCGCGGAAGAGCTGATTGCCGGCGCGTCGGTCGAAGCTCAGGTGGATTCCCGAGAGGGCCTCTTCCTCGCCGAGGAGCTGCTGCAGAGCGCCCAGCTCCATGATCGCGGAGAGGCCCATGACCTCTTCGACGACCGCCGTCACCGGCACCTCGGCGCTGGTCCGCCGGCCGGTGAGAACCTCGACCGTCAGCCGCTGGCCGGGCGCGATGGCGAGGACCTCGGCGAGCTTGGCGCTCAGGGAAAGCCCCTCGACCGGGGGTGGCTGCGGACCGGCGCCGATGTCGACCTGACGCTGTAGCTCACCGACCGCCGGCAGGCCGGTGATGGCGAGCTGACGACTGCGGGCGCCGTGGCGCAGGCGGACCGGGACGGTGCGGAAAGGTTCGGCCCGCAGGACCCCCGGCAGGCGATCGGCGGCATGCACGACGGCGGTCGATCGATCCTCGAAGAAGGTCATGGTGGCATCGTGCCGGCGAGCGGTCTCGAACTCCAGCCGGATGACCTCGTCGAGGGCGTCGAAGAAGGACGATCCGAGCACCAGAATGGCCACCGAGAGGGCCAGACCGAGGACCGCCAGGGAAGTGCGGAGGGGGCGCCGCGCCAGATGCCTCAACACCATGCGGGCCTCCGGCGGCAGCGCCTTTTTGAGCCCGAGGCGCTCGATCCAACCGCGCCGATAGGCCACCGGCGGCTCCGGCCGCAGGGCTTCCGCCGGCGGGATTCGGACCGCACGGCGAACCGCCGAGAAGGCGCCGAAGGCGGCGGCACCGACGCTCACCAGGAGGGCCGTCCAGAGGAGCAGCGACGGCATCTCGAAGACGAAGCGGGGGAAGCGGAAATAGTCGCTGTAGAGGGCGGTCATGCCGAGCCCCAAGCGATGGCCACCGAAGATCCCGAGGACGGCGCCGACCAGGCCGACGGCGATCGCCATGGCGCCGTAGTGGAGGGCCAGCGCCAAGTTGCCATAGCCGAGGGCCTTGAGGGCGGCAATCTGGGGACGCTGCAGTGAGAGCAGGCGAGCGAAGACGATATTGAGCAGAAAGGCCGCCACCGAGAGGAAGATGATCGGCTGGATGGTGGCGAAGGAGGACAGCTCGGAGAGCTCGTTCTCGACGAACCAGTTCGAGCTCTGGAGGGAGCGGGGAATGGCTCCTAGTCCGCCGTAGGGCTCGAGCACCCGGTCGGTGTCCGCCAGCACCGCCGGCAGCGAGGCATCGGCGGTGAGCTGGAGGGCGACATCGTTGAAGGCACCATCGAGGTCGAAGGCGGTGGCGAGGGCTTGGCGCCCCATCCAGAGGACTCCAAAGCGCTGATCGTCGGGCAGCAGCGCCCCAGCCGGTTGGCTGTAGACATACTCCGGCGAGAGACCGATTCCGACGATGTCGAGGCGCCGGTAGCGACCGTTGATCACCGCTGCCAGGGAGTCGCCGAGGACCAGGCGATGGGCGCTGGCGAAGGCCTCGCTGACCACCGTCTCCCGGGGTCGCGCCGGATCGGGCCAGAAACCGCGGCGCAGGAAAACCCGGTTGAGGGCCGGCTCGCCGGGGAGGGGCAGGGAGATCAGACGGCCGACGACCGGCTCGTCGAAGTCGACGACGTCGAGATTGACCTCCGCAACCACTCGCGTATCCACCTGCTGTACGCCGTCGATGGCGGCGAGCTGGTTCGCCACCCGCTGCGGAACCCGCTTCGCCTGGCCGAAGACGTCGGCGAATCGGGTCTGATCGTAGTAGAGCTGACGGGCGCCTTCGAGGGTATGGAAGGTGCTGCCGTAGGCCACCATCATGGCGATGCCGGCTCCCACCACCAGGGCGATGGCGAGGGCCTGGGCCTTGAGGCTCCAGAGGTCACGCAGCATCTTGCGGTCGAGGGCCCTCACGGCTCACCACTCGAGGTCACCGGGCAGTGCCCGGTGAGGATTGCGGTCGATCCCGACGATGCGACCGTCGGCGAGGCGAATGACGCGGTCGGCGATCTGACCGATGGCGGCGTTGTGGGTAATCACGGCGACGGTGGTGCCGAGCTCGCGATGAATCCGGTCGATGGCTTCGAGGACCAGAATTCCGGTGGCGATGTCGAGGGCTCCCGTGGGCTCGTCGCAGAGCAGCACCTGGGGCCGCTTGGCGATCGCCCGGGCGATCGCGACGCGCTGCTGCTCGCCACCGGAGAGCTGGGCCGGGAAGTGGTCGCGGCGATCTTCGAGGCCGACCAGACGCAAGGCCTCGGCGGGAGCCATCGGATCGACGGCGATGTCCGTCACCAGCTCGACGTTCTCCTCCGCGGTCAAACTCGGGATCAAGTTGTAGAACTGGAAGACGAAACCGACGTGCTCGCGACGATAGCGGGTGCGCTCCGCCTCGTCGGCACCGTCGAGCCGTAGGGTGCGGAATCGCACGCTACCGGAGGTCGGTACATCGAGGCCACCGAGGATGTTGAGGAGGGTCGATTTGCCGCTGCCGGACGGTCCCAAGAGGACGATGTACTCGGACTCCGTGAGATCGAGGTCGACCTGCGCCAAGGCGACCACCTCGACCTCGCCCATGCGGTAAATCTTGGACAGGCCGCGAGCTTCGAAGAGGGACTCCCTGGGTGAGCTTTGGATCATCGACCCTCCCTTCGTCCTGGCACCGAAGATCGGACAATTCGGAGCCTATCGGAATCGCGACCCGGCGGTCGAGGTTTTTCGTTCGCAGGAGTGCCGCCGAGACGCTGTACAGGCGGCCTTCGGATTGTCATGATCGGCCGACTATTGAGCCGTACCGTCGAGGTTTGTTCGCCGAGGAGCCCGAACCGTCATGTCCCAGCCATTTCGAATTCCGACCGTGCCGGCAGCCGACGTCGAGCTTCCGGAGGAAGTCTCCAAGCTTTACGACCTGGCCTACAACCTCTGGTGGACCTGGAGCCCGAAAGCCTGGAGGCTGTTCGCCCACATCGATCGCTGGGCCTGGGAGAAGTACCGGAATCCGGTCGAGATGCTGCTCAATGTCACCGCCTCCGACTGGCAGAGCCTGATCGCCAGCGACTCTTTCATGAGCGAGTTTCGAGACACGGTGGCGGACTTCGAGGACTACATGGGAGAGCGCAACGGCACCTGGTATGACTCTCAAGGGCCACAGGAACCGATCGCCTATTTCTCGATGGAGTATGGGCTGCATCAGTCGCTGGCGATCTATTCCGGTGGTCTCGGGGTGCTTTCCGGTGACCACAACAAGAGCGCCAGCGATCTCGGCCTACCGCTGGTGGCGGTGGGATTGCTCTACCGCTGCGGCTATTTTCGTCAGACCATCGATCCCGAAGGCCGCCAGCAGCACTTCTATCCCGAGTACGACTTCTCCCGCTTGCCGCTCCGGCTGGCCGCCGGCCAGACCCGCCGCGAGGTTCGGGTCACGGTGCCGCTGGCGGACCGCGAGGTGACGGTGCGAGTTTGGGTCGCCCAGGTCGGTCGAGTGCCGTTGCTGCTGCTCGATACGGATGTCCCCGAGAATCCGACGGCGCTGCGCCCGATCACCAACAATCTCTATGTCCGGGGGCGCGAGATGCGCCTGGTGCAAGAGACCGTGCTGGGGCTCGGGGGGGTGGCGGCCCTGGCGGCCCTCGGCATCTCCCCCGGAGTCTGGCACGTCAACGAGGGCCACTGTGCTCTCCTCCAGCTCGAGCGCCTGCGCCGGCTGGAGAAGGACGGCGTGGGGCCGCTGCGGGAAGCTCTCACGGAGCTGGCGCGCAACACCGTGTTCACAACCCACACACCGGTACCGGCCGGCAATGAGACCTTCGATCGCGGCCTGGCGCGGCGCTACCTCGAGCCCTTCGACGGGCTTTTCGGAATGACGACGGAGGACCTCCTCGACCTCGGCCAGAGCGGTCGTGTCGGCGACGATGCCTTCAATCTCACCGCCCTCGGCTTGCGCACCAGCGGCTACGCCAACGCGGTGAGTCGCCTGAACGCCGAGGTGACCAACGACATGTGGCGCCATCTGCGGCGCGCCGGTGATCAGTCCGAGGTCGAGATTCGGCCGATCACCAATGGTGTCCATGCACCCACCTGGGTCGGGCGCGAGATGCGTGACGTGTTGCGCCGGCACCTCGGGGAGACCTGGCAAGATCGCTTACTGCAGGAACCGGCGGTGGCCGAGGTCGCCCTGCGCGAGCTGTCCGACGCCACCCTTTGGCGGGCGCGGCAGGCGCAGAAGGAGCGCCTGGTGCACTTCGCCCGCAGCCGCTGGCGGGAGCAGCTTGCCCGCCACGGCTGCGCTCCAGCGGAGCTCGACGGGGTTTCCGACCGGCTCGATCGGGAAACTCTGCTGATCGGCTTCGCGCGCCGCTTCGCCACCTACAAGCGAGCCCGCCTGATCTTCCGCGACCTGGAGCGCTTGCGGGCCCTCCTCTGGCACCGGGAGCGCCCGGTGACCCTGCTCTTCGCCGGCAAGGCCCATCCTGCCGACATTCCAGGTCAGCGGTTGATCGAGGAGATCTTCCGCCTCGGTCAATCGCCCGAGTTTCGCGGCCGAGTGTTCTTTCTCGAGGACTACGACATGCGCGTTGGCCAGAACCTGGTGCAGGGCACCGATGTCTGGCTGAATACTCCTCGGCGGCCGATGGAAGCGAGCGGCACCAGCGGCCAGAAGGCCGCCATGAACGGGGTCCCGAACCTGTCGATTCTCGATGGCTGGTGGCCCGAGGGCTGGGACGGTAGTAACGGTTGGGCGATCGACTCGGGGGCCGTCGGGGGGAGCGACGAAGAGAACGACGCGCGCGACGCGACCGCCCTTTACGCCACCCTCGAGGAGGTGGCGGAGCGCTACTACGATCGCACCGCGGAGGGCTACTCGCCGCGCTGGCTCGCCATGGTTCGAAACTCGATTGCGACGGTCAGCGCGCAATTCTCGAGCGATCGGATGGTGCGGGACTACGCCGTCGAAGCCTACTTGCCGGCGCTGCGAGCCCGCATCGATTCGCCGGTCTCCTGAGCCCCTCTGGGCTAGCCGGCGGCAGTCTCGGTCTCGGGGCCACGATCGCTGACGGCGATCAGCTCCGCCAGCCGTTCCGCCTCGCCGGTGCCGAGGTCCTGCGGTGATAGGCGCCAGGCCCAGTTGCCGACCGCCGAGCCGGGGCGGTTCATGCGCGCCTCGGGACCCAGACCGAGGACATCCTGGGCCGGCAAGATCGCCAGCTCGGCGGGGCTGGTGTAGGCGGCACGCTGCAGGGCCGAGTGAATCGGTCCGGGGCCGAGATAAGAGCGGGCGCGACGCTTTGCCTGGTCCCCGAGGGAGCGCCACCAGCCGACGGTGGTGTCGTTGTCGTGGGTGCCCGTGTAGACCACCGCACGGCGAGGAATGGCATGGGGCAGGTGAACGCTGCCGGGTTCATCGAAGGCGAACTGCAGCACCCGCATCGTCGGCAGGTCGAAGGACCGGCGCAGGGCTTCGACCTCGGGAGTGACCACCCCGAGGTCCTCGGCGATCAGCGGCGCAAGGCCCTCCCGGGTGCCTACAAAGGCTGTGAACAGATCCCCGCCGGGGCCGGGACGCCATTCGCCCGCTGCCGCCGACTCGGCATTCGCGGGGATGCGCCAGAAGGCTTCGAAGCCGCGGAAATGATCGAGGCGTAGAAGGTCGAAACGCTGCAGCGCGCTGGCGAGACGATCAGTCCACCAGCGAAAGCCCTCGGCACGATGTCGGTCCCAGCGGTAGAGAGGGTTGCCCCAGGTCTGGCCGCGGGGGGAGAAGTAGTCCGGCGGAACTCCGGCGACGTGGCTCGGGTGACCGTCGGCGGCGAGCTCGAACAGGTCGCGGCGCTGCCACACCTCGACGCTATCCGCTGAACAGTAGATCGGGAGGTCACCGAGTACCTGGACGCCAGCGGCGCGAACCCGCCGTCGAAAACGGCGCCACTGCTCGAGGAAACAGCCCTGCACGAAGCGGTGGAAGGCGATGCGGTGCCGGAGGCGGTGCCGAGTCCGGTCGAGATCTTCGCGCCGGCGATCGCGCAGCGGGTCTTCCCAGGCCGTCCAGGGAGCGCCTTCGTGGGCTTCCTTGAGGGCGGCGAAGAGACTCCAATCATCGAGCCAGGAAGCCTCCGGGGCGAGGAGCTCCTCGAACCGGACGCGCACCTCAGGGCGCTGCTCGTAGGCTTTGAAAGCGTGGCCGAGGATTCTCTCCTGGTCCTCGCGGGCGCGAGCGAAGTCGACCCTCGGCGTCGCCGGCGAGGAGGGCAGTACCGAGCGCGGCAGCAATCCGCTTTCGAACAGCTCCAGGGGCGAGATCAGCAGCGGATTGCCGGCGCGAGAAGAGTGCGCCCCGTAGGGTGAATCTCCGAATCCGGGAGGGCCTGAGGGCAGAATTTGCCAGACCGCTTGATCGGCGGCCGCCAGCCAGTCGACGAAGGCCTCGGCGGCCGGTCCGAGCTGGCCGATGGCTCCGGGCGAGGGCAGCGACGTCAAGTGCAGGAGGATGCCGCCGCGGCGGCCGGCGACGGCGCTCATTGCATTGCGATTCGAGCCGCCCCACGGAGCGCCGTGTCTTCGGCCCGCACCACCGTCAGGGGAAGACCCCGGACGAAGTCGGAGAAGCGGCCCTTGGCGCGCCAGGCCTCGAGGAAGGTTGGCTTGCTCAGGGCCGGGATCAGCTTGGTCGGGATGCCGCCGGCGAGATAAACCCCGCCGGTGGCCAGGACGGTCAGGGCCAAGCTGCCCACGAGGGCGCCGAAAGCGCCGAGGAACAAGTTCACCGTGCGCTCCGCCACCGGGCACTCGCCGCTGCCAGCAGCACGGGCGATCTCGGCCGCGATGTCGACCTTGGGAGTGGTGAGGCGCTGTCCGAGGCTCGGCGCCACCTCGCGCCGGTGGCGCTGCGAAAGATGCTCCCAGATCGCGACGATGCCAGGACCGGAGACCACCCGCTCGATGCCGACTCGGCCGTGACGGCGGCGAAGAAAGCGCAGCAGCTCGATCTCCTCGTCGGTGCGTGCCGCAAAATCCGCATGGCCGACCTCGGAGGGCAGGATCTGCTGCCTACCCGGCGAATCGGCCGGTGGCAGGAGTGCCAGACCAAGGCCGGTGCCGGCAGCGATCAGCAGTCGGCACCCCTCCGGCCTGCGATCCCCGGGCTGCAGAACGGAGAGCTCAGCGGGGGCGAGATCGGCCAACCCCTCGGCGGTGGCGACGAGATCGTTGATCAGTCGGCAGCGGCCGAAGTCGAAGCGGCGGGCGATCTCACCGCCGTCGACTTTCCAGGCGAGATTGGGGGCATGGCAGCGGTTGTCGAACACTGGTCCGGCGATTCCGAGGCAGGCGTCGGTCACGGCGGCGGGGTCGCCCTGCTCGAAAAAGGTCTCGAGGATCTCCGGGAGGCCGGCGAAGTCGGCGCTGCGGAAGGAGCGAAAGGCGAGCCGCTCGCCGGCGGCCGAGAAACAGGCCAGCCGGGCGTGCGTTCCTCCGATGTCTCCGGCCAGAATCAAGGGTCCCCTCCCGCGATTTCGTGAAACGACTCAGTAGAACTTACCCCGGTTCCGGCCGGAGGCGGCAAGGCGACTTCCCTCGGCGCCTGCCTCGGGTCTCCGCTCAGCGTCGGGGAACTGACCGACAGGACGCCGAAGAGAGGTACCGGATGGGGTCTGCGCCTGCCGACTCAGTCGACGCGAGCGGACCACTCGGCGGTGGTTCCGGACTCGAAGCCGTCCGCGAAGATCGTGCCGCCGGTGTCGAGATCCTCGCCCTGGACCACCCCCATGGGGCTGTAGCCGCTGTAGGTGGGGAAGATCTGGGAGATGTTGGGATTGCACATCCGGCGAACCAACACTTCGCTGAGGACGCGCCGATAGTCGGTGGTCACGGCGAGATCGGTGCCGTCGACCAGCTGACCGCCGGCGAGACCGGGCCAGGTACCGTGAAAGCCACCGTTGACGTTGTCGCCGAGCAACAGCATCAAATTGCCGTAGCCATGCTCGGTACCGGAGTCGGCGTTCTCGAACAGCTCGCGACCGAACTCGCTCTGCACCACCATGGTGAGGCGTTGCATGTAGTCGCTGGTGCCGGCGCCGTCGAGGTCGGTGTAGAAGGCCGCCAGACCCCGGCTGAGCTCGTCGAACAGGTCGGCCAGATAGCCGGTGGAGCCGGTGCCCTGGTCGTCGTGGGTGTCCCAGCCGCCGAAATCGAGGGTCGCGACCTGCAGACCGAGGTCGAGCTTGATCATCTGGGCCAGCACCTTGAGCTGATCACCGAAGTCGCCGTCGGGGTAGACGGCGCCGTTCGCCGGGGTATAGCTATCGCCGGCGTTGAGGGACACGATGTCGACCGCATCGAGGGCTTGCAAGCCGGCGTCGTGGAGCCAGGTACCGCCTTCCTGGTAGAGGGCGCGCAGCGCCGTGCGCTGGGCATGGCGCCACAACCAGGGTCCGTTGTCGACGTTGAAGGCATCCGGATTGGCGACGTTGACGGTCTCGAGGTTGGACAACAGAGAAGCCGGTTGCAGGTCGCCGACGGCCAGGGATTGCATCACCAGGTCCGGCGGCAGGTTGCCGGCGCTGGTCAGATGACGGGTCAGCCAGCCGGTCGAGATGGTGGTGGAGCCGGGAGTCCCGAGCTCGACATACTGCATGGCGTCGAAGTGCGAGCGATTGACCAGATTGGAAATGCCGGTCGCCTGGACGATCGCCAGGTTGCCGTCCTGAAAGAGATCGAACAGCGGGCTCGCCGAAGGGTGTAGGCCGAACTGACCGTTGAGATTGATCGCCGCACCGCCGCCCGCCGTCGGGATGCGCAAGGTCGGTCGAGCTGCCTCGTAGTGGCCGCGATCGCTGCCGCCGATGGGTGGCACGAGGGAGAGGCCATCGATCCCGCCGCGCAGGAAGAGCACCACCAGGATCTCCTGATTGAGGCCCGGGTCACCGAAGGCGACGGTGTTGAAACGCGAGCCGGCGAGGCCGGCGATGGCCGCCGAGCAGCCGACGAGGAATCCGCGACGAGTGATGTCAGTGCACATGGCTCGATCCTCCCGCTCTCAGCGCCACAGGAATGAAGGGGATTGGGCGATCACGGCAACCAGGGCACGCATTCGGCTGCGGGTGTCCTGATCGCTGTCGAGGGGCAGGTCGAAGGACGGGTTGTGTCCCTGCGCCATGAACTCGGCCAGCTTGGTGTGCTCATCCAATGGCACCGATCGGCCGAGCATGCGGTCGGTCCAAAAGTTGACCAGGGCATCGGCGGAGCGGACTCCCGCGGGTACCTGTCCGAGCAGGTCGAAGTAGAGGTTTTCGTCAGCGTCCTCCACCTGGATCAACATGTTCGGCAGGCGCCAGCTCATGACTCGAGGCGCGCTGGTATTCCAGGCGTTCTTGAAGTCCGGATAGCCGTTGGGGGGATGCCAGCCGAAGAGCGGCTGGCCGGCCTGGTAGTACTCCCAGCGAAACCAGTTGGTGGCATCGTCGTTGCGCACGAAGGGCAGGTCCCCGGCGGTCGCCCGGAAGAAGCTGACGGCGATCTCGAAGGGGCGCTTCACCTTGTCACCCCAGGTGGTGAGGAACTGCGGGCTCAGGACCACGCTACGAATCACTCGGGCGATTTGGTCGGAAGCTGCGACGTTGGCGGCGAACACCGCCGCGGCCGCGTCGACCACCGCCGCCGGCGGCTGATCGCCGAGCAGGCGACGTGCGATCTTGCCGGCGACATGGCGGGCGGTCCCCGGATGCTCGGCGATGGCGTCGAGCAAATCGTGGCCGTCCTTCATCGCCGGCTGATTGGCTGGCAGGTCCATCCCCAGCAAGTGCTTGGGATCGTGGTCGTGCCATGGGTCGTAGTAGAAGAACTCGCCGGTGTCTCCGAAGTCCGGGTCCCAATCGCGATTGCGCAAGGTCCAGCCGGTGAGGCAGCGAGCCGCCGAGATGACGTCGTCCTCGACATAGCCCCGTGGCCGCCCTTCGCCATCCCGAGGCACGCTGGCTTGCGGAATGTTGCCGAAGTAGTGCTCGGCCCCGAGGCCATGGAGCTCGAGGAGCTCGCGGGCGAAGTTCTCGTTGGCGTCCTCGAAGGAGTTCACCACGTTGTTGAGGTAGTAGAGCATCGCCGGCGAACGCGTCACCGCTTCGAGCATTTGCCGGAAGTTGCCGAAGGCATGAGCGCGGATGGCATCACGGTCGTGGCTCACCCAGAGCGGTCCGAAGGGCCACTCGTGAGCGAAGACGTTGAAGTGGTTGTGCCAGAAATCGACCATCACCTCGAAGAGCTGCCGCCGGCTGTGGATCGCGCGCAAGAAGGTCACCAGCTCGGTTTCGGTGAGCGGGCGGATCACCTCTTCCCAGGGGAGGTCGGCGGTCGCGTGCTCGGTCCAGAGCTGTTGCACGGTTTTGTCGAGGGTGGTGAAGCCGGAGCTCGCCAGGCGATTGTCGAGGGCGGAGTCGTCGATCGATCCCGGGGCGAGTTGTTGATCGACCCACGCCTCGAGGCGCTGGCTGTCGTTCCCGCCGAGGGCGTTGAAGGCGGCGACATCGCCGGGACGCGGTCCGAAGGCCAGCCGGGTGAGGGCGATGACGGCCGCCGAGGGCGGACCCGGAATGGTCGCGGGCTGTCCGGTGCTGGTGAAGAAGTCTCGCCCCAGGCGGCGGTCGAAGGCGGCCGGAGGAAGTCCTCGGGGCTGGCGGTCAGCGAGGGGAGCTGCCAGCGCGGCGAGGCGGGCGCGGCGCTCGCCGGCGCGTTTGAGGTTTTCTACGGAAGTGGAAAAGAACCGGTACGACATGGCAAATCCTCCTTCAGCAAGGCCCATGCCGCAGCCGGCAGGGAACCGAAAACATAAACCGATAACCACATTTTAGCGCATAGCTACCCCTCTATGCAAGGACGCTGATCCGCCGTCCCTGACTTATCTCCGCCCGGTGGCTCGCTGAGATGGAGTTGAGGAAGCTTGCTACCGGGCCCAGGAGGGCCCGGCGAAGCACAGCCGCCGCGACGAGAGAGCAGGCCCAACGATCAGGCAGGATCCTTCGACGCTGGCGATCCGGCTGCGATTTCCTCGAGGGCGGCGCTGGCCCGTGGATGAAGCGGATGGAGCCGGAGGGCTTCTCGGTAGGCAGATGCCGCCGCCTGATCGCGCCCCAGGGCGCGATAGACCTCGCCCAGCAGATAGTGGGAGGAATGGTACTCGGGGTAGGTTTCGGCGTACATGCGATAGAGTTCGAGGGCGGTCTCCAAAGGCTTCGGCTCGGTCTGGAAGCCGTCGGCGCCGTAGAGGAAGCGGTAAGAGGCGAAGAACAGCGGATACTGCGCGAAGAGCTGCTCCTGCGGATGATCGCGCCGCCAGGCGTCGAAGATCGGCCGAGCCGCCGCGACGTCGCCCGCAAACAGCGCCGACTCGAGCTCCTCGACTACCGGCCCGAGGATTGCGAAGCGATCGACGAGCTGCTGGCGTCGCGCCTCGAGGTCGGAGCGCGGGTGCCAGCGGCCCGCCAACATGGTGCCGGCGGGGCGGCGCAGCCGCCCCAGGTCGGCGAGAGGATCGCCCTCGACCAGCAGCAGGTCGGCCTGCATGCCAACCGAGATCTCACCGCTGCGGGGGCCCTGCGGCAGCCAGCGGTGGAGGAGCTCGCCGGGATTGCGGGTCGCCGTGGCGAGGGCCTGGGCCGGCGTCAGGCCGGCCTCTTCCAGCAGGAGGAGCTCGTCGTGGAGAGAGGCTCCAGGATAGACCCCGGAGGTCGATGCGTCGGTTCCCGCCAACAGCGTCACGCCGGCCTGGTGGAGCGCTGACACCAGTCGTTTTTCGATCTCGAAACGCTGGCGAACATCGGGAACCCAGGTCTCGGCGTCGCGGATGTAGCGGTTGAATCCCGGTCGCCAAGGTTGCAGCACCGCCGGATGGAGCCAGCCTGCGTCCGGTTCCTCCAACAGCGCCGCCAGATCCTCGCCCTGGCGCAGCAGACCGAGGGTCCAGGAGAGATTGGGCGTCACCGACACTCCACCGGCCGCGAGCTGGCGAGCGACGGTGTCGATCTCGGCGTCGCTCGGGGATTCCGGCAGATACCAGCGCAGTAGCTGTTGACCGTGAGCGACGTTGCTCTGGCCAGCGGCGATCAGGGTCTCGAGATCATAGTTGTTCGAGGCGTGACCGACGACCACCGTGCCGACCTCGCGTGCGGCTGCGGTGATGGCCCGTAGCTGGTCCGTGCTGAGCTGACTGTAGACCTTGACCAGATCGTAGCCAGCCTGCTTCTGCTCGCGCACTACCTGGGCAGCATCTTCCGGAGTCGTGACGCTGGTCATCGGCTCCATCCAGGGAGGGTCGCCGTCGAGGTAATCGCCGGCGGTCACCAACCGGGGGCCGAAGCGCTCACCGCGAGCAATCTCGTCGCGCCAGCGGAGGTGACGGCCGACGCCGCGCAGGTTGACCACCGTGGTGATGCCGTAGGTGGGGTAGATGTCGAGCTCGCTGGGGTCGTCGAGATGGACGTGGCTGTCGACCAGCCCCGGAACCACATATCGACCCTCGCCGGAGATGACTTCCACTCCGTCGGGGATAGCGACCTCGTCCCGTGCTCCGAGGGCAGTGATCACCGCGCCGCGCACCAGCAGCGTCTGATCATCGAGCCAGCGGTCGTTCGGTGCCAAGACGGAGACGCCAACGAAGGCGATGCCGGGATCTTCGACCTCGGCGCCTCTTTCGTCGGCGGGACACCCGAGGAGCAAGCCCGCCAGGGCGAGGAGCAGGAAGACTCGAGAGGGGGCGCTCGAATTGGTCATGGGCAGGCTAGTCCTTTCCGTTCAGGGTTCGCCCATCCCTTCGCCCGCCGCCGCGAGTTCAGATGCAATGAGATGGCGCCGAGGCGGTCGGCCGACTCGGGCTCAGGAGTCCGTCGCGATCTCCTTTCGCAGCTCGCCGCCTTCGTCGGCACGACCGGTGGCGGTCAGCAGGTCGAGGAGCTTCCGCGCGCTTTCCTGCCGGCGCAGGTGGCCCTCTGGCAACGCGGCGCGGCGGATTTCCCAGGCCCGACGGAGCAAGGGCTCGGCGGCGCCATAGTCGCCGTCGGCGAGGTAGGTCTTGCCGAGGGCGCTGACGCTGCGGGCGGTCACCATGTGATTCGCCCCAAGGGAGCGCTGGTGGATCTCCATTGCCTCTCGGTAGCGCTGCCGAGCAGCGGCGAGGTCGCCGCTCTCCTCGTGGACACCGCCCAGGTTGAGAAGGCTGTTGGCGATGCTCGGATGGTCGTCGCCGAAGAGCTCTCGGCGGATCTCCAGACCGCGTTCGTAGAGCGCCAGGGACTCCTCGTAGCGCTGCTCCCGGAGAGCGCAGAAGGCGAGGTTGCTGACCGCGCTCGCCACCGCCGGATCGAGCGGCCCGTAGACCTTCTCGCTGAGCTCGACGGAGCGTTCGAGCAGGGGGCGAGCCTTCTCCGGCCGGCCGAGGAGGAGGTGCGCCGAGCCCAGGCTCGAATGGACTCGCGCCACCTCCGGAGTCTCGTCGCCGAGCGAGCTTTGCCAGATCGCCAGCGCCCGGCCGTAGAGGCCGACCGCTTCGTCGAGGCGATCGGACATCGAAGCCTGAACCGCCAGACCATAGAGCGAGGCCGCGATCGCCGGATCCCCTGCCGGCAGCAGGCGTTCGCGGATCGCCAGCGCCTCGACCTCGGAGGCCTTGGCGGCGACCAGCTCGCCGCTGCGCTGCTGATAGAGCGCGACGTCGTGCAGGGTCGCCGCGATGGCGAGCTCGTCCGGGGGTATCTCGGCGCGTCGCAGGTTGAGGGCGCCTTCGGCCAGAGCCAGCGCATCGCGGTAGCGACCGAGGGTGAAGTAGACCCGCCCCACGGTGACCATCAGCGTCGCCTGCATCGAGGGCGGACCATCGAAGTGCTCCGCCAGCTCGCCGGCCCCTAGGTCGAGAAGCTCGATGGCATCGACCTGCCGGCCTTGGGTCTGCCGAGGATCGGCGGCGCTGAACAGGTCGACCAGGAACTGCGTCACCTGCTGAGCTTCGTCCCGCGCCTGCTCGGCCTGACGCTGGGACTGGCGGGCGAGCTCCGCCGCGGCGCTCGCCCGGCGGGCTTCGAAGGTCCGAGCCACCAGGCCGGCACCGAGGGCGAGGAACAGCAGCAGAGTGGCGATGGCGACCCCGCGGTGACGGCGCAGCAGCTTGGAGAAGCGATAGACGGCGCTCGGCGGTCCGGCTTCGACGGGCTCGTGCTGGAGGTGCTTCTCGAGATCGGCGGCGAGCTCGGCAGCGGATCCGTAGCGATCCTCTCGGCCGCGGGCGACGGCCCGCAGAGTGATCCAATCGAGATCCCCGGCCAGGCGACGCTTGAGCTCGGGCGGCGAGAGGTGCCGTCCGGTGGCGACCTCCAGGCGCTGATCTTCGTCGAGGCTGGCCAGGCGCTGGCTCGGCCGTGGCGGATCGTTGTTGAGGACCTGGTGCACCATGCGCACCACGCTGCCGCTGCGGCCGTCGTGGGGCGCCACCCCGACCAGCAGCTCGTAGAGCAAGATTCCCAGCGAATAGACGTCGGTGCGGGTGTCGAGGTCGTCGCTGTCGCCGGCGAGGGCCTCGGGGCTCATGTAGGCGGGGGTCCCGACCGCCAGGCCGGCGGTCATCAGGGTGGCGCCGCTCAGCGGTGAGTCGAGTGCCTTGGCGATTCCGAAGTCGATGATCTTCGGAGTCAGACGGCCGTCGACTTCCGTCACCAGCACGTTCGAGGGCTTGAGATCGCGGTGCAGCACCTGCCGCTGGTGGGCGTGCTCGACGCCCCGACAAACGGCGATGATCAGCTCGAGACGCTCCTCGATGGTCAGCCGTCGCGCATTGGCCGCTCGGTGGATCGGCTCGCCCGGCACCCACTCCATGGCGAAGAAGGGAAAACCGTCGGCGGTGGTGCCGGCTTCGAGGATTTGCCCGACGTTGGGGTGGGACAGGCGAGCCAGGGCCTGGCGCTCGGCCTGGAAGCGGGCCCGCGAGGCCGTCCCTTGGAGGCTGTTGTGCATCACCTTGAGGGCGACCTTGCGATGCACCGGCTGGCGCTGCTCGGCGAGGTAGACCCGCCCCATGCCGCCACTGCCGAGGGAGTCGAGGATGAAGAAGGGACCGATGCGGTCCGGCAGCTCCTCCTCGACGTCCGGTGCGGAGACCCGAGCGATGCCCGGTTCCTGCCCCTCCGGCAGCAGATCGACGGTGGTTTCGGCGGGCGCTCCACCGGCGTAGGCCGGAGCCGCGAGGAAGTCGCTCAGGTCCTCGTCGGAAGAGTCCACCGCTTCCCAGACGCGGGACAGCAGATCCTGATCATCGCCGCACTCCGATTCCAGGAACTTGCGCCGCTCCTCCGGTTCGAGATCGAGGGCGCGATCGATGAGGTCGTAGAAACGTTCTTCCTGCTGCTGGCTCATTCGGCCGACTTCTTCCCGCTGGCGAGCTGGGCGAAGAGCCAGCGGCGGGCGACCTGCCAATCGCGCGCCACGGTAGCGCGGGACAAGCTGAGACACTCGGCGATCTCCTCGAGGCCGAAGCCTCCGAAGTAGCGCATCTCGACGAGCTGGGCCTGGCGGGGGCGGATGGCCGCCAAGCGCTCGAGGGCATCGTGCACCGCGAGCAGGCGATCATCGAGCGGCACCTCGACCTCACCGACGCTGTCGAGGGAGATCTTCTGGCTCGGATCCCAGCGTTTCTTGGCCTGCAGACGGCGGGCATGGTCGACCAGGATGCGACGCATGGCCTGGGCCGCGAACTGGAAGAACTGCGAGCGGTTGGCGAGGCGCACCGGAGCTCCGCCGAGGAGCTTGAGATAGGCCTCGTGAACCAGCGCCGTCGTCTGCAGCGTGTGATCCGAGCGCTCGCGCCGGAGATGGCTCGCGGCCAGCCGGCGCAGCTCTTCGTATACCAGCGGCAGGAGCTCGTCGAGGGCGGCCGCGTCGCCGGCACGCCAATCGGCGATCAGGCGGGTGACGTCATTCGGAGGAGGTTCGGGCATCGTTCGCGGTACCGCCAGTCACGCCACGGGCGAGATCAGATCATCGCAGGTCCTGGCCACGGCCATTCTAGTGTCAGTCCCGGCCCTCCGTTTCATCGCAGTGAGCATCCCTTCCGGGCCTCAGTCGGAGGTCGCGCCATCGGCCATCTCGCGGTACAACCAGGCGCGCGCCTTCACCCAGTCGCGCCGCACGGTGCGGTCGGTCACGTCGAGCATGGCGGCGATCTCCTGGTCCGTCATGCCGCCGAAGTAGCGGCACTCGACGACCTGGGCGAGCCGTGGTGAGACCTCCTTGAGGCCTCCGAGGGCGCGGTCGAGGTCGACGATCCAGGCCGCCTGTTGTCCTTCGACGGAGAGGGGCACGGCATCGAGATCGACGGCGTGGCGGTCGCCGCCGCGCTTCTCGGCGTTGCGCCGGCGCGCATAGTCGGTGACCACCTGGCGCATGGCGCGAGCGGCAACAGCGTAGAAATGAACCCGATCCTGCCAGTCTTGGGAAGAGCTGCCCGCCAGCTTGAGGAAAGCCTCGTGCACAACGGCCGTGGTGTCGAGGGTCTGGGAACCTCGCCGCCCGCGGACCCGATGCCTGGCCATCCGCCGCAGCTCGCCGTAAACCATCGGCAGAAGCTCATCGAGAGCCGATCGGTCGCCCTCTCGGAGTCGCCCCAGGAGCACGGTGACCTCGGTCGCCGTGAATTCGGTCGCCGTGAATTCGGTCACCGGATGTCCGTCAGAGGGTGTTTTCTTCGTTGCCATGGATGAACGCCTGTGGCCTCGAGGCCGGCATACGTACATACTATCCGCTGCCTGAGCCAAAGCTGAACCGCGCTCGCAAGCCTATCCCGACCCACTCCCCAGCGCTCCGCTGCCAGGGTCCGTTCGTCTGCCAGCGGCAGCATTCCTTCACCAGCGATCCGATGGCAGCCTGCGACCGACTCACCACCCCCTCAACGCCTCTTCCGCCCCGAGCCGATAGAGTGGATCGGTGGATGCGAGTCGACCATCGGAGCGCTGGCGGCGGACTGAAGCGGCTCTCGATCTGCTGCTCGATCTGCCGCCCGCGAAGCGCGAGAGAAAGCTGCGGGAGATCGCCGCTCAGGACTCGGCTCTCGAGCGCGAGCTGCGTTCTTTGATCGCCTACCTCGAGCCCGCCCGGGACCCCTTGGAGGAGGGCGTCGCGGGCTCGGCAGTCGCCCTGCTTCAAGGGCTCGAGGCAGAGGTCGAAGGGGAGCGGGCAGGGCGCCATGGCGAGCTCGGCCCCTACACCCTGGGTGAGCTGCTCGCCGTCGGCGGCATGGGGCGGGTTTACCGGGCCCATCGTCGCGATGGGCTGTTCGAGCGCGAGGTCGCCGTCAAGGTGATGCGGTGGGAAATCCCCGACCCCTCGCTGCGGGCTCGCTTCGACCAGGAGAGAAGGATCCTGGCCCGTCTCCAGCACCCTGCCGTGGCCCAGCTCATCGATGGTGGGGTGACCGCCGACGGGCTGCCGTACCTGGTGATGGAGCTGGTGGTTGGCGAGCCGCTGGATCTCTATTGTCGCCGCCTCGGATTCTCGCCGAGGGAGCGTCTCGAGCTCCTGCTGCCGATCGTCGATGCCGTCGCCTATGCCCATCGGCAGCTGGTGGTCCATCGCGATCTCAAGCCGGGCAATGTCCTGGTCGATGCGGCCGGCCGCGCCAAGCTGCTCGACTTCGGGGTCGCCAAGCTGGTCGAGCCGAGCGCCGAGACCGCACTTGCGGCCGGTTTGACGATCACCGGGTCGGGCCCCTACACGCCGGCCTTCGCCTCGCCCGAGCAGCTCGCCGGCAAGGCCGTCGGCACGGCCAGTGACGTCTATTCCCTGGGGGCGGTGGTCTATCTGTTGGTGACCGATGTCAGCCCGTTTCCGCCCCTTGAGCCGGGGCAAGTCGACCCTCGCCTCGAAGGCCGGCTACCGGTACCCCCTTCTCGGGTCTCGCCTCGACTGCCGGGGCCCCTCGCCCAGGATCTCGACGCCATCGTTCTCAAGGCGATGCGGCCCGAGGCCGAGGAACGCTACAGCGGCGTCGATGGTCTGGCGACGGATATCCGCCACCTGCTCGGCGGGCGAGCTGTCGAGGCGGTGGCGCCGACGCTTCGCTATCGCCTGCGCAAGCTGATTCGCCGCAACCCGATGATCTCCGCCTTGGTCAGCGCAGTGGTGCTCGCCATCGCCCTGGGTATCCTCGCTTCTTCCCACCAGGCCCGCCTCGCCCGCCAGGAGCGCGACCGAGCGGTTCGCATGGCCGACTTCGCCTTCGATGTTCTGCGCCTGGGGGACCCGCGGGGCACCGGCGCCACCCAGCTACCCGCCAAGGAGCTATTGGTCAACGCCGCCGCGGCCGCCGAGAATCTCGCCGACTCCGACCTCCGAGGCCAGGCCCTGACGGTGGTCGGCGAAGGTCTCTCGAACCTCTATGCCCATGGCGAGGCGGCGGAGGTCTGGTCGCGGGCCTCGGCGGCCTATGGCTATCCGGACCTCGCTCACCCGCAGGTCGCCGAGGTCTTGCGGCGCGGGGCCCTCGCCTGGGCGGAGTCGGGGAATCAACCGCGGGCCCTCGAGATCAACCGCCAGGCGCTCGCCGCGGCGCGCCTCGAAGGCTTCGCCCCGGGAGCGGAGCTGGCCCCCTTCCTCTTCGACCGCGCCTACCTCATTCTGCGTTTCGAGGCCAAGAGCTCACCCCGCCGAGAGGAGGCCGAGAGTCTGCTCGAGGAAGCCGTCGAGCTCCAGCGGCGCGACCTTCCGTCGACTCGCGCCGCCCTGGCCTCATCCCTCCATTTGCTGGGCAGGCTGCGCTTCGACCAAGGATTCGGCGACACCTCGGCAACCGCCGGCGAGGTGGTGCAGGAGGGCCTCGACCTGATGGCGGAAGCGGCGGAGATCCGTCGCCAACTGCCGACCGACCAGGCCGGAGCCCTGGTCGAATCGCTCAGTGACCGCGGCCTCGTGCTCGACGTACTCGGACGCCATCAGGAAGCGCTCGAAACCCTCGAGGAGGCCCTCGACTATGGTCGCCGCTGGATCGATCCATCGCATCCGATCCTGCTGACCGTCGGCGCCAACCTCGGGGCGATCTACTTCGACGCCGGACGTTTCGAAGATGCCCAGCGAGTGCTGCAGGCGGCGGCCTCCGGATGGCAGAGCAGCGGCACGGCGCCGCCGGCCGGGCTGCTGCACTGGCAGGGTCAGACAGCGGCGGCGTTGGGCCGGCAACCGGAGGCCGAGGCTTTGGCTCGCCGGGCCTTGGCGAGCGCCGGGGAAGAGGGCCCGAGACGCTGCCAGGTGGCTCTCGGTCTGGGAGATATCCTGCTGCGCGCCGGCCAGCGCGCCGAGGCCCGGCGCCTGCTCAGCCAGACCCTCCCCGTCTGCGAAGCCGCCGAAGGGGCGGACAGCCGCCAAGCGGCTCGGGTACGATCGAGTCTTCGAGCCATCGCCGCCGAGGAAACGCCCCCGTGATGACGAAGATCGCCGAACTGGTAGCCAGTGTTTTGACGGCCCTGGGCCTCGCCGCCCTCGGTTTCGCCATGTGGCGCTGGACCGAGATTCCCTGGAGCTGGCCTGAGGAGACGCCTTCGTGGGTGGCGGAAGGTCTCCGAAGCCTGTGGGGGCGGGTCGCCGGGAGTACGCTCCTGGTGATCGGCCTGCTGATGTTCTGGGGCAGCTTCCGGAAACCCTATCGCTTCGAAGACGACGACTGACCCTGGTCTGGTGGCGGGAGATCGACGGACAGATCCTCGTTGTAGAGTCAAGCATGGCTCGATTTTGGCGAGAGATTCGCTGGCTGACGCTGGTGGCGCTGCTCTGCACGACCCCTGGTCTGGCCTCAGAGCGGCCTGAGGCTTGGGCCGAGGCGATGCCTCTCGCGGGGGCCCCGAATCTTCACCGAGTCAGCGCAACCCTCTACCGCAGCGCCCAGCCTTCGGCGGAAGGCATGGCGAACCTCGAGAATCTGGGCGTCGCCACGGTGGTCAATCTGCGTTCCTTCTCCTCTGATCGAGACGAGCTCGAAGGTACCGGCCTGGCCTACGAGCACATCTACATGAAGGCCTGGCACCCGGAGCGCAAAGAGGTGGTGCGCTTCCTCCGCATCGTGACCAACGCCAGGCGAACACCGGTGCTCGTGCACTGCAAGCACGGCGCCGATCGCACCGGCACGATGGTGGCCCTCTACCGCATCGTGGTCGAAGGTTGGAGCAAAGAGGAGGCCCTGAAGGAGATGACCACCGGCGGTTTCGGCTTTCATCGCATCTGGTCGAACCTGCCGCGCTGGATCGAGAAGCTCGACATCGAGGCCCTGCGGCAAGAGCTCGATCTTCCGTCTGTAGCCCATCCCTAGAGCGGCCTTCTCACCGCGGCTCTCGGCGCAAGGACGGGCTCGACGGCTTCGGTTGATCGATCTGACTGGTAGCCTTCGGCCGTGTTGCCCTCGCCGAGACGCGCTGCCGTCGGGATTCTCTGCCTGCACGGCCTCCTGCAGGGGCTGCTCGGGTGGCTCTACTGCGCCGGTGGAGGCAAGGGCCTCGTTGGCGACGAGCAGACCTACCGGGCGGCGGCCGAGGCGATGGCGACCACCGGTCGCCTGGCCCTCGATCCGCTCTGGCCGCCGCTCTATCCCTGGCTACTCTCCCGGCTTTACCTCCTGCCGGGAGATCCCCTGGTCTGGACCCTCGTTCTGCAGGCCCTGGCTGTGCCCGCCATCGTGTGGCTGTGGTGGCGTCTCGGCGAGCGTCTGACGGGCTCGGCGTCGGTGGCTGCTCTCGGCGCCACTGGATTGCTGCTCTATCCGCCACTCGTCGCCTACGGCCATTTTCTCTGGCCTGAGATCCTCCACCTCTTGCTGCTTAGCCTGGCTCTGTGGTTGCTCACCGCTGCGGGCGCTACCTGGCGAAGCGCCCTCGCCGCCGGCGCCCTGCTCGGCCTCGCTTTGGGCGCCAAGGCTCTGCTGCTGGGCTTCCTGCCGGTACTGGTCCTCCTGCCAGCCCGTGCCGAGGGTTCGAGACCTTGGCCCTCGCTGATCGCGCTGGCCGCCGCCGTGGCGCTCTTGGCGTCGCCTTGGACGCCGTGGGCGCGGGCCCACAGCTCTCCGGCAGTGGCCGGAAGCCTCGAGTTCAATCTGCGTCTGGGGATCGACCGCGAGGTCGGACGCGAGCGGTCCGGCGAGGCGGCATGGCGTCTGTTCCAAGCCATGGAGAAAGCCGAGGCGCGAGGCACCGGCCGCCGGGCCTTCTTGCGCCGGCAGCTCGCTGACGAGCTCGCCGAGCGCGGTCCCTGGAGCATCGCTCGCGACCAGCTCCAGCGACAATACTTCCGCTTGCTAGACCACCGCACCTTCTTCCACGATCAGCTTCCGACGGGGCCGCGCCAGGGGCCGGAGCGCGGTTACCAGGGGGTGCCCTCGGCAGTCGGCGCGGCGCTGCGCGTCGGCAGCTCGGCGATCTACCTCCTGATTCTGACGCTCACCCCCTTGGGGCTGCTCGCCTGGCGGCGAAGGGGGCAGGGGAGGTGGTGGCTCGTTCCGGCTTTTCTGGTTTACAACTTCCTGTTGTTCTTCGCCCTCTACGCGATCTCCCGATACCGCATCCAGATGCTGCCCTTTCTGACCTTGACGGCCGCCCTCGGTGGCGCCGAGCTGAAGCGGGGTATGACAGCTCTGCCGGCGTGGGAGAAAGCCATCGCCTTGGCGGGAGCGGTTCTCTTGCTCTATCTCGCCTTGGGGTAGGTCGGTCCGGTTTCGAACCGCGGAAGCGAGCGCAGCGCACCCTGGAGGAGGGGAAGGTTTGAGGATAGGCTTGAAGGGGAATCACGACTCGAAAATTTCGCAGGGAAGGGCCTTGACCGTTATGGGACGCAGACTCGAACCGATCCTTGGAATCCTTGCCCTGCTGATCTTCGGAGGATTGCTGTCCGTGCCGGCGGCGGCCGCCTTCCGCGCCAACGTCACCCGCGCCGACGGCTTCTCGCCGCGACAGGTCCAGCGGGTGGTGGTGGCAACCCGTCAATGCCACGAGGTGGTCGACTGCAGCGCCATGGAGCAGCGGGTGGTGGGTGAGATGTTGGAGCTGGGGGTTCCCTTCGCGGTGGTGGCGGAGAGCCGGGTTCGAAAACACCTCTTCGAGCAGGGAACCCTCGAGTATGTGGTGGAGCAGCGGCAGAGCCTGGCGGATGCCTTCGAGGCCGACGCCGTGCTCGAGCTCGCCGTGCCCTTTGCCGAGCGCGGTGACGGCTTCGGAGGTCGCCGGCGGTCGAGCGTCAAGGTCGAGATCTTCCTGCTACGGCCGGACGGCGAGCTCTTGCTTCACGGCGTCGGAACGGGAAGGCCCCTCAACGTCGTCAGCGGTCCCGAGCGGGTCACCGGAAACGTCGTCGAAACGATCTTGCGCAAGGCCTTCGGTAGCGGCGGCTAGGGCCTCGAGGAAGGAAGCCTGGTGCCGGAGGCGGGACTCGAACCCGCAAGCCCGAAGGCGGGGGATTTTAAGTCCCCTGCGTCTACCAATTTCGCCACTCCGGCCAGCCGTCGTCGATCCTCTCATGGACCAAGGTGGCGCTCTGCCAGGTGGGATTCCCCGCTCACCCCGCGGCTGCGCCGGGTCGCTAAGAAGTTTCGCTGGCGTCGTCCCGTCGCAAACCCTCGACTAGGGTTCTGAAGACCATGGGAGCGGCGTCCCGCAGGGCCAGCTCACCGCGATGGACGCTGCTCCAGGCGGTCCAAATCAGCGCATCGATGGTGGCGACGATCCAGGCCGTCGAGACGTTGCGGGCAAACAGGCCTTCGCCCTTGGCGTGGTCGACGAAGGCGGCGAGGTCGTCGAGCTGGCGCTGGCTTTCGACCGCCACGTCGGGGCCGAGATCGGAGACCGGGATGGTGGCGAGAAAATGAAAACGATCTCCGAACGGCAACCAGGCCTCGAGCATCCGGCGGAAGGCCTCTTCCGCGCTCGAGGCATTCTCGAGGATGGGAACCGTCGCCTCGTCCATCAGTCGAATGGCTTCGAGGGACAGCTCCGAGAGGAGCGCTTCGCGGGAAGGGAAATGGCGATAGAGGGTCGCCCGGCCGACTCCGGCCGCCTCGGCGATCACCGCCATCGACTCGTTGGGTGAGTCGGCGAGGGCGCCGGCGGCGGCGTCGAGGATCGCTTGGCGAGCCGTGCGGCGAGGGCCTTTCACCGTTCTCATGGGGTGCCGCCCCGCGGGGTGATTGCGACCGATCCGGTGTTCCGTGGCGACATCAACGGCTCTCCTCGCCACAGCTTACCGGACCCTCGATCCCCGCTTCTTCGGACAGCCTTCGCAGAGCCTCGTGCTGCGGGAACTGGCAATGGCCTCGATGCCAAGTCCGGGCCGCCTTGGCGGCCTCGCCGAGGTTTTCATAGAGCTTGCCGAGGGCTTGGAAGGCGGTGGCTCGCTGGGCTTCGGAGGGGTCGCTCTTCGCCGGGTCGAGGAGACGCTGGAACCAGCCTTCGGAGCGCCTCGCAAGGGCGTCATCTCCGGACTCCGCATAGAGCATCGCCCGCGCCAGCAGGGCGCCGCCGTGTCGGCGATCGGCGCGCAAGGCACGGCTCAAGGCTGCGTCCGCCGCCTCGCCCAGGCGCCATTGCTCGGCGGCCCCTTCGCCGTAGTAGCTGGCCAGTGACAGGAGAACTCCCTCGAGGGCATAGAGGTCGGGATTCTTCTTACGCTTCGCTTCCCGGCGGGTGAGATCCAGAGTCTCCGTGAACTGGGGAGACGTCAGGAACTCTTCGAGGACCTGCTCCCCGGTCGCGGACCAAGGATCTTTCTGCAGCAGAAGATCGAGCCATTGGCGGGCCGACCGATCCTGCGGCGCTGCCGCCTCCGGGTCCGCCGACCGGGTCCACGATCGCCGGGCAGCCCGGTGCAGCTCCGCCGTGGCCTGGGGATCGTCGGAGATGATCGTCAGGTAGATCTCGGCCATTTCCTCGTCCGATCCCCAACCCCATTTCGCCGTCTTCGGCGGTGAGTTGGGATTGGCCGGGTTCTGGCGCGAGTTGTCGAACCGGAAGCTGGCTTCGATCCTGCTGCCGGCGGGAATATCGACCGGCGACCGGTAGGTGTAGATGCCCTGCCAACGCAGGTCCCAGTCGTCGACGTGGAGCAGGGGACGCTCGATGCCGTTCGGCAGGACGGCGAGGACGCGCGCTTCGCGGCCGAGATAGTGCATGTGGGGAGCGATGTCGACCAACTGCATGTCGGCGGGAACATCCATCGACACCTTGCGCCAGTAAGCCGCGTCGCCGGCCGGAACCTCGACATCCAGGGTACCGACCATCAGTCCGCTGACGCCTCGCTTCACGGGTCCCTTGGCAAAGTAAAAGGCGATCGAGCTCTGGTCGCGGGCCGCTTTCCCGGTCGGGTGGTAGTGCACCTCGAGAACGACGTCTCCGCCCCGGGGCAGATCGAAACCCCGTCCTTCTGGTAGGCGATAGGGCCCGACGCCGGGTGCCCAGGCTCCGAGCGCATTGGCGCCGTCATAGGACATGAAACCGCCGGTACCGAAGACCGAGAAGCCGGGCTCAGGGTCGCGACTATCGAACTCGCGGGCGCGCCCCGAGTAGTCGACGAAGAAGTTGCAGTGGTGCACCACCGACGGATCGCCGGGCTGAAAGTCCATCGCCACGACCACCTGATCGCGCAGTAGCCCCAGCGGCAGAACGAAGTAGCGGTAGATGTCGGCGCCGTCGGCGGGAACCTCGTAGGTGTCCGCCATGGTGAGCACCAGATCGGGCTCTCCGAGGGGCCACTCGGAGGTCTCGAAGGTCGGTGCCGGTAGCTCCTTCGCACTCTCGCCGCGCGGTGCCCCGGCCTGATCCCAGGCTTCCAGCAAGTCGAGCTGTCGCGAGGTGAGAAAACGCTCTTCGCGGAAGTGTCCTTGACCGCGCACGGCGTGCCACGGCGGCATCAGACCGGCTCGGGTGACGGCCGCCGCCATCCGCGACCAGCGGCGGGCGGAGTCGTAGGAGTCGAGGGCGAAGGGTGCCACTCCGCCTTGCGAATGACACTGAGCGCAGTTGGCGTTGAGAATCGGCGCGATGTGGTCGCGATAGGTCGGCTTCGCCTCCGGCTCGGGCCAAGGCCGGAAGTAGCAACCGACGGCGACCGTGTGACGCGGCTCGACCGGCTGGTCTCCGCCGACGCCCTCGATGGCGCGCAGCAAGTCATGGGAACGGATCGTGTTGCGCACCTTGGTCAGGCTGGGGAAGCGATCATCGATGCGTCCGCTGTAGACCACCCGGCCGGCGAGATCGACGACGAAAGCCGACGGGACCACTTCCGGCTTCAACTGGTGGGCGACCTCGCCGTTGAAGTCGAAGAGCAAGGGAATCGCGAGGCGAAACTCATCCCGGAAGGCTCGCGCTTCCTGCCACGTGATGGCGGGATTCGAAATCGCGGCGTAGAGCTCGACGCCCGCTTCGCTGGCCGCTTCGCCCAGTTCATTGAGCCGCGGAACGTAGCGCCGCGAAATGGTGCAGCCGTCGTCGAGGAAGACCACGGCGACGGGGCGGGCACCACTGCCCAGGCCGAGGTTGACGGCTTCGCCATCGACCGTTTGCAGGCGCAAGCCGATGAGGTCCGCGACCTGCAACAGATCTCGTTCCGCGGATTGGCCTCGAGCCCTGGGGGGATGATCATCCGACTCTGCGGAGTGCCCATGGGCACCGGATTCATCATGCTGACCATGATGTCGGGCCTGCTCACCACTCGGCGGAGTGTCGCCGTCGACCGCGACCACCGAGAGCACGAGCGCTGCGAGCAAGAGCAGTGGGGAGAATGCCCACATCAAGGTGGTGCGAGCCCGAGTCGAAGTAGTCATGATGTCCTCCTGTCCTGGTAGTCGTTAGCAACAAACGAGACAAGAGTGTCTCAATCGAGTCTCGATGTCAACCATGACCACCGGCCTCTCGCACCACGGTGCGGCGTGCGGCGCGGTTACGTCGGGGGGGAGCCGCTTGTCCGGGATCCTCTCTCCGCTGCGTTATGGCAGACGAACCGATGGCCCGAAACTTCCGTTCCGGAAGCCTCGACTCGAGCCTCCTTCTGGAGGTCCGGTGTTAGCCTCGGTAAGCCCGAGCAACTCCATACCGGTCGTGAACAACCTCTTAATTTCTTCAGATTCACCGCTTTCTAGCGGTGCGGACGCGGTGTGATGAGCCGAGCCTCGGGCCACTCGCCGATTCCCTGGGACCGCATCGAGGCGGCCCTCGACGAGCTGATCGAGGCCCCGCCCGCGGAGCTCCGAGAGCAGGCTCGGCGTTTGAGTGAGGGTGACCCCGCCCTCGAACGGGAGCTCCTCTCCCTGGTTGCTGGCCTGGAGGTCTCCGACGATCCCCTCGAGCGGGGCTTCGATGGCAGCGCCGGACGACTCCTCGAGGGGCTCGAGGCGGAGCTGATCGAAGAGGTCGAGGCGCGCTATCAGCGGCTCGGTGCCTATCGCCTCGGCGACCTGATCGGAGTCGGTGGCATGGGGCGGGTCTACCGCGCTCGACGGGCTGACGGCCTGTTCGATCGCGCCGTCGCGGTCAAGATCCTGCGCTGGGAGCTGAGCCAGGAGGCGCTGGTCCCGAGGTTCGAGTCGGAGCGACGGATTCTCGCCGATCTCGAGCATCCCGCGATCGCTCGCATGCTCGACGGCGGCGTCACCGACGACGGCGTTCCCTACCTGGTCATGGACCTCGTCGAGGGGCTCCCGATCGATCAGTTCTGTCGCGAGGGCGACCTCGAGGGACGGGCCATCGTCGGGGTCGTCCTGCCGGTGGTCGAGGCGGTCGATTACGCCCATCGACGGCTGGTGATTCATCGCGACCTCAAGCCCGCCAACATCCTGGTGCAGGACGACGGGCGACCGAAGCTGCTGGATTTCGGGGTCGCCAAGCTGTTGGATCCTTCCCGCCAGGCCGGACTGACGGTTGGTGATGGGGCTCCCTACACGCCGTCCTTCGCGGCTCCCGAACAGCTGCGAGGAGAGGCGGCCAGCACCGCCACCGATGTCTATGCACTGGGCTGCTTGCTCTACCTGCTGTTGGCCCGGCGCCTGCCCTTCGAGGCAGCCCCCGATCGCCCCGATCCCCGGCTGCAAGGTCGAGTGCCGCGGCCCCCTTCCGCCTTCGTCTCGGGGAGGGCCGACCGGGAGCTCGATGCCATCGTTCTGAAGTGCCTGCATCCAGAAGTCGAGGGGCGCTATCCCGGAGCCGGCGCTCTGGCTGCCGACCTCGAGGCCTGGCTGGAGGGCATGCCGGTGCGGGCGGTACCACCGTCCGGCGCCTATCGGCTGCGGAAGTTCCTGCGCCGTCATGCCCTGGCTTCGGTCTTCGCCGGGTTGGCCCTGGTCTCCCTGTTGTCGGGAATGGCGGCGGCGCTCCACCAGGGGGCGGTCGCCCGCCACGAAAGGGACCGGGCCCAGAGCCTGGCGGACCTCTCCCTCGAGATCCTGCGGCTGGGCGATCCCCAGGACTTCGGGGGTGGCCGAATCTCCGTCCAAGAGCTTCTCGAAGCCGGTGCCGAAAAGGCCGAGAGGATTCAAGATCCGGCGACTCGAGGCCGGGTCCTGGCGGTGATCGGCGAGGGGCTGGCGAATCTCGAGGTGATGGCTTCGGCAGCCGATCATCTGATGGCGGCGGCGGCCGCCTTCGAGCAATCGGCGGAGCACCGCGAGCGCATTCCCGAGGTGCTACTGCGCGCCGCCGAGCCGCTGGCGTCGTCGGGGCGCCTCGAAGCAGGGCTGCAGGCGAGCGCGGAAGCGATCCGTCGCGTCGAGGAAGCATCCGGGACGCAGGAGACCCGCCTCGCGGCGGCCCTCTATGGCCGCGCCTTTCTCCTGGTGCGCTATGCCGACCACACGGACCCTCGGCGGGAAGAAGCGCGATCGCTGCTCGAAGGTGCCGCCGAGATGCAGCGACGGGCAGCGCCGCAGGGCAGCGAAGAGCTGGCCAAGAGCCTGCATCTGCTGGGGATGTTCCTGGCGGGGGAGTTTCGCAAGGGCGGTGCCGGAGTCGAAGGGACGGTCGAGAAGGGCCTCGACCTGATGCGCCGGGCGGCAGAGATGCGTTCCGCCCTCGGTGGCCCCGACGGTCGCGCCATGATCGACTCGCTGAACGATCTCGCCTTGAGTCTCGATAGCCTGGGCCGATTCGATGAGGGTTTCGAGGTCATGCGACGGGCGATGGCGATCGCCGACGAGCGCCTCGAGGCGAGCAATTCGACGCTCCTGTCGGTGCGCCAGAACCTGGCCGCCTTCTACCGCGACGCGGGCCAGTTCGAGGAAGCCCGCAGGTTGTACCAAGGTGTCGTCGACCAGGCGCGAGGCGCGGGGATGGAACCGGCCGGAGTGGCGCTCTTCGGTCTGGCGCGGGTGACCGCCGGACTGGGGGATCTGGCGGCGGCCGAGGTCCTCGCCCGGGAGGGATTCGAGTTCTATGCGGATTCCGATATCCGCCACTGGATCCTGGGCGAGTTGCTGGGGGAGATCTGGCGCCGGCAGGGGCGGTTCAGCGAGGCTGGGAGCCTGCTTGGGGAGACCCTCGAGGAGTTCGAGAAGCGCCAAGGAAAGGACTCACCCCGGGCGCGATCGACTCGGCGAGAGCTCGACGCGGCCCGGCGAGGCTCGCGAGCAGAACTGTGGGTGCCGCCGCGAGCCGCGCCCGGCTCCTGAAGCACGCGTTGGAAAACACCAGTGACAGCCACCGGCCCGAGACCGGCCGGGGGTTCATGAGGAAACCTCGCGGGCCGATGCGAGGAGCCTTGCCCGCAGACGAGCGTCCGAGGCGCCAGGCCGGATTTCTCGGCGAGATGGTGGAAGTGGTCGAAGATGAAAGACATTCGCCCCCGGCGCGACACAGCACTCGACGTGCTGTGAGGAGCCGAGGGCTCGGATGACGAAGCGGTCAACGACCTGCGCCGAAGGTCGGCGAGAAGGTCGACCTAGATGTTCTGCACCACGCCGTTGGTGATCCGGATGCGCTGGCCATCGAAGCGGGTGAGCTCGTAGCCGGTGAAGACCTCGTTGTAGGTGCGGCTGTAGTCGGCGAGCAACCCGATCGCCTGGGCTTCGCCGACGGCGATGCCATCGATGCCATCGGAGCGGTAGTGCACGCCGGCGGCATCGCGACCGAGGGAAATGTTGGCGGCCAGCTTGTTGATCTCGCCGCCGAGGGTCAGGGCCGCCCCGTTCCAGGCATCGAGGGCGAGACCGTCGGTGGTCGCTTCCACCGGCGCGGGCACTTCGAAGCTCTCGTCGAAGAAGGCCTTGAGAACGGTGCAGCAGGCGCCGGCGATGGTGGCGTGGCCGGCAGGGTAGGCCGGATGGGTCGGAGAGCCCTCCGGGAACGCCATCGGCAGCAGCCGGTTGCCATTGGCGGAAAGCACCCGCCCGACGGCGTCGGAGGCGACGATCTCATTGTTGATCTCGTACTTCTTGCGGCCGAGGGCCTGATTGTGCAGCCGGCCGGCGAACATCTCCGGCCGCAGCCGGCGATGCACCGACCACTTCTGGTACCAGGCACCGGTGAGCGAGAGGCGGCCGGCCTTGGTCACCAGGTCGAGGATGTCCGGAGCGCCGAAGGAGACGAAGTTGCCCTGATTGGCGATGGTGTCGCGATAGGGATTGGTCGGTGAGAGGGCGTCGGCACCGAAGCTCAGCATGATGAGGGCGGCGTTGAAGTAGCCCTGGAAGACGACATCGCCGTGCACCCACTCGCCCAGACCGCGGTTGTCCTTGATGAAGCGGGGCTGGGGATCGAACTGCAGGGGCTGGCTGGGGGCCGCGCCGCGCTGGATGGCGAGCCACTCACCGTAGTCGGTCATGCGATCCTCACCCGCCAGCGGCGGGGAGTAACGCTGTTCGATGGTGCTCGGCCCGTAGGGCACCGTCAGCCACAGGAACTGGCTGATATACGGGCCGACGAGATCCCCCGGCGTCTCGCCGCGGAAGAGATTTCCGGGCGTCACCTGTCCGCCATCGAGGGGACCGACGGTCTCCGAGAAGGCATTGAGGTCGGCGGTGGCCGCAGCCACCAGCGGGTCACTGTCATAGTCGCGGAAGGGGACGTCGCGGGTCAGCGCCTGCCAGTAGACCTCACCCATCTCGGCGGCGATCTCGGCGCCGGTGAACTCCGGTGCCGGCCGCATCCGTGTGCCCCAACCGTCGAGGCCGCACATCTCGTACTTCAAGGCGGCCTGCGGGTTGGCGAGCTTGCGGTCGGCGACGCCGGAGAGGGGAATGGCGTCGAAGTCCGCCGGATCGCCGGTAGTGAGGGCGTTGCGCAAAGCGTTGTAGGCGCCCGGTCCGACCTCGCCGAGTCCGTTGTGGGGCAGACACTTCGAAAATTGAGCGCGGAAGTCCGGGAAAGTCGCTTCATCGGCGTTGCAGTCCTGCACCGGAAGCGGGCCGGCGAGGTAGGCATCGGCCGCATCGGTGCGTAGCTGGGCGGCCGCCATGCGGCGATCGGCACCGTTCGTCGGGCCGACTTCGGCGGCCGTCGCGGTCTTCCTGGTCAGGGCTCCCAAGGACAATCCGCCGGCGGCGGCGAGGGCACCGGCACCGCCCAGGCCTTGCAGCAAGCCACGCCGGCTGAGGGGAAGGGATGGACTCGACGGGGTGGCGTTTTCGGCCGCGTCGCGCGGCTTGGCCTCATCTTCTAGATTCTTCTCGAACATCGACATCTCCCTACGATGAGAATTACGTTGCAAGGCGGGCGCAGTGGCTGCGCGCGACCCGCCGACTGAACTTCAGCTGACTCCCTCCCGCGGAGGCTACCGCGAAGGTCGAGAGGCTGCGAGGCGTGAAGAGCTGAAAGAAGAACAGATCCGACAGGACAGGCTCATTCCGATGGCGCGTCAATCGAAAGCGTGACGATGACGACATTGCCGCTCCCTCTCCATAGACCGTCCCCAAAACAGAGATCATGATGCGCTAGATGTATATGAGCTGCATTACGAATTATGTTTCGACGGCGTCTCCGATGGAAGCCCGAAGTCGGTGATTTCGTGGTCGCGGTCTCAAGAAATCGACAGGACTCGCCGATGGGCGATCACAAGCACGCGATCCCCGGGCCGGGGTCGAACCACCCGCCACCGGTGAAGGAGACGAGGGCGGGAGGGTCCTGGCGCACTCGAGGCGAATCTGGGCCGAGCCCAGGATGCGGCTGGCAGGAGGAAGAGAGACCTTGACGCCGTCGAGGGATCACGGCTCGCCCCAAGGCAGGGTTTCGATGATGGCGCCCGCTCCGAGGCGCCATTGCAGACCCTTCCCCGGCTCGAGCCGGGAGGTAGGCGACGCTTCAAGAGCGCTCGAGATCGTCGTGGGCGTGGGTGACCAGGGCCTGCGGAAGTGGACGTCAGGGATCGAACTCAGAGTCCCCGGCGGGAGAGCGAGGCGGGGTAGGCGCCGAGGGTCGGCAGGGCCAGCGAGGGCGCCGGCAAGGGCTCGAACCCACCGGCGGCTTCGTCGCCGAGGGTCGGCTTGCAGCAGATCCTCCCCACGGGTACCGGGACGTACCCGCGGGGAGCAGCGAGGTCGTCTAGATGTGGTGGACCGAACCGTTCCTGATCCGAATGCGCTGGCCGTCGAACCGGGTCAGCTCATAGCCGGCGAAGTTCTCGTTGTAGGTGCGGCTGTAGTCGGCGAGCAGGCCGATGGCCTGGGCTTCGCCGACGGCGAGCCCGTCGATGCCGTCGGAGCGGTAGTGGACGCCGGCGGCGTCACGGCCGATCGAAATGTTGGCGGCCAGCTTGTTGATCTCGCCACCGAGGGTGAGGGGAGCGCCATACCAGGGGTCGAGGGAAAGGCCGTCGCGGCTCGCTTCGACCGGCCCCGGGACCTCGAAGCTCTCGTCGAAGAAGGCCTTCAGGACCGTGCAGCAGGCACCGGCGATGGTGGCGTGGCCGGCGGGGTAGGCCGGATGGGTCGGCGAGCCCTCCGGGAAGGCCATCGGCAGCAGGCGAGTACCCTGCGCGGCGAAGACCCGAGCCACGGCATCGGAGTCGACGATCTCCGAGTGGATGCCGTAGTACTTGCGGTGGCGGACCTGGTTCTCGAGGCGACCGGCAAAGACTTCGGGACGCAGACGGCGATGGACCGACCATTTCTGGTACCAGGCGCCGGTGAGGGACAGGCGACCGGCCTTGGTGACCAGGTCCAAGATGTCCGGAGCTCCGAAGGAGACGAAGTTGCCCTGGTTGGTGATGTCGTCACGATAGGGATTGGTCGGCGACAGGGCCGCGCTGCCATAGCTGAGCATGATCAGGGCGGCGTTGAAGTAGCCCTGGAAGACGACATCCGTGTGGACCCATTCACCGAGCCCTCGGTTGTCCCGGATGTAGCGCTGCTGGGGATCGAAGTTCAACGGCACGCTCGGCGCCGCGCCCCGCTGAATGGCGAGCCATTCGCGGTAGTCGGTCATGCGATCGTCACCCGGGATCGGCGTGGTGTAGCGCTGCTCGATGGTGCTCGGGCCGTAGGGCACCGGTAGCCAGAGGAACTGGCTGATGTAGGGGCCGACGAGGTCCCCCGGGGTTTCGCCCCGGAAGAGGGTTCCCGGCGTCACCTGCCCACCGACCTGCGGACCGACAGTCTGGGAGAAGGCGTTGAGGTCGGCGACGCCGGCGGCCACCAGGCCATCGCTGCCGTAGTCCCGGAAGGGGACGTCGCGGGTCAAGGCCTGCCAATAGACCTCGCCCATCTCGGCCGCGATCTCGGCGCTGGCGAAGGCCGGTGCGGGCCGCATGCGGGTTCCCCAGCCGTCGAGCCCGGTGAGCTCGAACTTGAGAGCCGACTGCGGATTGGCGAGCCGACGCTGGGCCACCGCTGCCAGGGGAATGGCATCGAAGTCGCCCGGGTCGCCGCTGCTCAGGGCGCGCAGGAGAGCGCGGTAGGCGTTCGGCCGGACTTCACCCAAGCGGTTGTGGGGCAGACACTTCGAGAACTGGGCGCGAAAATCCGAGTAATGGTCCTCGTCGCCGTTGCAGGGCTGGTTCGGAAGCGGTCCCGCCAGGTAGGCGTTGGCGGCTCGGCGCCGCAGTCGCGCCGCCCGCGCCCGACGAACGTTGTCGGTCGTCGGCCCGATCTCTTCGCCCGCGGCGATCTGAGGCTTCAGCGCTCCCAAGCTCAGGCCCCCGGCAGCCGCCAGGGCACCGGCGCCTCCGATGCCCTGCAGCAGGCCCCGTCGACTGATCGGCCCGACCTCCTCCTGAGGCTGCTCGTGAGTGGCGACCTTCGACTCGCTCTCGCTGCTTTTTCTGTCTTGCTCGAACATCGATATCTCCGTTCGACGTTTTCTCGGCTATCGGGCGAACCGCTTCGAGACCAACCCGGCCGAGCGATGAAATGACCGCGGCGAACTTCGCGGTAGAGAACCTCTGCTCGGGAGCAGAGTCAGGCTAGGAACGCTGAGCCGGCCGCGGCCGAGAGGCGAAGCAGCCAGCCTGTCCTCTACAAGGTGACTCTTGGGAGATAAAGCGAGACAGAAATATGTCTATATTACGTATTCGGAATTGAAGTGAGTTTGGTTTTGTCACCTCGCTGGTGGTCTCTCGCCCTCGGCGAGGCTGGCCGGTGCGATAGTCTGCCGAGGGAGCCGTTCGCTCTCGTCGCAATGAACTTCTCTCTGCCACACACCATCGAGATCCTCGAGCGCACGCCGGCCGTCCTCGACGCCTGGCTCGGCGGACTGAGCGAGCCTTGGCTGGATTGCGACGAGGGTGACCGAACCTTCAGTCCGCGGGACGTGCTCGGCCACCTTCTCGATGGCGAAGAGCTCGACTGGATTCCGCGCACCCACCATATTCTGCAGCTCGGAACCTCGCGTCCGCTGGCGGCCTTCGATCGCTTCGCTTTCCGCGAGCGCTATGCCGGCGAGGGGAGCCAGCAACTGCTGGCGACCTTGGCACGATTGCGAGCGCGCAATCTGGCCACCCTGAAGTCCCTCGACCTCGGCGAAGAGGAGCTCTCGATGCAGGGTCGTCACCCGGACCTCGGCCTCGTCACCTTGCGCCAGCATCTCGCCTGTTGGGCGGTCCATGATCTCGCCCATCTGCGTCAAGTGGCGCGGGTCATGGCAAAGCGTTATCGCTTCGATGTCGGGCCATGGACGAGCTATTTCCGAGTCTTCGAGGAGTAATTCCGACGACCTGGCCGCGGGACTTCGTTCCCGCCCTGAACCCGCGACGCGCCACACCGTAAGATGGAGGGAACCTGGCGACCGATCCGACGGTCGAATGACCGTGGGTTGAACGGCCGGGTCGTCGGATGACCGAGCGGAGATGATCTCGAAGGGAGTGTCGATGTTACGAATTGTGCTGACCATCGTTGGACTCGTTGTCGCCGGGGCGAGCGTCGCCCAGGAGAGCTGGCCGAGCTTCCGGGGCCCTGAAGGGACCGGACGAGCGGTCGAAGGGCTGCCGCCCGGGGAGGGCGTGATCGGCCTCGATCTGGTCTGGAAGCGCAAGGTCGGCAGCGGCTACTCGGGAGTGGCGATCGCCGAGGACCGCCTGGTCACCATGATGGCCGCCGGCGAGCGCGACGTCGTCGTGGCCGTCGCGGCCAACTCCGGTGAAGAGATCTGGCGCTTCGACCTGGCCCCGACCTACACCGGTCACGACGGCTCCCACGATGGACCGATTTCGACTCCGGCGATCGCCCAGGGTCGGGTCTTCGCGGTCAGCCCATGGGGCCGCCTCGTGGCCCTCGATCTGAGCAACGGTAAAGAGGCCTGGAGCCTCCACCTTAAGGAAGATCTCGGCATCGATCCTCCGTTCTATGGCTTCGGCGGTTCTCCCGCCATCGCCGGCGGAGTGCTGGCGTTCCAACCGGGGGGCGAGGGGGGCTCCGTGGTGGGCTTCGACACCGGCACCGGCGAGCAGCTCTGGCGCGGCCTCGAAGGCGGTCGTATCGGCGCCCAGTCACCGATCGCCGCGACCCTCGCCGAGCGTGAGCAGTTCGTCATCTTGAGCACCAATCGCCTCAACGGCCTCGATCCGCGGAGCGGTGAGACCCTTTGGGAGCTCGCTCTCGAGGGCGACGTCGGCCCGAAGGGCGCCTTCAGCCAATCGCCCATGCCGATCGGTGACGACAAGCTGTTGGTGAAGCATCGCGAAGAGCGCTCCGAGATCGTGCGGGTGAGCCGCGAAGGAGAGGCCTTGAAGGCGGAGATCCTGGCCGAAAGCCGCGGCCTGACGCGCAGCTACAGCCCGCCCTCGGCGGGCGGCACCGCGCTCTTCGGATTCACCTCCCTGTTCTTGAGCGCGGTGGATTCCGGCGACGGCAATCTCCTCTGGCGCTCCCGCGAGCCCGGTGACGGGTTCCTGGTGAGCGTCGACGACCAGCTCGCCGTGCTGACCAAGAAGGGATCCCTTCATCTCGGTGACGCTTCGACCGCGGGTTGGAAGGAAACGGCCAGCCTCGAGCTCTTCGACGATCTCGCCTGGACGCCCCCGAGCTTCGCCGATGGCGCTCTCTACGTGCGCAGCCTCGGTGAGCTGGCGCGGGTCGACCTGGTGCGGCGCTCCCGAGCTCCCCAGGTCGCCGCCCAGGTGACCCTGCCGAAGGCCCTGGCCGGGCTGCAGGAAAAGATCGCCGAGGGCGGCGACTCGAAGGCGACGATCGAGGCCTTCTTGGCGCAGCGAGAGCTCCCCATCATCGACGGCGACGAGGTCACTTTCGCCTGGCACGGCGCGGCCGAGGACGTGGCCATCGCCGGCGAGATGATCGGCATGCGGCGCGAAGAGCCGATGAACCGACTGGCGGACACCGACCTGTGGTGGTGGTCCACCCGGCTCGAGCCCCAGGCGCGCATCAGCTACCTGTTCTACGTCGACTACGAGCCCACCCTCGATCCCAGCCACCAGCGGCGTACCCTGTCGACGGTGCTCGGGCCCGACATGAACTGGAATCGTAGCGACCCGATGGCGATCTCCTGGTTCGCGATGCCCGGTTGGCCGGGCTTGCAGGCCGACGCGGCCGCCGTTGGCTCACCCGGCGGTCGCCTCGAGAGCCTCGAGCTCAATATCCAGCAACCGACGCCGGAAGGCGGCGAGGCGCCGGCCCCGATCGCCGTACCGATGCACGTCTGGCTGCCACCGGGCTATGACCAGGGGGACGAACGGTACCCGGTGGTCTATGTCCTGTCGCGCCCGGCGCGAGAGGTCGGCCAGTGGCCCGAGACCCTCGATCAGGTGGTCGGGAAGAGTGTCGAACCGGTGATCGCGGTTTTCCCGGAGGCGCCGCGTATGCGGGGCTTCGGCGGCTTCTTGGCGACCCAGATCGTGCCCCAGATCGACGAGCGCTTCCGCACCCGCGCCGAGCGCAGCGCTCGCGCCACCGTCGGCATGGGCTGGGAGAGCCAGACGGCGGCGGCGCTCAACTTCCAGCACCCGGAGACCTTCGGCAAGGCCGGCATGCAGAGTGTCTACATGCTGGAGTCGCAGATGGAGCGCTTCGAGGGCCTGATCGGGGAGGCCACCGGCGAGTCGCTGCCCCTCGACATCTACCTCGAGTGGGGCCGCTGGGACCTGATCAGCCCGCACGAGGAGATGAACATGCGGCAGTCCGGTCGCTGGGCGTGGGATCTGCTGCGTTCCAAGGGCTGGCAGCCGCAAGGCGGAGAGGTTTGGGACAGCACCGACTATGCGAGTTGGAGCAACCGCACGGCGGTGCTGCTCGAAGCCCTGTTCCCCCTCGGCCAGGGGAGCGGTCGCCTGGCCTCCTGGCAGACCGCCGCCCGCTGACGCTGCCCGGCTGACCGGCCGCCGCCGGCAGCCATCAGCAGCCGTCGATCCTCGAGCCCTCGGGAGACTCCGCCCGAGGGCTCGGCCGTCGACGCGCCATCGCACGACGCGAGGTAGATGCCTGCGGCAGACCAGCCTCGTCTTGTCGCCGCAGCGTCACGGAAGCGTGCGAGGATGCGCCGATGATGGCCTCCGGAAGCGCCCCACGAACCCCTCCCCTTGCCTCGGCGCTGGAAGTCTTCAAGACCTACCTTCCCCTGGGCTTGACCTCCTTCGGCGGCCCGATCGCTCATCTCGGCTACTTTCACCGCGAGCTGGTGCAGCGGCGGCGCTGGGTCTCGGAGGAGGACTATGCTCAGCTTCTCGCCCTGTGCCAGTTCCTCCCCGGCCCGGCCAGCAGTCAGCTCGGCTTCGGCCTCGGCCTGCTGCGTGCCGGATGGCTGGGGGCGGTGGCCGCCTTCGTCGGTTTCACCCTGCCGTCGGCGCTGTTGATGTTGCTCTTCGCGACCGTCTTGCCGCAGCTTTCCGGGCCTCTCGGGCAGGCCTTTCTCCACGGCCTCGCCCTGGTGGCGGTGGCGGTGGTCGCCCACGGCGTCTTGGCGATGGGGCGGCGCCTCTGTCCGGACTTCACCCGAGTCACCATCGCCGCCCTCGTGATCGCGCTGATGCTCGTCATCGGTGGTGCCTGGGCGCAGATTGGTGCCGTCCTTCTGGGAGCGCTGGCGGGCCTCCTGCTGTGCCGTCCCACAGCGCCGTCCGGGGAGTCCCCGGAGCTCGGCTACGGGCGCCGCCGGGGAGCGCTGCTGCTGCTGGCCTTCGCGCTCCTGCTGGCGCTCCTACCGTGGCTCGCCGAGAGCGGCCCCTGGGCCCTCGGAGCGGCCTTCTATCGCGCCGGAGCCCTGGTCTTCGGTGGTGGTCATGTGGTCTTGCCACTGCTCGAGGAAATGGTGGTGGCGCCGGGCTGGGTCGGCGCCGATGACTTTCTCGCCGGCTATGGTGCCGCGCAAGCGATTCCCGGCCCGATGTTCACCTTTTCGGTCTTCCTCGGGGCCTCCTCGACGCAAGGCGGAGGATTGCTGAGCGGCGCCCTGGTGGCGCTGGTCGGCATCTTTCTGCCGGGCTTTCTCCTCCTCGGCGGCGTGCTGCCCTGGTGGCGTGCCGTGGTCTCCCATCCGGCAGCGGCCCGCGCCGTGGCGGGGGTCAACGCCGCCGTGGTGGGGTTGCTGGCGGCGGCGCTCTACGATCCCGTCTGGCAGCACGGCATCGCCGGCTGGGGCGACTTTCTGATCGCCCTGGCCGGCTTTTTCATCCTCTGGCGCTTCCGCGCCTCGGCCTTGTGGGTGGTCGCCTGGTGCGTCGGGTCTCACCTGACCCTGACCATCCTCGTGGGCTGAGCTAAGGGGTCCTCGGCAAGGCCGCCGTCGGGTCTCCGAGGAGCACCGTCGAGGTGACGTCTGCGGCGGCCAAACGGGGATAGAGAATCTCCGGAGCGAGGGCGCGCGAGCCGTCACGGATGGCGCGCACCATCTCCTGCCAATTGCGATTCAGGGTCGCTGCTCGACCGTGCCAAGGCTGGAGGGACATGGCGACCGGTTTCTCGCCGAAGATGCGCTCATAGAGGGGCTTCACCAAGAGGGCCGTCAGCCGCTGACCGGTCTCCGGCTGCACCAGCGTCCAGTCGAAGGTCGGTTCGACCTGGCCGATGAAGGCGCGCAGAGGCTGCTCGGCCCCCAAGAGGGCGGTGGGCAGCGGTGCCGTGCGGTCGCCGAGGGCGGCAACGGCGGCGAGTACCTCGCCGATCGGGTCGGCGAGGTCGAAGAGGCCGTCGAAGGCGCTCTTCGACCTGCTGCCGGCGGAGCAGCAGGCATGGGCGAACCAAATGGCGCCCGCCGGCTGCCAGTGGCGGAGCAGGTCTGCGGGATCGAGCAGGACCGTGTCGTGACCCACCAACAGTCCGAGATTCGCCGCCATCGCCGCCGGATCATGCAGCGGTCCGGTCTGCCCGTGGCTGCTCGTCGCCACCATGATCGGTTGGTGCGAGGCCAGACCGTCCCGCAGATCCTCGGCAGTGACGGCGGTCGCACGACCATCGAGGAAGCGAGCGCCGGTTGCGATGTCCTCGTCGCCGGCGAAGAGCCGATGCAGTGGGCGGGTCAACGTCGAGCGCAGCGTCTTGGTAATGTCCTGGCTGTCATGCTGGACCGCCCAGGTCAGGGTGCGATCGCGCCGGGCGGTGGCGCCGTCCCACCCCGACATGAGATGAGCGATATAGCGCTCGAGACCGGCGAGGGGAAGGTCGAGGCGGCCCACGAAGCGCGACATCGCGAGGGTTTCCTGGAGCTCCCAGGAGATCTCACGCGGACTGCCGAGAAGCAGGATGTACTTCGGGATACTGCCGGCGGCGACACCGAAGTCCGAGCCGTCGATCACCGGAGAGTTGTCCTGCTCGAGATCGATCAGCATGGTGTTGGCCCGCGGATCTTGGCGCGGGAAGGGATGGAAGACCGGCACCCTCCCGAGGCGGGCGCGGCGTTCCTTGACCAGGTCTTGGACGCAGGTGGCGGCGTCGGACAGCGCCTGACCGGGGGGCAGGACCAGGCCCCAGCCGATGCGCGCATCCTGCCAATCCCCTTCTTTCGCTTCTTCCGGTGGCCTCAGGAAGTCGGCTCGAGGGCGTCCCGCCGCCTCGTCGAGAGCCCAGGGAATCCAGCCGGTGCCGAAGGTCCCGGTGACCGGCTGGTCCTCGCCGGTGAAGGCGTTCAGCCGCAACGGGGGAAGGTCGAAGCTCACAGCAACTGCGCCAGCTTGCGCCGCAATTCTCGGATCCGTTCGTCGAGGAGCGCGATCTTGTCGGCCGGGATGTCGGGTACTTGGGAGAGCTCGTCGCGCAGCGACTTGAGCATCGCGATCTGGCTCTCGAGCTCCTCGATGCGCTCCTCCCGGTCGTCCTCGGCGCTGGCTGCGCTTACCGGCACGACGCGAAACGGCTCTCGCCGAACGTAGATCACGGGATTGGACCACTCCCGGCAATGCTCGGCATTGCTCAGGGCCTGGCAGCGCTCGCGGCAGATCGCGCTGCGGACGGCGGGCAGCGTCTCGGCCCACTGCAGGTCGGCGGCGTTCGGGGAACTGGCCTGGCGAGCGGTGATCTCGGCGACCTCGCGGTAAAAGCTGCTAGTGAAGAGATGGGCATCGCGGCGATCGACCGCTTCGCGCATGGCGACGACCGCCGGCAGGTCGAGGGCCGGCCGCGCCATGACGTCACGGGCGAAAGAGATGCTCTCGGTGGCGGCGGCACCGAGGCAGCAATTGAGCACCAGCAGCCAGAGCTGATTCTGTGCTTCGAGGAGCTCTTCGAGATCCGAAGCCTCGAGAACCAGAGTGCCACGCGGGCGCCGCACGAGCTGGTCGTCGCGCAGGGCGAGCTCGAGGCGCGGCGCCATCTCGTCGTCGGCGAAGCCATGGCAGAAGAAGTGCAGCAGGTGAGGCTCGAAGGCCTCGATACTGTCCCTCAGGGTGCCGAAACCGGCCAGGGGCTGGAATCCGACGGCGGGATTCTGCATCGCCTCGACCGCCCGGCGGACATCCTCGGCGGGATCCGTCCCGAGGTCGAAGTCACAGCCGACGACGAGGAGCTCGAAGGGTGGGCCACCGGGAGCCGACAAGCCCGCGACCAGGGCCTCGAGCTCACATACCGCGGTCAACAGCCGCAGGTCCGATTGCGCACCGCTGGCGGCGAGCACCGCCAAGACTCGCAACTTGCGCTCCCAGCTACGGGTCAGTGGGGTCTGCTGCCGCAGCGGCGTGACGGTGCGCCCGAGGAGCGGTGAATCTCCGAAGGCCAGAAAGTTGCCGCCGGCGTCTCGCAGGGTCTCCCAGGGCAGGGCCTGGGCCTCCGGCTCGAGATCCTCGATCAGCAGGCCACAGCCATTGTGGTGGCAGGCCAGCACCTGCTGCTCGATCGCTCGATGGGACGTCAGGAGTCGGAACAGAGCGCTGCCGATCCGGCCGATGGCCCCCGGGGGCGTGGCGCCTTGGGAAAGGGCCGTCAAGGCACCCTCGAGGGAGCCGAGATCGAGGCTGAACTGACGAGCGCCATTGTTCAGATGGACGACTTCCTCCTCGATCCTCAGAATGTGCCCGTGATCCTGCAGGCGATCGAGGCTGAACACGGCGCGCCGGGTCACGACTCGTCTCCGGAGCTCTCGCCGAGGACTTCGGCGACATAGCGCAGCGCCGCTTCGCGGCCCTTCTGGGAGGCGCTTCCCGGCTTCGAGCTCGCCATCTCCTTGGCGGCGAGTTGGGCCGTATGGCGCTCGAGGATGCGCTGGCTGGACTGCACCCAGCGGGAGAATCGAGCCCGCTGTTCGTCGCGCTTCCGAATGACCTTTTCGAGAGTGTAGTCGCGACGAATCCTGCGCTTCACCTCCGGCCCTTGGTCGCCGCCCCTGGTCCCGAACAAGACCTTCAGGCGGTCGAAGGGATCCGGCGGATCGACCGATTCAGTCTCGCCGCGGCCGAGAGCGGGACGTGAATAGGAGCGGGTGGGGGCCTCCTGGTCGGCGCTTTCACCAGCCGACGGCGACAAGCGGTCCGGATGGGCGACCAGGGAGACCGCCGGCGAACGCGGCAGGGTAGGGGAGTCGCCGTAGAGGAAGGCGAGAGCCGTGCTCAGGGCATCGCCGGCGGGATCGTTGGCGTAATCGTGGGTGATGACCGGCCCGGGGCGTGTCGCGACCACCTCGTCGGCGAGTCCCAGCAGCCCCGAGAAGCTGTAGTTGCCCGGCGGCGAGGTCAGGACCAGGGCGCTGGCTCCCACCAGGTCGAGGAAGGTGGTGAGCTCCTCATGGCCGATGAAACGCGACCAGCGGGGATCGGTGTTGCGGGTCGGTGATTGGGCGTAGGCGAGAAAGCCTCGTCCCTGAGACAGGTAGCCGTGACCCACGAAATGGAAGAGATCGACGCCGCGGGGCGGCAGCGAAGCGGTCATCCAGCGCAGCCAGGGATTGAGCAGCGGAGTCGCAGCAGCGGAGTCGGCATAGCCGTCCGAGGAGGTGGCGTCGTGGATCGTCAGGTCGACGCCCGGCGACGGCACCACCGAGCGGACCCCGTCCGCGGCCGCCGAGTCGACGAAGACCTGGATGTCGGCGGGGACTCCCGCGGCGTGCAGGGCCTGGTAGGTGCGCCCGAGGAGCTCTGCCACGTCGACATCGCTCTTGGCATGGGGAGAGCTCGAGCAGTAGGCGATTTGCAGTCGATCCGCCGGCCGAACGGGACGCACGAAGTAGCGCGGAAGTCGCAGGATGGGATGATCGATCGCCGGTCCGAGCCAGCGCTCCCAGGGCAGGAGCGGCAGGATGCCCTTGGGGCGGCCGAGCTCGAGCCAGACCACCTCTCCGGGTTCGAGGAAGTCGAGCAGAGAGGCGGCAAAGTCGGCCAAGCCGCTGGCCGGGTGGGCGACGCTGGCGGGATCGCGGCGCCCTCGGCGTGAGCTGCGGCGGGATCCCTCGACCTTGGCGAGGCCGAAGTCCGCGAGCGGGAAGGTCGCCTCCCGCGTCAGGCTTTCGTCACCGCGAAAGAGCTCGCAGCGCAAGCTGTCCGGCTCGGGCTTGTTGGTCATCGACAGACGGATGCGGCTGAGCTGCCGACGTCGCACGATCTCCCTCAACGCCGCAGCCTCATGGCGACAGGACTTGCTGCAGCAGCGCCCAGGCGGTGTGGGGCGTCGTGATATCGCCGTGGCCGGCGATCAGCTCCGAGCCCTCGAGGGCGAAGATCTGGGGCGAGCCGGCGCGGAGCGACGGATAGGGTTCGCCCTCGGCGGGCATGGGGATGGTCTCGCACTCCGCCGGCGGACAGCCCCTCGGTCCCCAGCCGCCCAAGGCACCGTAACGCTCGGGTCCGCCGATGGCCGCAATCCGAACCTCTCCGAGATCCTTCTTGCGCCGCGTGACGGCGAGATGGAAGGAGCGCCGGAGAGCGAAGTCATGCTTCGACAGGGTCGACAGAATCGGCTGCCGTACCACCCGCAGGGCGTCCCGGTAGCCGCCCGCGAAGCCCTCGCCGGCGACGTTCTCGGCGAAGGCCCAGAAGTTGATTGCCGGCTGCAGCAGGAGGAGCGATGAGACGGCGTTTCGCGGCAGGGCCTGGCGACCGACGATCGCCGACAGCACGACCTTGCAGCCGTAGGAGTGGCCGATCAGGTGGCTCGCCATCGCAGGAGCCGCTGACAGTAGCTGGCGCAACAAGTCCGCCACGCCGGCGCTGCCGACGCGACCGGCGCGGTCCTTCATCTTCCACACCGTGAACATGCGCAACGGCTTGCGCGGGTCGAGGAAGGAGAACAAACCCGCCGCCGCCGGGCCTTCGCGGAGAGAGGCGTCCTCGCCGGCCATGCCGAAGCCCTCGTCGTCCTCTTCCTCCGGCTCCTCGGTGGCGCCGGGAACGGTGCGCCAGATCTCCAGCAGATCCTCCGCCGTCAAATCGCTGGCGTCCGCCGAAGGATCCTCGGTGTCTTGGAGCAAGGGTAAAACCAGCCGCGCCAGCTCGAGAGCGTCGGCCGGCGGCAGCCGGTCGGCAGTGGCGAGATCGTAGAAGGCGGCCCGTCGCGACGGCTCGAGGAGGGCGGCGATCTGGTCGATCTCCGCCAGTCGCTCGCCGGTCGCTTCATCGGAAGCTTCCGGGCTTGCGAAGCGAGGTCCTTTCTCCTCGCCGAAGACCAGCGCCGTGCTGGGCCAGAAGATCCCAACCAGGAGAGGCCGGTAAGGTCGTGCCATGGTGGCTTGCTGGCGCAGCCGCTGGAACTGCGAAAAGAAGGCCCGGTAGCGCGCCAGGGAGGTCGGCCAGTCGTTGTTCCAACCGTGAGAGAAGAGAAACAGATCGCTGAACTCACCGCTCTCGGCGGCCGCGATCAGGTGCCGTAGAGTTCGCGGTCCGGTCGGGACGCCCGCCTTGTCGAAGGGTACGACGTAGAAAGGCGCCGTCGTCCCGTCGCCGAGCTCCAGCACCTCGAGGGGGCCTGCCAGGGGTGTCTGCGTCACTTCGAGCTCCTTGCCGGAAGGGTTGACGCTAAGCTTTACGAATATCTAAAGATTAGCATGAGCCTCGGTGGGCCTCGTCTTCCAAGGAGACGGACAGAGCCCGAAAGTTCCCAGGCGGGACGGTCCCACGGGGCGGCTTCGACGCCGGCTCAGGCCGGGGCGAGGGTCACAGGGACGCCGTTGAGAACGGCGTTTCCGGAGACCTCGTCGACCTGCCCCTCATCGGTCAGATCGTTGACGCTGACCCCCGGTGTCGCATTGGCAACCGCCAGTCGCGTGCCCGAGCGACCGTGACCCCAGCCGTGGGGAAGGCTGACCACTCCGGGCATGATCTCGTCGCTGACCTCGACTTCCGCGACCAGACTGCCGCGAGCCGACTCGACCCGCGCCCCTTGCCCCGACCGCAGGTCGAAGCGCGCCGCGTCCCTTGGATGGACCAGCAGGGTGCAGCGGGCTTTGCCGCGCATCAAGCGGGAGGAGTTGTGCATCCAGGAGTTGTTGGACCGCACGTGGCGACGTCCGATCAGCACCGTTCCGCCGGCGGCCATCCCGCGATGCTCCGCGGCGAGGCGATCGAGGTCGGCGATGAGCTGCTCGGGCGCCAGCTCGATGCAGCCGCTGGTGGAGCGCAAGCGACTCGTCAGCGTTCCCGCCTTGAGTGGGCCGAGATCGATGCCGTGGACGGACTGCTGCAATGCCGCGAAGTCGACCTGCGGCGAACCCCCCGGCCGCTCCGAGGCGGCGGCACCGTAGGGACCGCTGTCGAGACCGAGGGCGAGGATTCCGCGCGGCCCTTGGGAGCCCTTCCACTCGAGCTTCTGGCGCGCTTCGGTGGACAGACCGCGGTCGAGACCGAGGCGCAGGCGATGCAGGATCTGCCAGTCGTGGAGCGCCCCCGGGGGAGGTTCGAAGACGGCGGCCGAGTAGCGGGCGACGTCGCGCACCGCCATTGCATTGAAGACGACATCGTAATGATCCCGCTCGAGGGGCGCCGTGGGCGGCAGGATGAGATCGGCATGGCGAGTCGTCTCGTTGAGGTAGAAATCGACCGCGATCATCAGCTCGAGCCCCTCGAGGGCTTCCTCCAGGCGCTTGCCGTTGGGGGTCGACAACACCGGGTTGCCGGCGACCGTCAGCAGGGCCTTGACCTGGCCCGGACCGGGGGTCGTGATCTCGTCCGCGAGGGTCGCCACCGGCAGCTCGCCGCCGTACTCCGGGAGGTTCCGCACGCGACTGCGCCAGCGATCGAAGTTGCGCTGGCCCGGAGAGCTGCGCACCAGCTCGAAGGCCGGCAGGGGAAACATGGCGCCACCTTCGCGGTCGAGATTGCCGGTCAGCAGGTTGAGGGCGATGAGGAGCCACTGGCAAGTGGTGCCGAAGCTCTGGACAGAGGTGCCGAGGCGACCGTAGACCGCCGCCGAGGGTGCTGCCGCCAGCTGCCGCGCCAGGCGCCGGAGAACCACCGCTTCGACTCCCGATGCCGCGGCCACGGCCTCCGGCGTGAAGCCGGCGACGGCCGCCTCGAGGTCCGCCAATCCGGTCACGTGATCGGCGAGGTGTGCCAGGTCCACTCGCCCCTCGGCGAAAAGGGTCTGGACCAGAGCGGCGAGCACCAGGGCGTCGCTCCCGGGGCGCAGGAAGTAATGCTCATCGGCGAGCTTGGCGGTCTCCGTGCGACGGGGATCGAACACCACCAGGCGGCCGCCCCGCTGGCGCAAGGCCTTGAGGCGGCGCCGCATCCCCGGAGCGCTCATCATGCTGCCATTGGAGACCGCCGGATTGGCTCCGAAGACGACCAGCAAATCGCTACGGTCGAGATCCGGCACCGGCAGCAGGAATCCGTGACCGAAGACGAAGTACGACGCCAGGTGGTGGGGAAGCTGATCGGCGGAGGTGGCGGAGAACAGATTGCGGCTGCCCAGGCTGCGCAGCAGGCCCGGCAGGAAGAGGAGATTGCCGAAGCTGTGGACGTTGGGGTTGCCGACATAGGCCGCGACAGCGTCGGCCCCGGCGCGGTCTTGCACCCGCCGCAGGCCGGAGATGGCGACCTCGAAGGCCTCGTCCCAGGGGATTTCCTGCCAGCCCTCGGCGGTCTTGCGCAGCGGCCGGCGCAGGCGATCGGGATCGCTCTGCAGATCCTGCAGAGCCACCGCCTTGGGACAGATGTGCCCTTGGCTCAGGGGATCTTCGGTATCGCCCCGTATCGAGGTGATGGCGCCGGCCTCGACCTTGATCTCGAGACCGCAGATGGCCTCACACAGAGTGCAGGCGCGATAGTGGATGCGAGATTCCATGGAGCCTCCCAAGGTCGTCGGTCGTACCTCGATTGTAGTGCCAAAGGCCAGGCTGCTCCGCCCGCGGTAGCATTTCGGGATGACGCCGAGAAAGCCCCTGCAACAAGTCCTGGCCGGAGATCCCGGCCTCTCGATCCTGCTGTTGAGCTTGGTTCTGGTGCTGTTCGTGATCTACCCGATGGTGCACCTCGAGGCGGCCGGCAAGGTCTGGCTGGCGGCCTTTCAATCCGCCGTGCTGGTGGGGGGCGGTCTCTCCGTCGCCGCCACCCCGCGGCTGCGACGACTCGCCCTGGTGCTGGCGACGGTGGCGGTGATCACCCTCTGGCTCGGCGAGATTTCACCCGGCCACTGGGCGGGCGTGGTTTGCCGCACCTCGCTGATCGGGTTCTACGGCCTCACCGCCGTCGGCATCCTCGCCAAGGTCTTCCGGCCCGGCCCGGTCACCGGTCACCGCTTACAGGGCGCCATCGCCGTCTATCTGCTGCTCGGCTTGACCTTCGGAATCGGCTTCGGACTCTTCGAGACTTTGAATCCCGGATCTTTCCGGGCCACTCACGGTCTGCCTTCGGTGGAGGCCGATCTGATCTACTTCAGCTTCGTCACCCTCACCACCGTCGGCTACGGTGACATCACGCCGGTCGACCCGGCGATGCGCAGCCTGGCGCTCTTCGAGGCCGTCCTCGGCCAGTTCTTCCTCGCCGTGCTGATCGCTCGCCTGGTCGCCCTCGGTCTGATGCCGCGCCCGGTGGAGGAGGAGGGCAGGAAAGCCCCCTCCTCGCAGCCGATCGATCCCTGACCCCTTAGCGATTCTCCACCGGCAAGGTGGCCTTTTGGGACCGGCCGGAGAGAAAGGTCAGAGTGACTTCGATGGCGTCGCCACGCACCGGCGCTTTGGTGGGTTCCTTGAGCATCAAGTGCTGGCCGCCCGGCTCGAAACGCACCTGGCCGCCGGCCGGAATCACCACCTGGGCGAGCCGGCGCATCTTCATCAGACCGTCGACCTTGGCCATCTCGTGCAGCTCGACCTGCCCGAAGGACGGGCTGGTGAGGCCGATCAAGGTGACGTCTTCGCTGCCGACATTAATCAGCGTCAGGTAGCCGGCGTTGACCGGGGCCTCGGGATGAGCCTCCCGCACCCAGGCGTTCATGATCGCGACCACATCGCCGGCCGGCTCCTGCTGGGACTCGCTGCGGGTCGAGGCGAGGGCGATGCCCTGGCGCTGACGGCGCTTGTCGCGCGCCCGCTGCATGTGCACCCGGCGCGTCTCGCTGTCGACGTAGCGCAGCAGGTCTTCGATGTCGACCTCGCTCAGGCGCATGTTCGGCATCGGAATCTCGTCGTACTTGGCGAACAGCCCCATGGCGATCGGATCCCGCTCCGCCAGCATGACGTCCGGCTCGGCGATCCAGCGCTCGAGCCAGACCCGTTCCCGTCGCTTGGTGACGTCGAGGAGATCCGGCCCACGCAGCCCTTCTGGAAGGCCTTCCTCGCCGTTGCCGATGGTGTGGCAGGTCGAGCAGCGGGTGCGAAAGAGCGTTTCTCCCTGGGAGATGTTGCGCACCTTGGGGGCCTTGGCGTAGTCCCGCCGTTCTTCCGGCGGTGCCTTCCAGCCGCTCAGCCAGCTCCCGATGTGGGTCGCCAGAACGTATGGATTCTCGAACGGCGAGCGCTTCATCCACTGGCCGGTCTTCTGGTTGCCGATGATCAGGTTGACGTTGTGGTTGTTGGAGCCGTCCTGGATCTCCTCGATGTAGAGGCCGAGCTTTTGCCGCAGCAAGGTGATGTCATCTTCGTCACCGGTCAAGAAGGTCCAGCCCTTGCCGGCCCGGAAGCGACGCGCATAATCGGCCAGCACCTCCGGCGTGTCGTTCTCCGGATCGATGGTGATCGAGTACATGAAGATGTCTTGCCCGACGCGCTCGCCGAGCAGCTCGTGCACCTTGGCCAGACGAGCCGTCTCCAGTGGACAGGTGTCGGGACAGATGGTGTAGATGAAGTTGATCACCACCACCTTGTCCTTGATCAGGTCGTCGAAGAACTGCACCGTCTCACCCTGGTGGGTGGTCAGCTCGACATTGGGGAAGTACTGGCCGCCCCAGGGCGAGGTGGCACCGGCGGTCGTAGCGAAGGCCGCCAGGGCGATCACCAGGCACGTCATCTTGAGCTTGTTCATGATGTCGTCTCCGCAAGGAGAGAGGGGGCGGACGCCTGGCGCCCGCCCCTTCCCGGAGTCCTGGTCAGCGGGTCGCGCGGTGCACCGCCATGTCGAGGGTGATCGGCGTCGGACAGTTCACCACGTGCGGCGGGAAAGCGTTCTTGAACAGGTAGTTGTTCAAGCCGATGTTGGGCACCGCCGGCCACTCCAGAACCTCCAGCTTGCCCTCCTCCCGCAGGGACTGAACCTCCTCGAGGTCCTTCACGACGTGATCCGCCGGCTCCATCCAATGGGCGAAGCCGATGTGCCACATGGGGCTGAACTCGCTGCCCGGCATGAAGTACGACGGCAGGCCGATCTGACCACCGAGGGGACCTCCGCCGGAGAGGCCGTTGCCGTCCGGCGGCGTCGGCGGATAGGATGAGTTGAGGGGCTCCGGCGGCAAGAACTGCACCAGCGGCACCGCCGTGTGGGCCAGGAAGCGATGCTTCGGCACGTAGGGAATGCCCATGTTCCGGGCCGGCGGGAACGGGTAGGTGTCGACCACGATGTAGTAGGGCAGGTACTCGTCCTTGAACCACGACTTGTGCAGCTTCATGCTGACGTAGGGGTTGGGACCGGAAGTGTCGACCGCCAGGGCGTGCCCCGAGTTCACCGGATCGCCACCCCAGACCGCGCCGTTGTACATGCAGCGGGTGTTGGGCGGGTCGTCCGGGAAGCCGGCGCAGCTCTGGTCGACACGCAGCTGCTCCCAGGGTTGCTCGCCCCACTTGACGAAGAAGGCGTTGACGATCACCGTCTTCTCGCCGATGCGCACCCGGCGCAGCGGTGAGTAGGTGTTGAAATCGTCCTGCGGCGGGGCCTCCGGCGTGTAGACCGGGTTCGGCAGATTGCCGAAGAAGGTCCATTCGCCATCGTCCGACACGGTCGCCGGCGAAGTGGCGTCGAGGGGCGTGTCGCGCAGCGCGCCAGCGTAGATGATGCCGAGCTCGTCGGCGAGCTCCTCGTCGCCGATGTCGTGCAGCACGAACCAGACGTCGCGCTCGATGCCGCCGTCGATGTTGGTGCCCTTCATCAGCGGGTAGGTGATCTTTCCGCGCTCGTCCTCGGTGGGGTTGAGGGCGTCGCCGATCTCGAGGCTCATCAGGTCGAGCTCTTCGACCACCGCCACGTCGACCCACTTCTCGACGGCGTTGAGCTCCGGACCGAACTCACCGACGCCATCGCCGGTGCGGAAGGTCGGCAGGGCGCGCGTATCGACATAGTCGACGCCGTCCCAGGTCGGCATCGGCGTCGGCATCAGCTTGACCTGGCCGGGGTGCTCGATGTCCCAGCGCATCAGCATGGCGTGATCTTCGTGCTGGGTATTGTGGCAGTGCTCCATGTAGGTGCCGGCGAACTCGCGGAAGCGCAGCGCCACCTCGACGATCGCGCCGCTATCCTCCTGCGGTCCGATGCGGTACATGTCCTTGCGCGCCCACTTCTCCCACTCCGGCGGCTCCTTGCCGCCGCGGCGCAGGATGATGCCTTCCTCGAAGTGGATGTGGATCGGGTGACTCCAGTCGCCACCGTTGATCAGACGCCAGACCTCGAGACCGGTCTTGTTCTTGCTCGGCGCCGCGGTCAGACGGCGCGGATCCATCCCGACGCCCTTGGAGTTGCCGTCGGTCTCGATCACCCAAGGCTTCTCGTCGGTGGGCTCCTTCTCGAACAGGAAGGTGCGGTGGAGAGCGTTGGCGAGCTCTTCCTCGGTGGGGCGACGCAGCGGAATCAGCTTGTCGCCGCCGGCCACGAAGTTGGCCGGATCGAGGCTGAGGTCGGTGCCGCTGTAGGCATGAACCCGGAACTCCAGGAACTTGCCGACGGCGGGGTCGCCGCCGATCCAGCGATCGGGCAGGAAGTCGCCATCGTCATCGACCGCCTGGGCGTCGTAGACACCGCTGATCACGTCCTCCAGCGGGATCGGGTCGCCGGTCACCTGGCCGTCCTTGTGGGACAGCAGATTGACCATGTAGAGGCGATCGCCGGCTTGGAACTGGCTGAAGTCGACGATGATGTCGTAGCGCTCGGCGATCGCCTGGGTCGGCAGCACACCGTTCTCGAAGTAGACCGTGTGCTCCATGATGTTGCCGTCGTTGGCGATCATGTGGAATGGCACCGGATTGCCGCCCTCGTCGACCAGGGCGAGCTTGTAGTAGCGCGACACGGAACCGTTGAGGATGCGGAAGCGATAGCGCCGGGCGCGGACATCGAAGTAGGGCTTGTAGAGCCAGTTGGTGAGCAACTGGTCACCGAGGAAGCCATTGATATTGAAGGGGTTGAACCATAGCTGCCCTTCACGATCCCAGGCCTTGTCGGCGATCAACAGGTTGACGTCGTAGTCGCGGTTGCCCCAGTCCAGGCCGCTGCCGCTCGGCAGGCGCAGGTTGACGCCATCGTTGACCGCCTCGTTGCCGCGATCGAGGGAGCTGTAGTAGTTCATCATCGCGACACTGCCCTTGTAGACGTTCTGGGCGGTGTAGTCGAGCATGTGGTCGTGGAACCAGTGGGTGCTCATGGTCTCCCGCCAGTCGCCCCGGATGTTGATGATGCCGCCCCGACCGTCCGGTCGGCCGGCCCGCGGGTCGCTGGCGTCGGTGTTGATCGAGTCATGACCCGCCAGCGGCATCGGCCAGCGATAGTCGTAGAACTGACCGGGGAAGAAGAAAGCGTTGGCGTAACCATCGCTCTCCGCCGGGCTGTGGCCGTTGTGCTCGTGGGTGGTCAGGGTGTGCAGGCCGAAGCCGCGATTCGAGGCGACGTCGATCGGCAGTCCGTTGTAGTGGCGGAACAGGATGGTCTCGCCGTAGCGCGCCTGCAGGAGCTTCGGCGGGAAGGTGCCGTCGAAGGTCCACAGGGTGTCCTGCTGCTGCGTCGGCATGGCCGGATGGAAGCGCACGTCGATGCCCGTCGAGGTGCCGTCCAGACCGCTGCCGGAAGGGTTGTGGTAAAGACCGCCGGGACCGAACTCACCGACGCTGTAGCGGTGGTCTTGGAGATGATCGCGAGAGCCACCGTTGGCGCGGGCGCCGGTGGTCACCGACTGGAACCACTGCTGCGGCGGAAACTCCGAGTAGCGCTGATGGGACCAGCCCTGGCCCGGCGGACGACCTTCCGCCGGCGGGCTGATCAAAGGACGCTCGAGGTAGGCCTCGATCTGCTCCTTCCAAGGATTGACGTCGACGGTGTTGGCGAACACCGAGGGGGTCGGAGCCAGGCGGTCGTTGCCGAGAAAGCTCTCGACGTCGGCCGGCGCGGGATGGCTCTGGGCATCCGCCGGCTTCGGATAGTCGGCGAGCACCGCGCCGCTGCCGGAGCCGATCGGCCGCGTGCCGAACTCTTCGAAGCGCAGCATCTTCTGCTCGAAGGGGCGGGCGCCGTAGAGCGGGCTCGGCGGCCCGTTGGTGGGAATGTTGAAGACGCCGTCTTCCCGCTGCTGTCCCTCGTGCAGAATGTTGTTGTCGTCGGTGTCCGCGGCGGTTCCGGTACGGCCGCCCTCGAAGGCTCCTTCATTGGCGTGGGGGAGCCCTTCGGGCAGATCTTCGACCAGCGGTCCGGTGAAGTGGGACGGGTCCGTGAGGTCCGGTCGAGGATCGATCTCGACCAAGATCGCAATCCCCAGATCGGTCTCGAGGCAGAACGGGGAGCCCGGCCGCGGATTGGCCGAGCGCACGGCGAGATCCTCGTTCTCCGTCTCGGCCGCCGTGTTGCCGGCGCCGGTCGCCCGGGCCGCCTGCACCATGGCGGCGGCTGCGGCCGGCGCTGATGCCGGGGCCACGCAGAAGCTGTCGTTGCAGCGCAAGACGAATCGACCGGCCGCATCCACCGGGGCGGTGGCGAGAAGCTCGCCGGAGCAACCGCTGTCGTCAAGGCCACCGGAGTAGATGGCCACCGACTGCGGATAGGTACCGTTGGCAGGGGCCGTCTCACCACGCACCGCCAGCAGGCCTTCGAGAAGGAAGGCTCTGACCTTGGCGACGCCGCCGGGGGCGCTGTCGGCCATTACCGGGGCCACGCCGCCGACAAGGGTCATGAGCGCGATGGCGCCCACTCCCAGAAGGCGCCAACCGCGGGAAGACCGGCGAGACCTCGCCGATCGGGTGCTCCAGTGGCGGAATTCGCCGTGCTGCCATTCACGGATCCGTTTCATCTTTTTCTCTCCCCTCCGACGCCGGGGTAGGGGAGAGACCCACCGCCCGCGTACGGACTCGCTGGTCGACTCCGTTCCGGTCGTCGACCTCAATTGCTCTGTAGGGGAAGCGAGAGTGGTGTTCCAGCGCCTGCCTCGGCTGGTGAATCCAGCCTCGAGCGGGATGCGTACTTCCATTCGCTAGCCGGGACTCCATCTTGGGGCAGAGTCGATCGCGAGTCTTCTCGGCCCCTGTCTCTGCTTGCCCATCGGGGCAGGGTCGTGAAAGCGACCCTGCCCTCCCTTCTTCCGACGCCCTCCTCGGGGAAGCGTCAATTTCTAAATATCGAGCACCATCAATAAGCTCTGGTGAACTGCGACCCGATGCGTTACCAGAATCCCTCGAGCGATGCCTCAGAAGCTCCAATCACCAAGGCGAAAAATCGCTCCCGGATGTCTCATCGGGCCGTGGTCCGCTATGGGAATTATATTCAATATATTCTCAAGTCGAACTTTCTAAATATTCCCTGTTCGACCAGCCTTCCCATGGTCCAGCGCGCTCGACCGGGCGAGAACCATCATTCCTCGCCCTCCAGCGCCTCATTATCGTACGTCCGACCGCAACCTTCTGGTGTCTGCGCCAGAAGGATACGGGACAGCGATCTCGGATCCGGCAACGTAAACTGGCCACCATGCGCGACCGATCTTCCCGTCCTACCCGCTCGATTCACGGTCTCATCCTGATCTGCCTCCTCTTGGCGCTGGCGAGCCCGCCGGTAGCGGCCGAGGATTTCGACGGTGTCGACGTTTCCGGCCACAGCGGCAAGGTCGATTGGCCGTCCCTCGCCGGAAGATTCGACTTCGCCTTCGTCAAGGCGACGGAGGGTGTCGACCTGGCGGACTCGACCTTCGCGGACCATTGGCCAGCGATGGCCGAAGCCGGCCTGCTGCGTGGTGCCTATCACTTCTACGTGACGGAGGACGATCCGATTCAGCAGGCCGAGTTTTTTCTCGCCACGGTGCCTTTTCGGGCCGGAGACCTGGCACCGGTGGTCGACATCGAGCTCATCGGCCACGACACGGCACCGGGCCTCGACGCGCGCCTGCGGCGCTGGCTCGTCCACGTCGAGACCGCCCTTGGCGTCAAACCGATCATCTACACCTCGCAGCGCTTCTGGGACCAGCATCTCAGCGCTGGCTTCGGTGACTACCCGCTGTGGATCGCCGAGTACGAGGTCGCCCAGCCGACGCTCCCGGCCGGTTGGCAGTCATGGACCCTTTGGCAGTGGCGCGGCGATGCTGGGATCGCCGGAGTGGAGAAGGGCGCCGACCTCAGCCGCTCCCACCCGAGCCTGAAGTCCCTCGATGGTCTGCGGATTCCTTCCTCATCAAACCCCTAAGGGGGCTGCTACCACCAGATCTCGGCCTCCGGTTGGGCCCACTGATCGCGCGTGAACTGCTCTTCTAGGGTGCGCCGAAAGTACTTGCCTTCGGCGAGCCTTTGCTGCCGAATGCGCTCCATCGCCTGCTCGATGGTCTCGACCTCGGCAGGAGCCAGCGGCGGTGGTGGGCTCGGCGCTCCGGAGGGCCCACCGCCGGAGGCCGATCCTTCCCCGGAGCCGCCGCCGGAGCCTTCGCCCTGCTCACCGCCGGATCCCGCGGCGCCTTCCGGCGGCGGCGGGCAGCTCTCGGCCATCGCCGCCTCGATCTCGGCCCGGCGTCGCTCGAGAAAGTCACCGTTGGTCCGCGCCCGAGCGGCATAAGGGCTGTCGCCGGGGACCTCCGCGAAGCGCGCCGAGGCCCGTCCCCAGAGCTCGAGGGTTCTCTCCTGATGGCAGCCCTGCGGATCGCGCTCGGCCTCGCCCCAGCGGTAGAGGGTGACGCCATGGTTGTAGAGCGCCGCCGCCAGCTCCGGATCCCGCTGCAGGGTCTCCTGGAAAAGACCATGGGCGGCGACGTAATCGCCCGTCAGCAGCACCGACCGCGCCAGGTTGTGGCTGGGAAGGGCCGCCTGGATCTCATAGGAGAGGCTGCGCTCGTAGTGGGCCCGGGCCTCGCGGTGCTGTCCCAGATCATCCCGGGCGATGCCCTGCTCGTTCTCCAAGAAGGCTCGCCATGCGGATCCGCTGCAGCCGAGCAGGAGCAGGAGCAGCAGAGAAGATCCGGCGCGCCAGCGATTGCCTCGCCGCCCCTGGATGGCGGGCTCCGGGGGACGACCGATGCGATCGAGATCGAAGTCCATGGCCGTGCTCCAGCGGCGCGGCGGGAGGTAGAAACCCTCGAGCAGGAAGAGCACCGCGAAGGCGGCCAAGCAGAGGCCGGCGAAGGAGCGCCGCGCCTCGGGTGTCACCACGCGCTCGCGGCCGCCGCGATAGCTGTCGATGGCCTGCGCCAGATCGGCGACGCTGCTTTCCGAAGCCACCCGGAAGATGCCGTCGGTGTGGCGGGCGATGGACTCGAGGTGATGATCCACCCGGCGGGTGGTGAAGCGGCGCAAAACCCCCGGCTTCTCCTTCTTCGCCACGATGTCGCGAAAGTCGTAGATCACCCGTTCCTGGCCCTCGAGACCGCCGATGGCAACCGTATGAACCGGCACTTCGGCCGCGGCCAGAGCCTTGACCACCGGGTGATAGTCGGGTTCCTGGGGCTGCTCGCCATCGCTCAGCAGAACGATCTGCAGGGCGCCTTCGTCCTGGCGATAGCGCAGCGCCTTGTCGAGGGCCGGTCCAAAGCGCGAGCCGGTGTTCTGGTAGAAGGTGTGCTCCTCGAGCACGCGCAGGCTCTCGTCGAGCACCGCGTGGTCGGCGGTCAGAGGGAGGTGGATGGTGGCAATGCCCGAGAAGCTCACCAGGCCGAATCGCCGCTCCGGCAGCGCTCGCACGAGCTGGCGCGCGATCTCCCGCGCCTGGACCAGGCGCGGGGCGCGGCGGCCGGCGAGCTCGCCGTCGACCGCCTTCATGCTGACCGAGGCGTCGATCAGCAACACGACGTCGCCACGGCTGTCGGCGTGACCGCTGCCGGCAGTGCTCGGCCCGGCGAGGGCGACGATCAGGGCTCCGCCGGCGAGCGACACCCAGATGGCGTGGATCCTCAGGGAGGCCCGGCGGTAGCGGGTGAAGAGGGCGCGAAAACGCGGCGCCAGATGGCCGTCGATCCAGTCGACGACGAGATCTTGGCGGCGGAAGAACCAGCCGACGAAGAGCAACCAGGGCAGAGCCAGCCAGAGGAGCTCGGGGGCCGTGAAACGCATCATCGATAGGGCCTTCGCAGCCACAGGCCGCGCATCAGGAGATGACAGAGGAAGAGAGCGCCGCAGGTTGCCGCGAAGGGTGTCGTCCAGGGGTGACGGATCTCCACCCGTCGCAGCTCGAGGGGCGCGCTCTCGAGTCGCGAAAGCTCCTGGAAGATCTGCTCGAGGGCAGAGCCGTCGAGGGCGCGAAAGTAGCGCCCCCGGCCGTCGGCGACCAGCGCCCTGAGCTGAGCGTCGTCGAGGGAGGCGAGGTAGGGGTTGTCGCCACCGACCGGCGCCCCCTTGAACATCACCTGGACCGGCTCCGTGCCGCCGATGCCGATGGCGTAGAGGCGAATCTCCCGGCTTTCGAGATAGCGCGCCGCCAGGAGGGGATCGATCCCGGCATTGCTCTCGCCATCGGTGATCAATACCACCGCCTGGTCGCGGCCGTCGATGCGCGCCGCCTCGAGACCTTCGGCAGCCACCAGCAGGGCATCGCCGAGGGCGGTACCGCCGCTCTTCTCCTGGTCGAGCACATAGACGGTGACCGCCTCGAGGAGCGACAACAGACTGCCGTGATCGGTGGTCAAGGGGGTTTGGACCAGTGCATCCTTGGCGAACACCACCACGCCGATGCGGTGCTCGCCACTGCGCGCCACGAAGTCCGCCGCCACTCGCCGCAGCACTTCCAGGCGGTTGGGCTCGAAGTCCTCCGCCAGCATGCTGAGGGAGATGTCGAGAACCAGGGTGACGTCGATGCCCCGCGCCTCGCTGAGCTCGAGGTGGCTGGAGCGGTAGGGACCAGCGGCGCCGAGCAACGCACAGGCCAGCAACAGGAGCTCGGCGGCCAGGGAGGCCAGCTCGCCGAGGCCCTGGCCGCGGGGCGGTTTGTCGAGCTGGGCCGCGGGCCAAGGCACCAGCCGGCGGTTCCTGCGCCAGCGCCAGACTCCGATCACCGGTAGGCCGAGAAGAAACCACAGCACCCAGGGGTGGGCGAGGGCCGGCGAGGTCATCGCGCCGTCACGACCGACGGCGGGTCGTCCCGGAGCTGCGCCAAGGTGGCGTCGAAGACTTCCTTCACTTCCTGGCGCGACGGCTCTCGGCGGCGAAACTGCAGCCGGGCCGCGCGCTGCAGCGGAAGGGCGAGGCGGCTGGGGCTACGCTCGACGATCTCGCGCGCGGTCAGCGCCGACCAGCCCGGGGAATGATTGGCGTCGAGGTCATCCCGCAGCAAGCCGGCGAGGCGGTGGCAGCCTTCCCGGTAGCGTTGCCTCGACAGGGTGTCGGCGCGCAACTCCGTGACCTCCGACTCGAGCCGCGAAGGCCCCTTGGGCACTGCCCTTGGCCACTTCGCGGAAGGGACGTGGCGACGGCGGCGCCGACGCCATAGCCAGCCGAGAAAGGCCAGCGCGGCGGCGACCGCAAGCCAGGCGGCAACCTTGCCGACGGGGACTGGGGCAGGCAAGTGCAGGGCGTCGCCGAGGCCTCCCGGAAGGGGAGTCATGGCGCCCGCCTTCGGCGATGGAAGTGGCGCGCCAGCAAAGCCGGAACCGACTCCGCCGTCGAGGCTTCGAGCCAACCGATGGCGCGGGACCGGGCAACCCGCAGAAGCCTCGCTTCGCGCTCCCCGATCTGGGAGTCGGGGGCCTTGCCGCCCACCCTACGGGCCGCCAGCTCGCCTTCCGGCGAAGCGCCGAGGAAGCGCACCGGCCCGCCCGCCAGCAGAGCCTCACCGGGATCCTCGATCCGGATCAAAGTCACCCGGTGGCGGGCGCGCAGGTAACGCAAGTCCTCGGCAACATCGTGATCGAAGAAATCGGACAGGAAATAGACCAGCGAGCGTTGCTTCTGGCCCTCTTCGAGGGCTCGAATCGCCACCCGCGGGTCCGAGTGTGAGATGCGGTCGCGCCCGCCCGAGGCATGCCGCAGCAGGGAAGCCAGAAGCCGGTGGAGCTGCCGCCGTCCCCCGCCCGCTGGCACCACCTCGACCAACCGATCGGCGAACAGAAGCAAACCGACGTGATCGCCGGCGGCGAGGATCGACACCGCCAGGGTGGCCGCGATCTCGACTGCCGTCTCCAGCTTGGAGCGTCCGCTGAAGCCGACCTTCATCGATGGGCTGATGTCGACCACCAGCACGATCGGCCGCCGACGCTCGTCGAGATGGACCTTGACGAAGGGCTCGCCGAGACGGGCGGTGACGTTCCAGTCGATGCGGCGGGCGGGATCCCCGTGGACATAGCGCCGCGACTCCTCGTAGAGCAATCCCTGACCGCGTAAGCGGCTGGCGAACTGACTGCTCACCATGCCGCTGAGGTTGCGCCGGGCCGCCGCTTCGAGGCGCTGCACCCGGCGTTGCAGCTCGATCGCTTCGGAACGCTCTGGGGAACTCAAGGAACCCGCACCGCCGAGAGGATCTCGGCGATCATCTGGTCACAGGTCACGGCCTCCGCTTCGGCGATGTAGGTCCGCACGATGCGGTGGCGCAGAACATCCGGAGCCACCGCCTTGAGGTCGTCCGGGATCACCGCATCGCGGCCTGCGATCAGGGCCGTGGCACGGGCCGCCTGGACCAGCGAGATGGAGCCGCGGGGGGAGGCGCCGAGCTCGATGAAGGGGTCGAGGGAAAGACCGACCTGGCTCGAGTCGCGGGTCGCCCGCACCAAGCGGGTGGCGTAGTCCACCAGACGCTCCTCGATGAAGATGCCGCGGACCTCCGCCTGCAGCTCCTCGAGCTGCTGACGGGAGACCAGCTCGTCGGCCATCGGCATCTCGGTCTCGTCGATCACCATCTGGACGATCGACACTTCGTCTGCCAGCCGCGGGTACTCGACTTGCAGCTTGACCAGGAAACGATCGAGCTGGGCCTCCGGTAGGGGATAGGTGCCTTCCTGCTCGACCGGATTCTGGGTGGCGAAGACCAGAAACGGTCGCGGCACCGGGATGCTCTCCTGACCGATCGTGATCTGACGCTCTTGCATGGTCTCGAGAAGTGCCGACTGCACCTTCGCCGGGGCGCGGTTGATCTCGTCGGCGAGCAGGAAGTTGGTGAAGGCCGGGCCCTGAACGGTTTCGAACTGGCCCGACTGCTGGTTGTAGATGCGGGTGCCGAGAATGTCCGCCGGCAGCAAATCGGGCGTGAACTGAACCCGCTGGAACCACACCTGGCAGTGGCGCGCCAGCAGGTGAACGGCGCGCGTCTTGCCGAGCCCCGGAACTCCCTCGATCAAGACATGGCCGTTGGCGAGCAAGGCGACCAACAGGCCACGCAGAAAGGAGTCTTGGCCCTGCACCCCTTGGCGCAGGGCGTTTTCGAGCCGCCGGACCGTTGGATGGGCGGCTTCCTGTATCGACAACTCGGTCACCTGGTTCGACCCTCCCTGGACTACAAAGTCCTGCAGAGATTACTGCAATCCCGCAACGCCCGATACGACCCGCCTGCGAATCACGCCGTCTGGGCTCCCGGCGCGGTCTTCATCAGCTCGAGAAAGGTCGCCACCAGAAACGGGTCCAGCATGGTGCCGGCGCGCCGTTTGAGCTCACCGGCGGCAAGCTCGTAGCGCTGCGTCGCCGGCACCGCCGCGGCGCCGTCGAGAAGCATCTCCCAAGTGTCCGAAACGGCCGTGATCTGGGCTGCGAAGCCGGGCCGTCGGCCGGCACTCTGCGGATACCCTCCCTGACCGTTCCACGCCAGATGATGCTCGTAGGCCACCAAAATGGCGAGGTCGCACATGCCAGGAACCGCCGCCAGGCGCATCGCACCGAGCTCCGGATGACGACGACGCAGGTTGGCCGGCAGATCCGCCTTGCCCTCGCCGACCATCAGGTCGAGATAGCCGATGTCGTGGAGCAGCGCACCCACTCCGAGATCGTGCAAGGCCTGGCCTTCGATGTTGAGGGAGCGCGCGTGGTGGGTCACCAGCAGACCCACGTTCACGGCATGCCGCCACAGGCGGTCCTGCTTGCCCCGCAGACTCTTCAGGAGCGCGAAGGTGCGGTTCTCCCGGGTGGTGGAATCGAGCACCTGCCAGAGGGAGCGCTCGAGCTGCGCAAAGCCGCGGGTGGGATCCTCGAGCAGCGTGCCGAGGGACTGCTCGAGGTCGTCGAGCCTGCCTTCGAGGGTGCGCCCCAAGCCTTCGAGCTCTTCGCCCTCGCCTTCCTCGATCGCCAGCCGGCCGATGGTCACGTGTTCCGTGCTGTTCGGAATGCGCGCCCCGCCGATGGCGCGCAGGAGCCGGGCGAGCTCGCCCTCGCCAACCGCCCGGGCGATGGTGAGACGCTCGATGCCGGAGCGCGTCATCGCCTTGACCAGGCCGGTCCGGTGGTGGGCCGATCGCTGCCAGGGCTGTTGATCGACGGCGAGATCGTCGTCCACCAGGAGAAAGGTGATGTCTTCCTTCTGCCGCTCGTCGAAGGCAGCGGCCAAGCTGGCGGTCAGAGAGTCGAGGGCGCGGCGGGAGCGCGGGTGGTCGGCCGGATAGAGACCGTTGGTGGACGCCGCCTGGGCCAGGTCGACGATCAGGGCGCTGGTTGCTTCGGTGTTCTCGGTCATGACGCCGGTCGCCGTGAAAGCTGTTCACAAAGAGCCCGAATCTCGCCGTCCCGAACCTTCAGGCCGACGTTGATCCAGGGCCAGACGGCAGCCTGGGGATATCCCGAAAGGGACTGATAGGCCGCCCGTCGCTCCTCGATATTCTGCGGCACCAGGCCGGTGACGAAAAACTTCTCGAGGCGGGGCAGGACCGCCGGATCCCCGATCTGGCCGAGGCTCTTGAGGGCCTGAATGCGCAGCGGCCGATTCCTTCCCATCGGATCCCGTGGATCGAGCAGCGCGAGCAACGGCGCCACCGCGGTCATCACCCGAAAATTGCCGACGCCGTGGGCCATGCGCAGCGGAATTCGCTCGTCCTCGTCGGCGAGGGAGCGCGCGATGAGCTCCTCCGGCAGCTCGTGGTCGAGGCGCACCAGGCTCTTGACCGCTTCGAGTCGCACACGAGAGTCGCCGTGGCCCAGACAATGGCGAATCCAGCCGATGGTGGAGCGGTCGTCGACCGCCGCCAGCAGGGCGATCATGTTGCGCACCACGAACCAGCGCGGATCCTGCAGGCGCTGCACCGCCAGGGGCACGATCTGCGCCGGGAAGGAGGTCAGGAGGTCGAACAGGTTGCGCCGGTCGTGGCGATCGTTGGTCTCGTCGAGCACCGCCAGCATCTGCTCGAGGAGGGTCGGTCCGAGGACATCCACGAGGTGCTTGGCAGAGCGCTCACCGCGCTCGCGCTCCAGGTCCATGGCTTCCATCAAGCCCTGGACGGTCTGCGGTCCGATCAGTCGCCGCAGGGACTCGGCCGCCGCCTTGGCCACTCCAGGCCGCTCGCCGGGGGTCGCCGCGAGGTGCTGAATCTGCTGCGCCAAGGCCGCCGCCGGCGCCGCCCTCGAGCTCGACACCAGCCGCGCGAAGAGGCTTTCGAGGCGGACCAGGATCGGGACCGCTCCCTCCTCCTGCAGGTAGGGGTCGCGCAGCAGCGTGAGCAGCGTGGTGAGGAGCGATTGCAGCACCGGGAGCGGCGCCAGGCTGTCGAGGCACTGGTCGAACTCGGCAGGGGTTCGAAAGCGCACCCGCGCATTGGGCAGGCGGATGGCGAAGTCCTTCTCATCGACCTCATTTTGCGCTTCGAGGTCTTGCTGCATCAGTTGACGAAGAGCGTCAGGATCGGCTTCAGAGTCGCCTTCGAGGGACGCCGGGGCGGTCGAGACCAATCCCTCGATGAGCTGCACCACGGTTCCCGAGAAGGCGAACTTCGAGTCCCGGAGACGACGAATCGAGGAGATCAGATCGGCGGCGTTGGAGGCGTGAAAGAGGGCGGTGAGCCCGTCGTCGTTGCCATCGCTGCCGGCCAGCCGGGCGATGGCCTGTTCGAGAACGGGAATGCGCAAAACCTTGGGGAGTGCGCCCAGGAGCTCCGTCACCTGCTTGACGACGCTGCCTTCGGAGGACTCGCGAAGATGTCCGTCGAGGGCGTCGGCGAGGCGCTCGGCGAGTTGCTGGACCTCCGGCGGAATCTCGCCTCCCTCGCTCAAGCCCGGCGGCAGGAAGCGGTTGATCAGCTCCATCACCTGGGCGAGGGTGCCTTCGCCGGCTTCTCCCACTGCGCTGCCCAGGTATTGCTCGAGGATGCGATCCCACAAGGAGCGCCGGCGATCGACCGGAGCGTCGAGCTCGCCGGTGACCATCAGGCTCGAGTAGTCGACCGAATCGAAGGCGATGGTGGTCACGCCGCGGTCGCTCAGCTGCTGCGCTAGCTCCTCGGCGCCAGAATCCTCGGGGACGTCCTCCTGCAATTGCTCGAGGAGCGTCAGGAGATCTCCGGTGGCGATCCCCTCGCTGAAGGTGATGACCGCAACGTTGCGCAGATAGAGGGCATTGGCGACCAGCGCCACTCCGACTCCGTCGATGTGCTCTTCGTCGGAGATCAGGGCTTCCTTCGCCACTCCGAGCTTGATCTCGGCGACCGGCGCCACCAAGCCCTGGATGATCGCACTGCACTTCTCGAGGGCACCCTCGCGCGCCGGATGGCCCTCCGGATAGAAGAGGAGCTTGCGCCAAGCGATAGCCAGCTCGCTGACGAACTCCCGCAGTGAGAAGGTCGGCCCCGTAGACTCCATAATCTTGCCGACAGTCTACCGTTCCGGCGCCGACGACTGAAGAAGCCTTGCGGCGACTCCGCGATCATGCAAGCGCGCAATCAGCGAGGAATCAGGGGGTCGCCTTCTCTTCATTTCTCCGCGAATCTCGCAATTGGGGTTCGCTGCGCAGTCGGCCATGCCCTCCGTCCCGCCGTGCTAGCGTCGAGGAATGGCAGTCGAAAGAGAGGTTCGGCTGGCGGTATATCGCCACTTCACGGACTGCGCAGCGGCGCCGACGGTGGCCGAGACGGCCAGGCGTACCGGCTTGCCGGACAGGCAGGTGCGCACCGCCTACGGCGCCCTTGCCGAGCAGCGCATCCTGGTGCTCGAAGAGGATGGCGAGACCCTTCGCATGGCGCCGCCCTTCTCGGCGGTGGCGACGCCGCATGTCGCGACCATCGACGGCAGGAGTTACTTTGCCAACTGCGCTTGGGATGTTTTCGGCGTGGTCGCGGCTCTGGGTGGAGAAGGAGTGGTCGAGTCGCGCTGCGAGCACTCCGGGACAGCCCTCCGGCTCGAGCTTCGAGGCAACGGCCCCGAGGCCTCACCCTGGCGGTTTCACTCCCTCCTTCCGGCCTCTCAATGGTGGCGAGACATCGTCTTCACTTGACAGAACATGGTTTTCTTCCGGTCGGAAGAAGCGCTCCAGAGCTGGTGTCGAGATGCTCGTCAGGCGCGCCGCCCCTGCCTCGGCCTCCCCACCCTCTGGCGCCTCGCCGAGGCCTGGTACGGCTCTCGGCTACAGCCCGATTGGCGGCGCTTCGAAGCGGCGGAGGTGCGGCAGCTGTTCGATCGACTCGGGATGGTCGACCCCTTCTGGGATCCTGCTACGAATCACAACTGAGCGCGTCTTGCAGGGCCGGCGGGCGGCGAGCGGGGGAAGAGACCGACCCCCGCATTCGCGAGCCCGCGGCGCGCCGCGAGATCAGACCGCCATCGGCCGATGCTTCAGGTCGCCGAATCGAATCAAGCGGTTGGAACCCGGGTCCCAAAGGGCGAGGTGGGCACAGCGCAAGCTCTCGCGAATGGTCAGGCGCGTGACGTGGCGCAGATCGCGCACCTCGCGAAAGCAAGCCTGGAGGCGATAGTTGGGAATCCGGCTCGCCAGATGATGCACGTGGTGGAAGCCGATGTTGCCGGTGAACCAGTGGAGGACGGCGGGCAGGTCGTAGAAGGAGCTGCCTTCGATGCCGGCGGCGTGAAAATTCCACTGCGGGTTCTCTTCCCAGTAGGTGTCCTCGAACTGGTGCTGGATATAGAACAACCACAGCCCCGAGGCGCAGGAGATCACCGTAATCGGTAGCTGGACGAGCAAGAATGCCTTGAGGCCGATGGTGAACGCCATGACCAGCAGAATGACCGCCAGGCTCAGGTTGGTGCCCATCACGCTGCGCCATTCCTTGCGCCAGGCTCGCGGTAGATCGAGGGGCAGCCGATGCTTGAGGATGAACTGGAAGGAGGCACCGATGGTCATCAGGAAGAAAACGTTGCGATAGAGGCGATAGCCGGCTCGCCGGAGCTTGCTCAAGGCGAGGTACTCCTCGACGGTCAAGGTTCTGATGTCGCCGAACTCGCGTGCATCGAGGTTACCCGTCGTCGCATGGTGCATGGCGTGGGTGCGACGCCAGTAGCGATACGGGGTGAGGGTCATCACTCCAATGGTGGCTCCGACCAGATGGTTGAGCCGCTGCGAGCTGAAGAAGGAACCGTGGCCGCAGTCGTGCTGGAAGATGAACAGCCGGGTGATCAAGCCGGCCGCCGGCAGCGCCAGCAGCAGGGTCAGGCCGTAGTGAAACTGCAGACTCCACCACATCAAGGCCCAGTTGGCGGCGAACAGGGCGCCGGTGGTGAGGAGCTGAAACCAGGCCCGGCGGTCGTCGGCGCGGCAGTAAGGTGCGAGCAGACGCTGCCAGCGGCGGGCGACACTCTCGGGATTGACAGCCGGTTGGGCTGCGACGCTGGCGGACATGGGCGACTCCTCTTCGTGCGAGTGGTGTGGACTCCGGCGACCCCTGCACGCTACCAGCGCCCAACGTCTGGCAGCGTCAGATTTCTGTCATGTTCGGGCACACCAGGAGCCCCAGCCTTTACTCGACGCGGCGCTCGATCTGCTCTGAGAGCATGGTGGCGGCTTTGCCGTGGTACTGAACGAACACCACCGGGGATCCAGGATAGTCGTCGGCGAAGAAGAAGCTGCCGCGCGAACCGTCCCCATGGTCGACCTCATAGAGCCAACCATCCAGCTCTCCAAGGGGGGTCTCTCGGCGCTGACGCCGGCGCTCGGCGCGATCCGCTGGAAAGCGAGCGTGGTCCCGCAGCTCCGTCCACGAGGCCTTGTGCTCGGCGACCTCGGGCAGGTAATTCCCATCGGGGTCCGTCTGCTGCGCGCTCAGGGTCACCTGCTCGCTGTCGGCGGCGATCACCTCGGTTCGCGTCAGGATGGTCTGGCCGCTGGCCTCGACACGGCTCACCACCACCAAGCCCGGCACCCAGGCCTCGCGGATCTGCTCGGCGGTGTAAGGGGTCGGTAGGGTTTCGGAAGCCAGCATCGGAGCAGCGGCCAGCAGAAGAAGGGCGACGAAAGTCAGCCTCGCCGTGGTGAATTGCTTCATTCGCTTTCCTTTCGATCGCCTCATCGCCGAGGCCGTTGGTCGTACGTCTTGCGAGGGGCGCCCCTCGCCGGGCGAGCCGGCCTCCTAGATACGCAGCGCCGAGGTCCGGGTTCGCCGATCAGGATACCTGCCAGGAATGCTCCGTCGCAGCTTTGGACGGAGCCGAAGGTAGGAGTCGCCGACCGGCGGCTGTGCCGTAAATCGGCCTCGGCGTTCCAATTCAGTACACCGCATCCGCCCTTCCGACCCTCAGCGCCGCTGCCTGCACCTGGCATGTCTGTTGCTGCCTCGAAGGGAGGAGGGGAAACGACGCGCTCTCAATCCGATGAAGACTCCTCACAGCACGCCCCGCCTCGATCTCGATTCCCGCGAGGATCCTGCGGCCAACCTGCTGCCGCGGCTGCGCTGTGTCGTCGAGAACCTCCAGGCGGGCATCCTGGTCGAGACCGAGGCCCGCGAGATCGAGTGCGTCAACCAGGCCTTTCTCGACCTCTTCCACATCCCCCTCACCGCCGAGGAGCTCGTCGGCCTCGACTGCCGTCAGGCAGCCCAGGGACTCGATGGCCTGCTCGCCGATCCGGTGGCCTTCGGGGCGCGGATCGACGAGCTCCTCGCCGCCCGCGAGCTGGTCTCCGAGGAGGAGATCGAGCTCACCGATGGTCGCACCCTGGTGCGCGACTACATTCCCCTGGCCGAGGGAGATCGTTCCCTCGGCAACCTCTGGGTTTATCGGGACATCACCGATCGGGTACGAGCGACCCAAGCCAAGAGCCAATTCCTCGCCGCCATCAGCCACGAGCTGCGAACGCCCTTGACCAGCATCATGGCGGCTGCCGAGATGCTGTCGCAACGTCGTCTCGACGACGACGGCGCGGAGCTCTTGGTGGCCCTGCGAAGGAACGCCGAGAGCCTGCTGTCCCAGATCGACGACCTCCTCGACCTTCCTCTGCTCGAGGCGGAGCCGGGAGAGGCCGAGACCGTCGGCTTCGAATGGCGGCCGTTGATCGCCACCGTCGAAGCCCGCCACGAGCCGACCGCCACCCTCGCGGGCCTCACCTTGACAACGTTCGTGGATCCTCGGCTGGCCGGCGTTTGGCTGGGCGCCGAGAACGACCTGTCGCGGGTGCTCTCGAATCTGGTCGACAACGCCGTCAAATTCACCGATCGGGGCGGCGTCGAGATCTCCGTGGCGCTGACCGAGGAGCCGGACAGACGGGGTCGCGAGGTCGTCGAGCTGCGGGTCGAGGACTCCGGGATCGGCATCGCCGCCGACGATCTGCCACAGATTTTCGAACCGCTCGATCAGCTCACCCCGGAGCCCTCTCGCAGGCGGCGCGGAATCGGCCTCGGGCTGCACGTCACTCGCCTGCTGGTGGCTCGCCTCGAGGGCGCCATCGAGGTCGACAGCGAAACCGGTCGCGGTACCTCCGTGCGCGTCCGGGTGCCCTGCCATCGGGGTTCCTGGGCGGGTCACAAAGGTGAGGCCCCCAGCCTCGTCGGCACCAAACTCTTGCTGGTCGAGGACAACCGCGACGGCCGGCTTCTGTGCCAACGCATCCTGGAGCAAGGCGGTGCCCACGTCACCTGCACCGGCTCCGGCCGCGAGGCCCTCGCCCTGCTGCAGCGCAAGACCTTCGATGGTGTCTTGATGGACGTCGAGCTGCCCGGCCTCGACGGCATCGAGACCACTCGCCGGTTGCGGCACCGGGAAAGCCAGGAAGGGCTTCCCGCAACGCCGGTCATCGCCCTCACCGCCCACGCCGTGGACGGCTACCGTGAACGCTGCCTCGCCGCCGGCATGAACACCTACCTCACCAAACCCTTTCGCCGGCTCGGGTTGCTGCGAGCCGTTTCCGAGAGCCTGCCCGGCGGCCGCCTCGATCGGGCTCCGATCCGGGTGCGGATCGATCCCGACATCGCCGACCTGGTGCCAGCCTTCCTCAACGCGCGCCGCCGTCAGCTCACCGCCATGCGTGCCGACCTGGAGGCGAATCGGCTGCCGGCGGTAGCCGACGCCGCCCACCAGATCAAGGGCGTCGGAGCTTCCTATGGTTTCGCCGGCCTCTCCCGCCTCGCGGCCCGCCTGGAGATTGCCTGCAGCCTGGGAGACCGTCGCGAGGCCATCGGGCTGGTCGAGCGGATGCTCGCCGATTTGATGCGAACCCAGGTCCAATCCGACGACGGCTCCTGAGCGGCGGTCGTAAACTCGCTCTCGAACCGACCTCGCGAAGCCATGAGTAATCCAAACGACTCGCTGTTGCCCTATTACGAGCGGCGCGCGCCAGAGTACGAGGCGATCTATCGCAAGCCCGAGCGGCAAGACGACCTCGCCAAGCTCGCGGCCCGCCTGCCGGCCCGCTTCACTGGCCGCCGGGTTCTCGAGATCGCGGCCGGCACCGGCTACTGGACGCGACGGTTGGAAGAATCGGCCCGCCTCCTGGTCGCGGTCGACGCCGCCTTCGAGCCGCTGATCTTGGCCCGCCGGCGCATGCACAACCCGGCCTTGCGTGGGGACGCCTTCGACCTCCCGCTGGCGACCGCGTCCTTCGACGCCGCCTTCGCGGGATTCTGGTGGTCCCATCTCGAATTACGCCAGCGGTCGACCTTCTTGGCGGGCCTCCATCGCGTACTCGAGCCCGCCGCGCGGGTCGTGCTGCTCGACAACCGCTACGTCGCCGGTAGCAGCACTGCGATCAGCGACACCGATGCGGCGGGCAACACCTACCAGCGCCGCCGACTCGCCGACGGCAGCCACCATCGCGTGCTGAAGAACTTTCCGGACGGTGACGAGCTCTGTGCGCTGGTTCGCGCGTGCGACGGCCGCAGGCCGCGCTTCGAGGAGCTGGACTACTACTGGCTCCTCGAGTACGAGCTGGCCGCCGCTCGAGGGCCTTCACCGGAGGACCGTCTCCCCGGCCTCCGGTGAACCATCCAGGGTCATGGACCTCCGGGGGCGTCGCCCCGAACCTCCTCCCGAAGCGCCGCCTTGAGAGCCGGAACGCTCGGCGTCGCCAGGTCGAGGTTGCTGGTGAAGGGATCGCGGCTCGGATCTTCGTTCCAGTCGTACTCGGCCATCGCCGCCACCATGCGGGCCCCTTCGATGCCGAAGAAACGCGCCATCAGGGCCAGGCTCATGTCGATTCCGGCCGACACCCCGGAAGACGTCATGACGCGTCCGGACTCGACCCAGCGGGCCTCCTCGATCCACTCCGTGTCGCCACCGTAACCCTTGATATAGCTGAAGAAGGCCTTGTTGGCGGTGGCCCGCTGTCCGTCGAGGAGCCCGGCTTTGGCAAGGATCGCGGCGCCGGTGCAAACGGACGCCATCACCTGGACCTCGGGCGCCCGCGCAGCGACGAACTCGATCAGCTTGCGGTTGTCGACCTCGCGCAGGGTTCCGATGCCCCCGGGCACCATCAGCACATCGAGCGGCGGAGCGGACTCGAAGGAGTACGGCACGTCGAGACGCGGCGCGAGGTCGGCGGGGTAGGACACCGTGCGGACCACCACCGGGCCGGCGGTTTCGGCGATCAGGTGGACCCGAATCAGATCCGGTCCAGCATTCATCCACATCTCGAGGGGGCCGAAGAGATCGAGCGGCTCGACGCCGTCGAAGACCAGGACGCCGATGTCGAGCGGGGCTTCGTAGTCACCGATCGCGGCGCTGTCCTTCTGGCGGGCGATGTGAAAGCTCGAACGGCTTCGCCCTTCGGAACCCGGCTGCGACCACGACAGGACGTACTCACCATCCGGCATCGTGCCGGAGACGAAGGCCATCAGACCGTTGTCCTCCATGGCGTGCAGGCCGCGCAGAGGGAGATCGCCCGCCGGGCCGGTCAGCCTGAGGTCGAGGCGGGCCGGATCGTGAGCTTCCGAGAGCCACAGGCGAACGCTGCGCAGGGGTTGGTCGAGAACTGCCCCGTCCGCCGGCTCGGTGCGGACTTTCGATTGGTCGGCGACCTCTTCCGGCGCCGCCTTGCGGCCCATCGGATCATCGCCGGGATCGCTGAAATCGTCTGCTCGTACTGCGCCGAGGGGGGTGACCGCCAGCACGGCCACCAACCCCCAGAGAACCCTTTGCTGGAGCTTTTTCATCGTCATCTCACCTTGGAAACCGGAATCCACCATCGCGGACGAGCGTCGACCGGCTGGACGCCCCTCGTCCGAACGTCGCCTTTGCGAGCCTGGAGGCTCGGGAATTCGTCTAGGCTGAGGAGGTGAGGGGAGCCGGCGGGCCGCGCGCAGGGAGGGTTCCGGATCGCCGGTCGGAGCGATCGACGGGCGTGGGCAGAGCCACCCTCTGAAGGGAGACGAGGGCCGGCCCCGGAGCGTTCGAAGAAGGCTCGAAGGCGGCGTTGAAGGTGGCGCCGAGAGGACAGTGGTTCTCCTGCGATGAATCCTCGCCCTGCGCCGGAGCAGCAGGGTCCATCGGCATCAGCCCAGCGGCGTGGGCCGGACAGATCTTGACCGGTAGGCCTTCCGAGAGGGAGGCCGGCATGAAGCCGATCGGCACCAAGGCGCGCAAGGTCAGCCCGAGTAGTGCGACTCCCAGGAGGGCGAGGCGCGAGGGCTGATGCAGTGGCTTCATTTTGGCGGATGGATCTTCAGGTCTTACCAAACCTGGGGAGACCGTAGCACGCCGCGCCAGGATCTGGGGCCGCCTCGAAGAGCGCTGTCGGAGGGAACCGTCGTCGTCGACGGGGTCAAGAAAAAGGGCGGCCCCGCGACGCGAGGAGCGCCGCAGGCAGCCGGCGATCCCCGCGGGGGCCAGGGCGGTCGCGGGAACCGCCGGATCGGTCCGAGATCAGTCGGGCCAGACGTAGCAGAACAGCGCCATCATGCCGCCGTGCTCGGCGCACACGTCGCCGAGCAGGTCCTTGCAGACATTGATCGGAGTGCCGGCGGGGCAGGCGAGAACGCCGTCGTGCCCGTCCTCGCAAAGAAAACGGCATTCGGTCTGCCCGACCGGCACCGCCACCTCGGGACCGCTCGAGGCCACGGTGCCGCCGCGGGAGGTCACGACCGGATCCGCCGTCACCATCGGAGAGGCGACCATCAACACGGCCACCAGGGCCAAACCGGCGACCAACAGGAGCTGGATCTTGTTCATCGTCTTTCCTTTCTCGGTTCGGGTTGTCTCGAAGCTCTCGCTGAACGGAGGTGTCGGGGGTCGACCCGATCAGCGAACGTTGTCGCAGGCGACGGCGACCAGACCACCATGGTCGACACAAGGATCGCCGAGGAGGTCGGCGCAGACCTGGACCGGTGTTCCCGCCGGACAGGCCAGAACCCCGTCGTGGCCATCGGCACAGCGGAAGCGACACTCCACCTGCGGCGTCTCGAACTCCTTCGGCGCCTCCTGGTAGACGCCGATGGCGGCGCCGCTGCTGCCGGCGATGGCGATCACCCCCAGAAGACAGGCCAGTCCCAGGGCGCCGGCGAGAACCTTTCTCGGATTCGTCATCGATCTCTCCTTGCATCAGGTGAATAGGAGTGCTTGTCTGACAAAGCGAGAACCGAAGCCGGATGGAATAGGCCGCGCTATGATCGTTTCCATGGCTGCGCGATTCCTTCTCCTGACCGTGCTTCTCGCCCTACTCGGCGCTCCGCTCTGGGGCGTCGGGGGTAAATGGACCCCGGAACAAATCCTCGACCACGATCCCGGTTGGCTGCGCAAGCTCGGCCTCATCCTGCCGCCGGAGGACCTCTGGAGCGCCCAAGGCGGCGGGCTCCTCGAGGCGATCGTTCAGATCAATGGCTGCTCCTCGGGCTTTGTCTCCGACGACGGTCTCCTGATCACCAATCATCACTGCGTTTTCTCGCTGCTGCAGGAGCACAGCACGGCGCAGCGAGACCTGATCACCGACGGCTTCCTGGCCGCCGATCGCAGCAGCGAGCTGCCCGGTACCGGGGCCCGCGCCACGGTGCCGCACCGCTTCGTCGACGTCACCGCCGAAGTGGAAGCGGCCCTCGCCGGCATCGACGACGACGCGGCGCGGTTTCGCGCCGCCGAGAGCAAACGCCAGGAGCTGGTCTCGACCTGCGAGACCAAGCCGTCTCGCCGCTGTCGGGTGGCGACCTACGACGATGGCGTGCAGTACGTTCTGATCGAATCTCTCGAGCTGCCGGACGTGCGCCTGGTCTACGCGCCGCCGCGTTGGGTGGGAGAGTTCGGGGGCGAAACGGACAACTGGTCCTGGCCGCGCCATGCCGGCGACTTCGCCCTGCTGCGGGTCTATGCGGACGGCGACAACCAGCCGGCGGTGCAACGCGCCGAAAACCAGCCCTACCGGCCGAAACGCTCCCTGCGGATCGCTCGTCAGCCCTTGGCCGCCGGCAGCTTCGTGATGGTCGCCGGCTACCCGGGGCAGACCCACCGATCGCTGGTCGCGGGCGAGATGGCGATCCTCGCCGAGCTCTTCTATCCGCGACGGGCCGAGCTCTACCGTGGTTGGATCGACATCATGCAGGCCCAGGCAGCCGCCGATCCGAAGGCCGCGATCCTGCTGGCGGACCGCGTCAAGAGCCTCGAAAATCGCCAAAAGAACGCCCGCGGACAGATCGCCGGCCTCGAGCGCGGGGCCCTCCTGGCCAACAAGCGCGCCTTTGAGAAAGAGGCCCTGGCGGCGGCGGATGAAGCCGCCCGCGCCGCCTACGACGCCCTGACCGAAGGCGCCGAGAGCCACCGGCGCCACGGCTGGGAGCAGGAATTCCTGGTCACCGAGCTCCGCCGACGGGTACTGCCCCTGGCCCTCGCCCTCGACATCACGCGCGGATCGATCGAGGCTGCCAAGGCCGATGTCGACCGCGATCCGCGTTATCAGGAGCGCAATCGCGCCCGCCGGCTGGCCTTCCAGGAACGCAGCCAGAAGCGCCTCCATCAACCCACCGAGATCCTGATGATGGCCGATCTCCTGGGCCGGCTGCGGCAGCATGGCGCCGAGCTCACGATTCTCGAACGCTGGCTGCCGGCGGGTGCCTCGCCGCAGGCGGTGGCCGAAGAGCTCCTCGCCGGCTCGCAGATCTGGGATTCCACCAACCGCCGTGCCCTCTTCGAGACCCCGGTGGCGGAGCTGCGCCGGCAGAGCGCCGATGAGCCGCTCCTGGCCTTCACCTTCGACCTCGTGCAGGATCTCGAGAAGCTCGAGGCGGCGGCCGACGCCCGGGCCGGTGCCGCCTTGCGCTGGCGCCCCACCTGGCGGCGCTTTCTGGCTCGCCATCTCGGCCAGCCGATCGATCCCGATGCCAACGGCACGCTGCGGGTGAGCCTGGCCGAGATCAAGGGCTTCCGGCCCCGGGACGGGGTCTGGATGGAGCCCTTCACGCGCGTCAAGGGCATCGTCGAGAAACACACCGGTGTCGAGCCTTTCGGGGCCCCGCAGTCGATTCTGGACGCGGCCGCCGCGGCTCCCGAGAGCCGTTGGGCGTCGAAGAACCTGCGCGATGTGCCGGTCGGCTTCCTGGCCACCGGAGATACCACCGGCGGCAGCTCCGGCAGCCCCGTCCTCAATGGCCGGGGCGAGCTCGTCGGAGTGAACTTCGACCGCGTCTGGGAGAACGTCGCCAACGACTTCGGTTACAACCCGGAGATCGCGCGCAATGTCAGCGCCGACGTTCGCTACCTGCTGTGGAACCTCGAGATTCTCGACAGCGATCCGGCGCGGGCGCTGATCGAGGAGCTGGGGGTGGGCGAGGAGGCTCCGGAGGATCCCGCCCGGGCGGTGCTCGAAGCCTTCGGCGTTTCTCCCGGCAGCGGTCCTTGATGGGCTAGCCTTCGAGGCCCGCTGCCGTGACCGGTTGCCCGCACCGGCACCGGCTTCCTTGTTGAAGGCAAGCGCGAGCCCTCGGCAGGGATCTCTGGGCCGGGCTCCGGCGGCGCCCGCCATCGGGCGATGCCACCGCATCGCCATATTGCGCCTCGCTTCTCCCCGCGGAAGGCGTAGAATCGCTCCGATGCTCGACACCCTTCAGGCGCCCAAGAGCCTGCCCCACAGCGAGGAGTCGGAACGCGCCGTGCTCGCCGCGGTGCTCATCGACCCGCGCATACTGCCGACCATCTCCGGTCGTCTGCGCTCCGAAGACTTCTATTACGAGCGCAATCAGGTGATCTACCAGGCGATGGTGGATCTTCAGAACGAGGGCGTCGACGTCGACCAGCGCACCCTCCAGGCGACGCTCGAGCAGCGCGCCGAGTTCGAGCGCGTCGGCGGGGTGGCCTACCTCGCCAGCCTCGACCTCGACCTGCCGGACCTCGGCCGCATCGAGACCTACGTCGAGATCGTCAAGGAGCGTTCCGTTCGCCGCCGCCTGATCGAAGCCTCGGGCGAGATCATTCGCGATTGCCTGGACGGCGGCCTGGTGGCCCAGGAAGCCCTCGGCAAGGCGGAGCAGGCGGTCCTCGGCCTCGGCGAGGAGGCGATCCAGAAGGGCTTCGCCAGCATCGGCGAGATCTTCCACCAGACCCTCGAGGACCTCGAAGAGCGACCCGGCGCGACCCTCATCGGCGTGCCCACCGGCTTCACCAAGCTCGACGAGATCACCCACGGCCTGAATCGCGGCAACCTGATCATCATCGCCGGCCGGCCGGGCATGGGAAAGACCAGCTTCGCCCTCAACATTGCGCAGAACGTCGCGCTGCGAGAAAAGCGCGGTGTCGCCGTCTTCAGCCTCGAGATGTCGCAGCAGGAGCTCGCCCTGCGCGTCCTCTGCTCCGAGGCGGACGTGCCGTTCTTCAAGATCCGCACCGGCCACCTGTCACAGAACGAGTGGGGCCGCATCATCCAAACCGTGCGCAAGACCACGGCGGCGCCTCTTTACATCGACGATTCCCCCAATCCCAGCCTGCTCGAGATCGCCTCCAAGTCTCGCCGGCTGAAGGCCGAGAAGGGCCTCGACCTGGTGATCCTGGACTACCTCCAGCTGATGCAGGCGGGGGGCAAGTACGAGAACCGGAACCTCGAGATCGCGGCCATCAGCCGGGGCATGAAGCAGCTCGCCAAGGAGCTCGACATCCCGGTCATCGCCCTCTCCCAGCTCTCCCGCCAGCCGGAGCGGCGCGGCGGCGATCACCGTCCCCAGCTCGCCGACCTGCGCGAGAGCGGATCGATCGAGCAGGACGCCGACATCGTGGCCTTCGTCTACCGGGACGAGATCTACAATCCCGACGACGAAGAGGTCAAAGGTCTCGCCGAGCTCATCCTCGCCAAGCACCGCAACGGCCAGACCGGGACCGTCGAGATGGTCTTCGTAGGCGACATCACCTCGTTCAAGAACCCCGACCCGCATGGTTTCGACTCCCAGTTTCCTCCCGCCTGAGGCCGATCGCGAAGCAGACTCTTCGCCCCGCGGTCTGTCGGGAGCGCTGCGGCCTGCCTGGGTCGAGGTCGATCTCGACGCCCTGGTGGGCAACTTCGAGCGCCTGCGCCGAACCGTGGCGCCGTCTCGGGTGATGGCCGTGCTCAAGGCCGACGCCTATGGCCACGGGGCTCCCTTCGCCGCCCGCGCCCTCGCCCGGGCGGGGGTCGATTGGATCGCCGTCGCCCTCCTCGAGGAAGGCGCCGAGCTGCGCCGAGCCGGGGTCGAGCAGCCGATCCTGGTGCTCGGCACGGCGCAGCGGCCCCAGCTACCGCTCTATCGCCGCTACAGCCTGACGCCGACCCTCTCGAGCCTCGACCAGATCGACCTGTGGAGGGCCTTCGGAGAAGAGGTTCGCCGCCGCCAGCCGGTGCACCTCAAGGTAGACACCGGCATGAACCGCCTGGGCGTCGCCACCGACCAGATTCCTCGCGCCCTCGAGCTGCTGCGAAGCGATCGACACCTCGAGCTCAGCGGCTTGATCACCCACTTTGCCGAGGCCGACACTCCGGCGAGCCCGAGCAACGCCGCCCAGCAGAGGCGGTTCGAGGCGGTTCTCGACCAGCTGACGGCGGCGGAGCGGTCGCGCCTGCTGATCCATGCCGCCAACAGCGCCGCCGGCCTCCATCATCCCGCCAGCCGGCACCAGCTGGTGCGCTTCGGCCTCGCCCTCTTCGGCCTCGACCCGGCCGATCGCGAAGCCGCGAGAGGCGCTCCCGGCGATCTCGAACCGGTGATGTCGGTGGTCACCCGCATCGTGCAGCGACGCACCCTCGAGGCGGGCGCCGCGGTCGGTTACGGCGGCCGCTGGCGGGCCGAGCGGCCTTCCGAGATCGCCGTCGTGCCGGTGGGTTACGCGGATGGCTACGCCTGGCGTTTGACGCCGGGGGCCCGCGCCCTGGTCGGTGGCACTTCGGCACCGCTGGTGGGCTCCGTGACCATGGACATGTCGATGATCGACGTCACCGGGCTCGGCGCCGAGGTCGGCGACGAGGTCGTCCTGCTGGGCCGCCGCGGCGACCACGCGATCGACGCCTGGGACCTCGCCGAGTCGGCCGGCACCATTCCCTGGGAAATGCTCTGCCTGCTGGGTTTGCGGATGCCGCGTCGCTACCGTTCCGAGGGACGCATCGAGGAGGTCTCGGCGCGTTTCAGCAGCAGCCGCGGCCAAGGCCTGTGGTGAGCCGCTTTTTCACCGAGGTCGGCCGCCTGTTCTTGATGCTGGGACAGGTGCTGCGCTGGACGCCGCGCCCGCCCTGGGAGGTGCGCGAGCTGCTGCGCCAGATGGTGCGGGTTGGCCTCGACTCGATTCCGGTCGTCCTCCTGACCGCCCTGTTCACCGGCATGGTGCTGGCCCTGCAGACCTTCAACACGCTGCAGCGCTTCAACGCCGAAGGCTTCGTCGGCTCGCTGGTGGCCCTCTCGATGGTGCGCGAGCTGTCGCCGGTGATCGGTGGCCTGATCGTCGCCGGCCGCTGCGGCTCGGCGATGGGCGCCGAGCTCGGCACCATGCGGGTGACGGAGCAGATCGACGCTCTCGAGGTGATGGCGACCAATCCAATTCACTACCTGGTGGTGCCGCGGGTTTGGGCGACGACCCTAACCTTGCCGATGTTGGTGATGATGGGCAACGCCGTGGGGATCTGGGGTGGCTATCTGATCGCGGTGGTCCTGTTGGGCGCCAACCCGGTCACCTACATGGAGAACACCTTCCAGTTCCTCGACCTCAACGACGTCGCCTCGGGGTTGATCAAGGCGGCCGTCTTCGGTCTCCTGATCGCCGTCATCGGCTGCCAGAAGGGCTACTACACGGAAGGCGGCGCCGAAGGCGTCGGGCGCTCGACCACCGAAGCGGTGGTGATGGCCTCGATCGCCATCCTGTTCTCGGACCTAATCCTGACCAAGTTGCTTTTCTAGGCCGTGGAAACCTCCTCCAAGATCCGCCTGCGCGGCGTCCGCAAGGCCTTCGGTCCGAAGGTCGTCCTCGCCGGCCTCGACCTCGACATCCAAGAAGGGGAGTCGCTGGTGGTGATCGGCGGCTCGGGCAGCGGCAAGAGCGTGCTGCTCAAGCACCTGATCGGCTTGATGGCGCCCGATTCCGGCAGCGTCGAGGTCGACGGCGTCGATCTCGCCAGCCTCTCCAGCGCCGAGCTGACGCACTTTCGCCGGCGCTACGGCATGGCCTTCCAGGAGGGCGCCCTGTTCGACTCGATGACGGTCTTCGAGAACGTCGCCTTCCCGCTGCGCCGACGCCGTGAGCTCAGCGTTGCCGAGATCGAGGCCCGGGTCTCCGGTTGCCTCGACGTCGTCCGCCTCGACGGCGTCGACGACAAGATGCCGGGCCAGCTCTCCGGCGGCATGCGCCGGCGCGTCGGCTTCGCCCGCGCCATCGCCCTCGAGCCAGACATTCTGCTCTTCGACGAGCCGACCACCGGTCTCGATCCGATCACCACGGCGCTGATCGACGACGTCATCACCCGCATGCTCGATCGCCTCGGCTCGACCGCCATCACCATCACCCACGACATGACCAGCGCCTTTCGCATCGCCGACCGCATCGGCCTCCTTGCCGGCGGCCGGATCGTCGCCCTGGCGCCGCCGAAGGAATTCCAGGAGCTGCCGGATCCGCGGGTTCAGCAGTTCATTCACGGCAAGGCGGAAGGCCCCCTCGCCTGAGCACCCAGGAGAACCCGATGACCCAGGCCATCAAAGTCGGAATCTTCGCCACCGTGGCGCTCCTCGTGTTGATGTATTTCGTGATTCGCATCGAGGACCTCAATCCCTTCGCGCCGGATCAGCAGGTGGTCGAAGCGGTGTTCGATACGGTCGCCGGTCTCGACGACAAGGCGCCGGTGCGCATCGCCGGCGTGCGGGTCGGCCGGGTCGACGGGATCCGCCTCGAGGGCCGTCGGGCTCGGGTCCGCCTTCTGCTCGAGCAGCCGGTGCCGCTGACTGCTGGGAGCGAGGCCCACATCTCGAACCTCGGGCTCCTCGGCGACAAGTACATCGAGCTGATGCTCGGCCCCGAGGGCGCGCCGGAGCTGGCGGCGGGGGAGCCCCTGGTCGGGGTGACGCCGCCGTCCTTCGACGACGCCATGGCGAAGCTCGGCGACATCGGCGACTCGATCCAGAACGTTACCGATTCCCTCGCCGACCCGGCCGGCGGCGGCTCCCTGGCGCGGCTCCTCGACAACCTCGAGGCCACCACCGCCGAGATCCGCTCGCTGGTGGCCGACAACCGCCAGCAGCTTTCCGGTACGATCCGCAACTTCGAGAGCGCCAGCGGTACCCTCGCCAGCGAGCTGCCGGTGCTGGCGGAGAAGATCGCCACCCTGGTCGACTCCCTGACCTCGGTGGTGTCCGAGAATCGCGATCAGCTCGCCGGCAGCCTGGGAAATATCGAGACCCTCTCCGCCAGCCTGCAGACTTCGGCCGAGAACCTCAACACCATCACCGATCGCCTGGCCCGCGGCGAGGGCACCCTCGGCAAGCTCCTCACCAGCGACGAGATGCACGACGAGATCGTCGACACCCTGGGCTCCATCGAGGGCGGCGTCGACACCCTGTCGGACACCCTCGGCCGAGTCGGCGATCTCAAGCTCGATCTCGAGCTCGGCGGCTTCTACCTGCAGGATGCGGAGGAGTACCAGGGCTCCCTCGCCCTGCAGCTCGATCCCGGCCGCGGCAGCAATCGGCTGTACAAGATCGCCCTCGTCGAGAACGCCGTCGGAGACGAGTTCTTGAAGACCCAGCGGGTCACCGAAACCCTCCCCGACGGCAGCACCGAGGTGCGCACCATCGAGACCTTGACCACCGAGGACGAGGCCGTTTTCTCGGCCCTGCTAGGGGTTCGCCTGCGCAACGAATCGCGCCTCTGGGCCGGCCTCATCGAAGACAACTTCGGCGTCGCCATCGAGTATCCCGTCCCCACCCTCGACCGCCGCCTGTGGCTCGACCTCGAAGCCTTCGACTTCGACCGCGAGGGCGATCGCGACCCCCACCTGCGGCTCACCACGCGCTACTTCGTCAACCGCAACGTCTACCTGATGGGGGGCTACGACGATCCCCTCGAAAGCGACCGCGACTCCTTCTTCTTCGGCGGCGGCATCCGCTGGAACGACGACAACCTGAAGTACCTCCTCGGCTCCGTCCCGACCGGCGGCTTCTAGTCCGCCCTTCTCACGAGGTTTCCTCGCGAGAGGGCGTAGGTTCTTGAAGATGCAAGGCATCCGTCGCTGCCACGACGCCGCCGTACTCGACGTGCTGAGGAGAGCAGGCGACGGATAACGCAGCAGAATCGGGGACCTACGGACGCGCAGCGGAAAGATGGTGAGAAGGGCGGGCTAGCCTCGATAAAGGGCGCGGAAGGCCGAGGGGGTGGTGCCGATCAGCCGCTTGAAGAACTTCACGAAGTTGGTCGCTTCGGAAAACCCCAGTCGCAGCGCGATGGTCTCGACGGCGAGGTCCGTGTGCACCAGCAGGCGCTGGCCTTCGAGGGCGACGCGGCGGTCGATGTGGGCCTTGGCGCCGATTCCCACTATCCGCCGGCACCAGCGCGACAGGGTCTTTTCGGAATAGCCCAGGGTGCGGGCATACCAGGCCAGGTCGCGGTGGTGGGTGAGCTGCTCTTCGAGCAGACTTTCGAAGGCCTCGAATGGCTCGCTCACCGGGAGACCCTGACGATCGAGCTGCCGCCGGACGGCGCCCTCGCAGAGCTCCAAGAGGGCCGGCAGGAGTCGCCACACGACGCGGTCCGGGGCCGCGCTCAGCTCGCGAACCTGAAGGTCGAGCATCAGATCCACCAGCTTCCGGAGGGCGTCGAAGTCTTCCGGCGTCGGGACGATTCGTGCCGGCCAGCGGCGCGGTGGCGCCTCGGCACCGCAGACTTCGGGCTGGAAGAGGGCGACGAAGCCGGCCAGGTCATGCTCGCCATCGAAGCGCTGCACCTGACCCGGAGCGACGTGCACCAGGGCGCCCGCCTCGACCGGGTGCTGATCGAAATCCACCATGTGCCAGCCGGCACCGCCGGTGATCACCAACAGGAGGTGGAAACCGGTGCGATGAGCCCGGAAGATCGAGTGATCGAGCGAGCGTCGTCGCAGCTCTTCGAGGATCAGAACCTCGACTCCGAAGGCCGCCCGCTGGCCGCCGTCGAAGGGGACGGCCGGAACGCTTCTAGGGGTCGATTGTCCGTTTTTGACCATCGAACGTCAGCTTACGACCTGGCGAGGTGGCGAGTCCAGGCGTAGCGTTCTCCTGTCGCAGGGGTTGCGACCGACACTCGACAGAAATACTTAAGAGTCCGGGGTGTTCGAAAAGCGCCTCGCACCTTGCCAGGAGACCGACCATGGAACCGAAACAGATCGTCCTCAGCGCCTTCGCCGCCCTCTTTTCCGACTTCGATCCGCAAGCCGCCGAGCAGCATCTGGCACCAGGCTACGTGCAACACAACCCGGCGGTGCCGACCGGCGCAGCGCCGATTCTGGGACTGCTGCCAGCATTGCGCGACAGCGGCCTGAAGGTCGAGACCCACCGCGTCCTCGCCGACGGCGACTATGTCGCCTTGCACAACACCTACCGCAATGCCCAGGCCTTCGGCGCCGACGAGATGGTGGCCTTCGACATCTTCCGGGTCGAGGACGGGCGAGTCGCCGAGCACTGGGACAACCTCGCCGCGGTGACGCCGCCGAACCCCTCCGGCCGCAGCCAGACGGACGGCCCGACGGAGATCTCCGACCGCGACCAGACCGCCGCCAACAAGGCTCTGGTCAGCGACTTCGTCGCCACCGTCCTGCGCGACGGTGAGGTCGACCGCATCACCGACTTCGTCTCAACCGAAACCTACCTGCAACACAACAGCCAGATCGCCGACGGCCTCGAAGGACTCGGCGCGGCCCTCGCCGCCTGGGCCGAGCAGGGCATCACCATGAGCTACCGCGAGACCCACCTGGTGATCGCCGAGGGCAACTTCGTGCTCACCGCTTCGGAAGGCGATCTCGGGGGAGAGACGATGGCCTTCTATGACCTCTTCCGGGTCGCCGACGGCAAGATCGTCGAGCACTGGGACGTGATTTCCCCGATTCCCGCCGAGATGGCCCACGACAACGGCAAGTTCTGAGCTCTGCGGGTGGCGAAAGGCCCCGGTCGGTGCGCAGCGCGGCCGGGGCCGCCGTCCCCCCGCGCGGCGGGGGATGGGCTCGCCGAAGCGCTATCAGATGAGAACCGCAGAGACTCGCCAAGGAAGAGGCGGTGGGTCCGCAATCATCAGTCGATATCTCCTAGAACTTGATTTTTGACTAATCAAAATATAGTCTTCGCTTGACCGTATCCGAGGGCAATGCCCAAGATCCGAGCGAGGACCGAACCGATGAGCACTTTGCGCACCCTGACCCTGACTCTGACCCTGCTCCTCCTGACCGTGCCGGCATTGGCTGCGGATGCCGAGGAGTGTGATCTGCGCGCCACCATCGTCGACGGCAACCAGCAGCCGGTGAGCGACGCGGTGCTGCATCTGCTCGACGCCGATGTCGAGCTGACCAGCGATGGCGCCGGCGTGGTCTGCGCCCCGCGGGTGCCCGACGGACGGCAGACCCTGCTGGTGATCGCCGCCGGTTTCTCGGTTCTCGATGCCACCGTCACCAAGGAAACGGACGCGCCGCTGCTCCTCGAGCTCGAGCTGACGCCGGCCTTCGGCGAGGAGATCGTGGTCACCGGCACGCGCACCGCCAAACGCTTGGCGGAGACGCCGGTGCATGTACAGCGCATCTCGCGCGACAGCATCGAGGCTTCCGCCTCTCGCACCCTCGCCGACGCCATCGAGCTGACCCCCGGCGTGCGCATCGAGAGCAACTGCCAGAACTGCAACTTCTCGCAGGTGCGCATGCTCGGCCTCGAGGGTCCCTACTCCCAGATCCTGGTCGACGGCCAGCCGACGGTGTCCTCCCTGGCGCTGGTCTACGGAGTCGAGCAGTTTCCCGCCAGCGCCCTCGAAAACATCGAGGTGGTCAAGGGTGGGGGAGCGGCAATCTACGGTGCCGGCGCCGTCGGTGGGGTGATCAATCTGATTCCCCATTCGCCCCTCGACACCCACTTCGCCCTCGACGCCCGTGGCCTGCGCACCGGCGGCGAGGCCGGCTACAGCCTGTCGGCGATGGCCGATTGGAGCCCGCGCCAGCGGCGCACCGGCTTCTCCTTCATCGCCCAGCTCGACGAGGTCGACCCGGCGGACCTCGACGGTGACGGCTTCACCGAGGTCACCAGCCGCGAGCTGACCACCTTCGGGGTGCGCGGCGAGCACTACCTGCTGGCGGACCAGGCGCGCCTCAGCGGTGAGCTCAACTTCACCGATGCCCGGCGGCGCGGTGGCGACCTCGTCCGCTTCGACCGGCGTCCCGACGAGACCGCTCTGACGGAGGAGATCAGCACCGAGCGCCTCGGCCTGTCCCTCGGCTTTCTGCACACCGTCTCGGCACGCTTCGACTACCGCCTCGCCGGCTCCTATGCCGACACCTCGCGCGACTCCTACTACGGCGGCGGCTTCGATCCCAACGCCTACGGCACCACCGAGAACCCGCTCTGGATCCTCGACTCGCAGGCCAACCTCTACCACTCCAGGGGCACCTACAGCTTCGGCGCCAGCTACAGCCGCGACGAGATCGACGACCGCCAGCCCGGCTACGACCGCCTGCTGCAGGAGAGCAACAGCAATCTCGGCGTCTACGTCCAGGACGACCGCACCCTGGGCGACAAGGTGACGGTGATCTACGGCCTGCGCGCCGACGACCACTCGGCGCTGCCCGATCCGGTGCTGCTGCCGCGACTGGCGGCGATGCTGGCGCCGCGCGACGACGTCACCGTGCGCCTGTCCTACGCCCAGGGCTTCCGCGCTCCGGTGACCTTCGACGAGGATCTCCACATCGAGCTCGCCGGTGGCGAAGCGCAGGTCATCCGGCCCGCCGCCGACCTCGTCGAGGAGCGCTCGGACGCCTACTTGCTGTCCGTCGAGTGGCGGCCGACCTTCGGGCGCAAGGGCAGCGCCGCGCTCGAGGTCGCCGGCTTCCGCACCGACCTCGAAGACCTCTTCGACGTCATCGAGGCCGACGACCCGGCCACCGATCAGCGCGAGTTCCTGCGCGTCAACGCCGCCGGCGCCCAGGTCGAAGGGGTCGAGCTCGCCGCCTCCCTGCGCTGGGGCTCCCGCCTCTCGCTGCAGGCCGGCTACGTGGTGCAGAGCTCCCGGTTGGCCGAGGCGGAGCCCGACTTCGGCAGCCGTGAGCTGTTCCGCTCGCCGGACCAGTACGGCACCTTCCTTCTGCAGTCCCGCCTGCCGGCGGCGATCGAACTCTTCCTCGGCGCCCGCTACACCGGCGAGATGACCGCGCCCCACTATGCCGGCTTCATCACCGAGGACCGCCTCGAAAGGACGCCGTCCTTCGTCGAGCTCGATCTCAATCTGTCACGCGATTTTCGCCTCGCCGGGCGCTCCGTGACCCTCACCGTCGGCGCCAAGAACCTCACCGACGAGTACCAGGAAGATCTCGATCGGGGCCCCGACCGCGACTCCAACTACGTCTACGGGCCGCGCCTGCCGCGCTCCTACCAGGTCGGCCTGCGGTGGCAGTTCTGAGGCTTCGCGGAGCCCTCCGCGGGGGTGTCCTGGCGCTGATCTTCGCCTTCGCCCTGGCCGTGCCGGCCGCCGCCGACTCGATCTGGCGCAGCGAGGAATGGACCGACCTCACCGGCCGCACCTGGACCGCCGATGACCTCGAGGGTCGCGTCGTCCTGCTCGACTTCTGGGCCACCTGGTGCGCCCCCTGCCTGGCCGAGCTACCGGACCTGCGCGAGCTCGATGCGGCCTATGGCGAGCGCGGTCTGGTGATCGTCGGCATCGCCCTCGACGCCCTCGAGCGGCGCGACCTGCGCTCATTCCTGCTGCGTCACGACATCACCTGGCCGCAGGTCCACGAGCGCGCCGGCACCCAGTCCGACATCGCCCGCCGTTTCGGCGTCGAGGCGGTACCGGTGACGGTGCTGGTCGATTCCGCAGGGCGCGTCGTCGCCCGCGATCTGCGCGGCAAGGCCCTTGGCGCCACGGTCAAGGCGCTGCTCCGCAGCTCGGCGGTGCCCTGACCCCAAGGGCGCCCTGATCCCTCAATCTCGGGGCAACTCAGTCGCGGGGCAACTCCAGCTCGAGAAGGCCGCCGGCCGCGAGGTAGCCCTCGGCGCACCGTTCGCCGGCGGAGGGTACCCCGGGATGGCGGGGGAGGGTGGGCGCGGCCCGTCGAGCGCAAGCGCGGTAGTGGCCCGGAGCCAGCTTGGGATAGGTGATTGTGGCTCCCGGGGCATCGGTGACGCCGTGGCCGGCGCGCCACTGGCTCAAGACCTGCGCCGAGAGAGGGATCCCGTCCTGCATCACCGCCAGAACTTCGGGATTCTCGTGCCGCCGGTAGTCGCGATCGATGCCCGTTGCCACTCGCAGGGAGCCCCCTGCCGCCGGTACCTCGAGGCTCACCCGCTCTGCCATCGGCAGAGAGAAGGCCTTGAGGGCATGGCCCGGTGGACTGACGATGGCGGTGAGCTGGCGCGCGGCGGCCGGCAAACGGGCCTCGAAGCGCCCACCGCCGTCGCTCGAGCGCCGATCGAAGCCGCTCGCGACCACCGGTTCGGCCACCCACAGATCGACGATCGCGCCAGGAACCGGTCCGCGCTCGGAAGTCACCGCGCCGGAGACCGCCACCTTCGGTCGCAGAATCAGCTCGACCGGCGCCGGAGCGGCATCCTCTCGCACCTCGACCGTGCGGTGGTCGCTCACCAGCGACTCTCCTCGCCGACGTCCCTCGGCGGAAACCCACACCACGCCCTCGGTGAAGGCACGGAAAGTCGCTTCGCCCCCCTCGTCCGTGGTATCCGAAAGGGCGCCATCGACGGTGACCAGAGTGACCCAAGCACCCTCGACGGCCGCACCGTCCTGGTCCACGGCGCTCACCGACAGCTCGCTGGCCGGCAGCTCGATCTCGACTTTCGCGACGCCCGCGCCATCGGGTACCACCTCGACCCGGGCGACCCGCTCGAGGCCCTCGGCCTCGATTTCGACCCGCCACCAGCCGTCTTCGGCGACGACTCCGTGGAAGGCACCCTCGCGATCCGCCTCCATCGCCACCCGCGGGGCGACGTGGCGGCCTCCGAAGGAAATAGTCCCCGCGATCCCTTCGTCACGATGGGTCAGCCGGCCGACCACCTCGATCAAGTCGAGGCGCACCTCGATGTCGCCCTCGCCTGGCTCGACCGTCAGCCAGGGCTCGATGAAGAAGCTGTTGTCCCATCGATCCTTGACCTGCAGCGAGAAGGTTCCCGGCGCCTCGCCTCGGACCACCACCTCGCCGGCCCGACTGGCCGGCCCCTGGAAGGCGAACTCACTCCCGGCAGCTCCGGAGAGGGGCGATCGACGCAGCAGCTCGACGATCCAGGGGCGTCCGCTCGGATCGAGGGGCGGGTCGATCGTCGCTCGCAGATCCATCGGCGGCTGGAGGATCAGCGGCGCCGCGAGACGCGTCTCGCGGCCGTCCCATAGCTCGAGGGGAAATTGCCGGGAGATGGCATAGGCGGGATGCTCGATTTCCAGCAAGTAGGTCCCGGCCGCCAAACCGGAAAGCTGAAAGAAGCCCGTCGCCGAGACCGCGACCTCGTCGGTCTTCGAAGTCAGGCGCTCCCGGAGCGCCGTGCGAGGTGCCAGAGGAGAGAGACGCGCCCTGGCGCCCGCGTCGAAGCTTTTTCCGCTGGCGGTTTCCACCCACCCGACGAGCGAAGCGCCGCGGCGCAGTGCCATCGTCCCCAGGTCGAAGGCCTCGCCCCCACCGGAATCGACACCGCCGAGATCGCCACTCCCGAGATCGATACCGCCGAGATCGATTCCGAAGCGGTAAACCGGCGCGAACCCGGCGGGCCTGATCTCGAGATCCAGCCGTGCCGCCGGCACCTCGCAGCGCCAAGCTTTCTCTGCCAGGTGGCAATGCACCGAGTGCCGGGTCAGGCCCCCGGCAGCGGATGGCGCTCCGGCCTTCGGCAGCAACGAGAAGGCCATCCGCAAGCGATCGGGCCACTCGCCCTCGGCAAACCGACCGTGAACGATCACCGTCGGCAGGGGAGAGAAGCGCAGTCCCTGCTCCCGCCGTGCCTCGACGACCTCGCACGGAGCCCAGAAGCCGGGCGCTTCCAGACACGCCGTCCAGACCGAGCCCTCGGGCAGTGAACAGGCGGTCGCGGCGCAGGTCCGCTCCTCGCCGCCCGCCGTCGGTGTCCATCGAACCTCCGCAGCCACGCCCTCCGGAAGACCGGTCGCGACGGGAATCAGAACGTCGTCACCGGCTGCGCCCACGCTCGGCATCGCCCACAGGGTCAGCGCCAAGATCCAGACCAGCGGCCGGTTCACGGGCAAATGTCCAGGCAGTCCAGCTCCTCGCCGCCATCGACCTCGACGTTGAAGCAGGCGCCACCGTCAATGTGACAGGTCCAGCCCTGGATCGGGTCGTAGACCATTTCGCACCGGATCCCGGCGCCCATCTCTTCGTCGCCCACCTGGGTGCAGCTCCAGGCGCATGGCGTCCCGAGAACGTGGCACGTGGGAACCCGGTTCAGGCAAACCCAACAGCCCCACTGCGCCGAGGTCGCAGGAAAAGCCATCAAGAGCAGACCGGCCAACAAGATCCTTCGCATCGCTCCAACCTCCGAGGCAGTCGACCTACGGAATATTCGATATATCGCAATCGTAGAATCGACCCGTGACCGAGTCAAGAGAAAGGTCTTCCTCGCGGTCCGGAAACAGGACGCCTTTCCGGCCCGGAATATGGTGCCGGCGAAGCCCCTAGAAACCGGTGGGCGCTTCGCCGTAGCGGGCCAAGAAGGTCTTCACCGAGTCGGAGACGATCGCTTGCCGCTCGGCCTGGTTGGGCAGCGCTCGGCTCGGTGCGATGACCTGCTCCCAAAAGGTGAACGCCTTGAGCATTCCCGTGAGCTGGGTCGCCGCCGCCACGGGATCGGAGACGGCCAAACGTCCGTCCTTCGTAGCCTGGCGCAGCCAGCGGGTCAGGCCGTCCTCGCCGGAGTGGGCCCGCTCCCACACATCGCGCGCCGCCTCCGGGGAGCGGAAGCACTCGGCGAGCATCATCCGGACGGTGTCCAAGAACTCCGGATCCAAGTAGAGGTCGACGAGGTTGCGAGCGATCTGCTCGAGGCCGTCACGAATTCCCTCGGCGGCTCGGTAGGGCCGTTCGCTGGCCTCGGCGGTGCGTTCGACGAGCAGGGCGCTGATCTCTTCGAAGAGCGCCTGCTTGCTCGCGAAATGCTTGTAGACGGTGCGCTTCGAGGCCGGCGCCCGGGCCGCGATGCGATCCATGTTGGCGGCCTGAAAGCCATGCTCTCGAAACTCGGCCAGGGCGGCTTCGAGGATGGCCCTTTTTTTGGGATGGGTATCGGTCATCGACTCTCGGTAAACTTTTCGGTTTACATAGCCCGTATCGACGAGTACACTTCCGAGTGTACAGGCCGAGAGAGCTTCCCCTCGGCCGTCCTCACAAGATTAGCGCAGAGCTCTGCGATACCCCCGCCTCGCGCCGCGGCGCGCTGGCTCGAGATCAGGAGGATCAGCCCATGCCTTGGACCCGCGACCAGATTCCCGACCAGATCGGCCGCTTCGCCATCGTCACCGGAGCCAACAGCGGCATCGGATTCGAGACCGCCCTCGCCCTGGCGAGCAAGGGTGCCCAGGTCGGTCTGGCTTGCCGCAGCGCCGAGCGCGGACGGGCAGCGGTCGAGCGAATTCGCGCCGAGCATCCCACCGCCGAAGTCTCCGTCGCGCCGCTCGACCTGGCCGACCTCGACCACGTCGCCCACTATGCCGAGGAAGTTCTCGCCAACCGCGAGAGACTCGACCTGCTGGTGCTCAATGCCGGCGTCATGGTTCCTCCGGCCTCGAAAACGGCCCAGGGATTCGAGCTCCAGCTAGGCGTCAATCACCTCGGCCACTTCGCCTTGACGGCCCGGCTCCTGCCACTCCTCGAGGCCACCCCGGAGGCGCGCATCGTGGTGGTGTCGAGCCTCGCTGCCCGCCAGGGCAAGATCCATTTCGACGACCTTCATTTCGAACGTCGCTACTCCCCTTGGCCGGCCTACGGTCAGAGCAAGCTGGCCAATTAGCTCTTCGTCCGCGAGTTGGTGCATCGTCTGCAGGAGGCCGGATCGAGCGTCACCGTCACCGCGGCTCACCCGGGCTGGACTGCCACCAACCTGCAGCGCACCAGCGGTCTGGCTCGCTTTTTCAATCCGATCTTCGCGATGACGCCTCCGCAGGGGGCGCTGCCAACCCTACGAGCCGCGACCGATCCCAGCGCCACCAGCGGCGACTACTTCGGCCCAGACGGCTTTTTGGAGTTTCGTGGCTATCCCCGGCGGGTCAAGATGGCGCGCCGAGCGGAGAATCGAGAAACCGCCCGCCGCCTGTGGGAGGTCAGCGAGCGGCTCACCGGGCTACACCCCGCCTAGCAGAAGCTCGGCTCAGGAGGGCGGGACGACGACCGTGGTTTCCGCCGCCAGCACCTGGCCATCGACCACGAAGTCGCGGTGATCGCTACCGTTGAGGGTGACGACGATGCGGTTGTCGCCCGGGGCCAGCTCGCCGAGGTGGAACCAGGGGCCGTAGAGGCGGCCCACCTGTCGGCCGTTGACGAAGACGTGGCCGTGCCCCTCGTTGGCCACCGTCGGCTGGCCGGATTTCTCCGGCGTGAAAGTCCAGTCGGTGAGCTCGACGTGCAGGTCGTAGCTGGCGGGCAGCTCCTCGACGACCTCGAAGCGAATGAACTCTGGGACCCGCTCCGCATCGGTGAGGTCGAAGGCCGCACGGCCATGGACCAGACTCCGGTCGGTGGCGATGGCGTCCTGGTACTGGCGGTGGGCGGACCAAGAGTAGGCGCCGAGGAAGAGAGCGATGATCAGAAGATAGTTCAAGGCGGCGAAGGCGACTCGCCAAGAGAGCCGCCGGTGGATCGCGATGGGCGGCCTGTAGAGGGTGCCGGCGCCGTTGAGAAGAAACACCACCAGGGCAGCGTGCAGTGGCGTATGGCCGATCACCTCGATCTTTCCGAAGACCAGCGTGGTGGTGAAGAAGACCAAGGTGATCACCGCCGCCAGCGGCCGACCGAGGAGGCCGATCAGGAGTAGAAAACCGAGACCGATCTCGACGAAGGCAGCTCCCTGGAGGAAGAACTGCGGCGGCAATCCGAGGGCGAGCTGGGGACTCTGATCGAGGAGGTAGAGCGCCCAGCTCGGGTAGAACAGCTTCTCGTAGCCCAGCCAGATGAGGGAGAACCCCATCGTGCCGTAGAGCGCCGGCAACCCGGCGTTGCACAGCTTCTGGTGCCGGCTGGCGCTGACCAGCAAGTAGAAGCCGATGCCCAGGTAGTGCAGATAGTCGAGGATGTGGAAGAGGCCGAACTCGAAGACCGAGGCGGCGAAAATCGCCAGAACGCCGGCTCCGCCGAGGCCAACCAGGCGCGGAAAGAGCAGCAGCACGGCGACCACGAACTGCAGCCAGACGAGGGTCGGGAAGCGCGACGTCAGCTCCGGCGCCAACACCGCGTCGGAGGCCCAGGAGATCAACAGCACCGCGGCCATCGCGCCGCGCATCACCAGCAGGCTGTAATCCTGGCGGGCGCTCAACCATCGGTGGAGATGGCGATACCAACCCGTGCCGTCGAGGCGCTGGTCGAGCATCACCAGCAGGGCCATCACGACGGCACTGACGGCCACCAGAACGAGGAAGGTGGGGGTGATCACCGCCGCCACCGACAGCGGTGGCGTGTGGTAGTCGAAGTCGCTGAACCACTTGACGTGGGCGAGGGCGAGGGGTGCCGTCAGCGCCAGGCCACAGCCGGCGAGCAGGAGGACAAGCCGCTGGCCGAAGGTCCGCGAGGCCCGCCTTGGCGCCGGCCCCGGGGCGCCCGCCAGAGGGGCCATCAGAGATCGACCTGGTGGCCGGTGAGGCGGCGGAAGGCTTCGAGGTAGCGCTGCCGTGTGCCGGCGACCACCTCGGGAGGCAGCTCCGGCGGCGGACTGTTCTTGTCCCAATCGGTGGTGTCGAGCCAGTTGCGGACGAACTGCTTGTCGAAGGAGGCGGGCTCTTCGCCCGGGGTCCAGAGGTCCGCCTCCCAATAGCGGCTGGAGTCCGGTGTCAGAGCCTCGTCGATCAGCCGCAGCTCGCCGCCGACCAGCCCGAACTCGAACTTGGTGTCGGCCAGGATCAAGCCCCGGGAGGCGGCGTGATCGGCACCGCGCCGGTAAAGGGCGAGGGTGAGGTCGCGCAGACGCGCCGCCAGCTCAACCCCCAAGGCCTCGGCCATGACCTCGAAGGAGACGTTTTCGTCGTGGCCTTCCTCGGCTTTGGTCGCCGGGGTGAAGATCGGCTCCGGCAGGCGATCGGCCCGTCGCAAGCCTGCCGGCAGCGGCAAGCCGCAAACGCTGCCGTCGGCCCGGTACTCACGGAATCCGCTGCCGGCGAGGTAGCCGCGGGCGACGCACTCGAAGGGAACGACCTCGGTCTTGCGGACCACCGCACTGCGACCGGCCAGCACGGGATCCTCGGCCACCGCCGGCGGCAGCGCCGACGCGAGACCCGGCTCGAGATGGTGCGGCACCAGATCCGCCAACTGATCGAACCAGAACAGCGAGAGCTGATGCAGGATCTTGCCCTTGTCCGGAATCCCCGGCGAGAGCACCCAGTCATAGGCCGAGATGCGGTCGGTGGCGACCAGCAGCAGGCGGTCGCCGAGGTCGTAGACGTCGCGCACCTTGCCGCGACGCGGCTCCGGCAAACCGGCGACCTGGGTCGAGAGCACGGCTTGACTCACGATCGAGCTCCTCGATTCGGGTGATGGAAGATCACAGGCCCGCGGGAGCGAGCTGCTTGAGGGCCTGTTGCAGCGAGTCCGTTTCGGCTCGCGGCAGCTTCAAGCCTTGCCAGCGAGCGCCGTCGACGACCTCGAAGATGGGAACCTTGCCGAGGCCCTTGAGGTGGGCGTTGCCGAGGCGCCGCAGGGCGACCAGGAAGTCGGGATTCTCCGGCTGGCCGTAGGCGATGTATCGGCGGTCGCCGTCTTCGACGCGATAGAGGGGAGTGCCCTGGATGTCGATCTCGAGCTGGGCGATGTAGGCGTCGGTGGCGACGATGCCCTCGTTGATGAGCTGGCCGTTGGCATTGACGTAGGCGTAGAACCGGCGAGCCTTTTCACGCCGCTCCATGAAGTCCGCATCGCGCTTCACCAGGGGAGAGAAGAAGCGATAGACGGTCTGCTCCGGGTACCCCTGGTTGATCAGCATGTTCTGGATCTCGTCGATCTCCTTCGACGATTTGCCGGTGATCAGCCGGGTGAGCTCGACGACTCCGTGACCGAAGAACTCATAGCGTTCCGGACCGCCATCGCCGAATCCGATGGGTAGCAAGCGGTAGGGGCCGAAGTTGAGGGCGATGCGGACGCCGCGATCGAAGGGCAGCCCCTGCTCGACCGCCTGGCGATAGGCGCGCTGGATCATCACCGCCGCGTGCACCAGCTTGGAGCCGTGGCGGCTGGAGTAGAAGGCGCCGTCGCCGAGGTACTTCTCGAGGCTGAGGCGGAAGTCCCGAGCCAGGCGGTTGATGCGCCGCTGGAAGGTGAAGATTTGGCGGAAGGAGCCGTCCTGGAGATCGCTGCCGGAGCGTCGGATCACCGACACCACCTCGGAAAAATCGGTGAGGTCGTAGATCAAGCCAAAGCGATGAACCAGCGGCTCGACCACCCAAGGCGCCATGAAATCGAGCGGACGGGTCGCCGGCGACAGCACCAGGGAGCGCCGACCGGGCAGGCTGCGGGTCGCCCCTTCGGAGCGGAACACGAGCTGCCCCTGGTGCTCCCGCACCGGCACCAGGAAGCGCCGCACGGTGTGGATGAGCTCGAACTCCTTGAGCTTGAGGAGCAGGGATTCCCACTGCTCGACGCCGGATGGATCGAGCAGCCGGCGCGCCGGGTAGTCCGGTTGCTCGGCGAGGAAACGCGCGTAGCCGGGGCGGGTGAGGAGCTCACGCCCGCGGCTCGCCGGATCCGGTTCGCCGAGGTTGCTCGGCAGCGGCGAAGCGCGCAGCAGATGCTCGACCACCAGCCGCAAGGGCCCCGGGCGATCGAGGCTGGCCCGATGCCAGTCCTCGAGAGCTTCGAGGCGGTTGCGCAGATCCCGGCCATCGACGCGCAGACAGCCGTGGAAGTAGCTCGCCAGCTCCTCGAGATTGCGGCTGATGTGCTCCTCGGTGAAGATCAGCACGTTGTCGCGCATGTGCGACAGCAATCGCGGGAAGAGCTCTTCTTCGTTGCCCTCGGTGCGTTCCGCCAAGCGGCCGGCGAGCTCATAGGTTTCGGTGAAGACGAAGCTCAGATAGCGATCGAGGACACGGAACTTGATGCTGTCGCCGTGGCGCCGGGCGATCTTCAGATCGAGGCGCAGCAGGCGGCGCGGAGCGTCGCGCAGGACGCGCGCGACATCGAGCGAGTGGTAGAGCCAGAAGGTCGCTGGAAAGGCGCGACCGTAGGAGGACAGGGTGACGTTCTCGATCACCCGAGCCAGGTGCGAACGGTAGCGCTCCCAGGCCTGGGAATGGGCCTTGCGATCGAAGGAGCGACGCTGAAAAACGGCGACCTGGACTCGCTCCTCGGCCTCGAGAAAGGCCTCCAGCGCCTCGCTGAGATGGCGCATGCCCGGAGACAGCAAGATCGGGAAGCCCTGGATCGGGGTGGCTTCCTCATCGGCGAGAAAGATCTGATGGGGCGACGGCAGGCTGCTGTCGATGTCCGGCATCAGCCCCCGGATCTCCTCCGGATCACGCCGCAGGAAATTGAAGGGGCCGGGAAAGAGCTCGAGGAATTCGGTCGGCGTCATAGGAGATCAGAAGCGCGCAAAGGGCGAGCCTACAACAATCCCCGTCGGGTTCCGGGAAGGCGATTCCCAGGCCTTCGGCCCGCCCCGGCGAAGAACCCTCGGGAGCACCTTCGAAGCCCTCTCCAGGGCCCCCGAAAGACCCCGGGATAGGCACACCCGGAGCCTGGTAGACTCCCTCGCCGACAAGGCTTTACTTCTGGGGAGATCGAGATGAATTCGATGCCGAGGCTGAGCGTGAGCGAACGCCAGGAGGTGGCGAGCGAGCTTCTGGTCGTGGGATGTTTCGAAGGTGCCGCTGCCGAGGCCGAGGGCCTCCCGGCTCCCCTGGTGGAAGCCATCGAGGGACTGGCGAATCGCGCCGGCTGGAGTGGCCGCGAAGAGCACAGTGGTGAAACCGAGGCGCGCCTCGACGGCGCCAGCGTGGTGGTTCGCCTGCAAGGGCTCGGCAAAGCGAAAGAGCTCACCGCCACCGCCCTGACGGACTGGCTGCGGGACCAGGTGGAGGAGGCCGGCGGTCAAGGCTACGAGTCCCTCGCCGTGTTGTTGCCCCACCATGACCTGACGGTCGGGGCGGCCGCCGCCGGACGCAATCAGCGGGCACTCCTGTTGGGCGGCTACCGCTACGACCGTTTTCGCACCGAGGCCAAGCGGACGCGCGACCGCGTCCTCGAGGTTTCCCTGCTTCCCCCGCCGGCGGCCGAGGCCACCTATCGGGCGTGCCTGGTGGATTCCCGCCAGGTGGGAGAAGGGATCGCCTTCGCCCGCGACCTCGGCAACGCTCCGGCGAGTCTGGCGAGCCCGGAATGGATGGCCGATCAGGCCCGCACCATGGCTGAAGGAGAGGGCATCTCCTGCACCGTCCTCGGCCCGGACGAGCTGAAAGAGAAGGGCATGGGCGGCATTCTGGCGGTCGGCGGCGGCTCCGCCCACGAGCCCCGGCTGGTGAAGCTCGAGTGGGGAGACCGCGGACCGACGGTGGCGATCGTCGGCAAGGGCGTCACCTTCGATACCGGCGGCATCTCCCTCAAGCCCGCCCACGCCATGGATGAGATGAAGTACGACAAGTGCGGCGCCTGCGCCGCTCTCGGCATCGCCCAGGCGGTGGCGCGCCTCGACCTGCCGCTTCGCCTGCGGGTCTACGTGCCCTTGGCAGAGAACATGCCCGGCGGCGCCGCCTACCGTCCGGGCGACATCGTGCGCTGCTACAACGGCAAGACCGTCGAGATCCTCAACACCGACGCCGAGGGCCGCATGATTCTGGCGGACGCCCTCGCCTGGGCGGTGGAGGAGAAGCCCGATGCCCTCCTCGAGCTTTCCACCCTCACCGGCGCATGTGTCGTCGCTCTGGGATTTCAGGCCGCCGGCCTCTATGCGCCGAACCGCGCCTTCGCCGACGAGCTGCTGGCCGCCTCCGAGCGCAGCGGCGAGCGTTTGTGGCACATGCCCCTGTGGCGGGATCACGTCGAACAGATCAAGGGCGTTCACGGCGACCTCAAGAACCTCGGCGGGCGCTGGGGCGGCGCCAACACGGCGGCGGCCTTTCTGTCGCAGTTCGTCGGCGACCTCGAGCACTGGGCGCATCTCGACATTGCCGGCGTGGCCAACATCGGCCCCGATCAGGAGGCGCCCCAAGGGGCGACTGGATTCGGAGTGGCCCTCGGCATCGATTGGCTCCGCTCGCGGCTCTCCTAGGCACACGATGAAGCAGACCTCGCGGGCGACTCATCCAGCCCGCCTCCCCCTGCGATAGGCGCGATGGGAAGATCGCCCAGCGGGCGTAGCGAGGCGACCTCGGCCGACCCGCGACCGGTCCTGACCACCACCGATCTGCGGGTCACGACCCGCCGCGGCGAGGCGCTCGTGCGCGGTGTCGACCTGCGCGTCGCGGCTGGCGAGATGGTCGGTCTGGTCGGCGAGTCCGGCTCCGGCAAGACCCTCACCGCCCTCGCCGTGGCAGGCCTCCTGCCGCACCGGGAGCTGCGCTCGACGGGTGAGATTCGGCTCGGCGGCGAAGCCATCCACGGCCTGCCACCGGGCCCCCGCCGACGCCTCCTCGGGCGCCGCATCGGAATGGTCTTTCAGGAGCCGATGGCGGCCTTCAACCCGTCCTTCACCATCGGTTTCCAGGTCGGAGAGGTGCTGCGCCTGCATCACGGTCTCGGCAAAGCCGAAGCACGGCGCGAGACCCGCCGGTTGCTCGACCGCATGGCGATCCCGCAAGCCGAAGGGCGGCTGCGGTCCTACCCCCACGAGCTCTCCGGAGGGCAGCTGCAGCGGGTGGCCCTCGCCATGGCCTTGGCCGGCCGCCCCGAGATGCTGTTGGCGGACGAGCCGACCACCGCCCTCGATGTCACCCTCCAAGCCCAGATCCTCGACCTCCTCGAAGAGCTGCGTCACGACCTCGATCTCGGCATCCTGTTCATCACCCACGATCTGGCGGTGGTCGCCAACCGCTGTTCCCGCGCCATCGTGCTGCGCCACGGCGAGGTGATCGAATCGGGGCCCGTCGCTGACGTCCTCCAGAACCCCGAGCACCCGTACACCGGCGAGCTCATCGCCGCCTATCCGCGCCTCGAACCACGGGCGACGTCGGCATCCTTGCAGGGCGCCGAGATCGTCGCCGAGGCCCGTGACCTGCACCACACCTATCGCCTGCCCGGTGGTGCCGAGGTCAAGGCTCTCGACGGCATCGACCTGCGCCTCGCCGCCGGCAGCACCCAGGCCCTGGTGGGGGAGAGCGGCAGTGGCAAGTCGACCCTGGCACGAGCCCTGGTCGGTCTGCTGCGGCCCGATTCCGGCGCGGTTCATTTCGGCGGCGAGGACCTCCGCACCTGGAGCGGTGCGGAGCTGCGACGCCGGCGACGCCAGTTTCAGCTCGTCTTCCAGGATCCCGGCGGTTCCCTCAGTCCCCGGGTCCGGGTCGGGAAGCTGCTCGCCGAACCGCTCGAGATCCACCGCCTCGAGGCTTCGGCGGAACGAATCGCCGAGCTCCTCCGCGAGGTCGGGCTCGAGCCGAAGCTGGCGCGGCGCTATCCCCATCAGCTCTCGGGAGGACAGCGCCAGAGGCTGGCGATCGCCCGGGCCCTCGCCTGCGGCCCGCGGCTGGTGGTGGCCGACGAGCCGGTCTCCGGCCTCGACATGTCCCTGCGGCGCCAGGTCCTCGACCTCCTCGCCGAGCTGCAGCGCACCCGCGGCATGACCTTGGTGCTGGTGTCCCACGACCTGGCGATGGTCGCCCGCGCCGCCGATCGCGTCGCCGTGATGCAAAACGGCAGAGTGGTGGAGGAGGGGCCGACGGGCGAGATCTTCGCCTCGCCGAAGCACCCCCATACGACCGCCTTGTTGGCGGCCAGTCCGCGCCTGCCCTAGGGCGCCCCGAGGGCGGTGGCGTGGGGTGCCGAGCGGTCGCCGACGCCTCCGTTCGCCGGTGGAAAGCGAATCTCCTGACGAAACCAGTCTTCGAGGGCGCGGTTGCGGCATCGACCCGCACCTTTTGGAGAGGAACAATTCGCCCCGGACCATCGTAGGATGGAAGAACGGCCGTGCGCGGTCGTATTTACCCTATGACTTGACGACAATTTCGCAGAATCTGATCGATAAGGGGATCTCTATGACCGACCGACAGAGCCGATTCAAGGTCATGCCTCGGGCCTTGGCTCTCATCCTGGTGGCCGCCCTGCTGGCGCTGCCCGCCGCCGCCCAGTCGCGACAGGTACGGACTACCGTCGGCGAGACCGCGGCGCCACCGAGCTTCGTCATCTCGGGTGAAACCGCCAGCCTGACTTTGGCGGACGCCATCGAGATCGCCCTCGACCGTAACCTCGATCTCGAGTTGCAGCGCTACGACCGCAGCACCTCCCTGTTCCGGATCGAGCAGTCGGAGTCGATCTACGACCTCGGGGCCTCGCTCAGCGTTGGGGTGTCCGAGAACACCAGCCCGTCGTCGTCCCAGCTCGACGGCGCCGCGGTGATCGACTCGAATCGGCGCGACCTCTCCTTCGGGCTCAGCCAGCTCACCCCCTACGGCGGTACCGCCCAGTTCAGCCTGACGGCGGATCGCAGCTCGACCAACAGCTCCTTCTCCTTTATCGACCCGAGCTATAGCGCCAACGGCTCGTTGACCTACTCGCAGCCGTTGCTGCGCGGCTTCGGCAAGCTGTCGACGGAGCGCTCGATTCTGCAGGCGAGGATCAACAGCGATTCGAGCCAGGAGCTGTTCGAGCAGGAGGTGACGCGCATCGTCCAGGCGGTCGAGCAGGCCTATTGGAGCCTGGTCGACGCCCGCGAGCAGCTCGTCGTGGCGCAGGAAAGCCTCGACCTGGCGGAGGAGCTCGACGAGCGCAACCGGGTGCAGGTCGACGTCGGCACCCTGGCGCCCATCGAGCTGGTGCAGAGCGAGGCCACCGTCGCCACCCGCCAGGAAGGCATCATTCAGGCACAGACCACCGTCGGCGACGCCGCCGACCGTCTGCTGCAACTGCTCAACGTTCCGCCCGGGGAGCTGTGGGACGCCGAGATCGTGCCGGAAACGCCCTCCGAGCTCGAGCGCATCGAAATCGATTCCTCGGCCGCCCTCGAGCAAGCCTACGACCAGCGTCCGGAGCTACGGCGCAGTGAGCTCGGCCTCCAGGTGCTCGAGATCGACTCCCAGTTCTTCCAGCGCGAGAAGCTTCCCAACGTCGACCTGGTGGTGGGCTACGGAGCCGGCGGCCTGGGTGGCCGGGGCAACATTCCCGATCCCATCACCGGCGATCCGGTGCGCGTCGACGAAGACTTGATCGACGCCCTCGACGAGGTGGCGAGTCGCGACTTCGACGGCTGGAACTTGCGCGTCAACGTCGGCTACGCCTTCCAGAACCGCAACGCCAAGGCGCAGAGCGCGATCGCCGACCTGGCCCTCGAACGGGCGCAGAAGGAGCTCGACCAGCTTCGCCTGCAGATTCGCACCGAGGTCCGCGCCGCCGTCCGCCAGCTCGACAGCGCGGCGCAGCGCATCGACACCGCCCGCGCCTCGCGGCGAGCCCAGGAGCGCAATCTCGAAGCGGAGCAGAAGCGCTACGAGAACGGTATGTCGACCAGCTACCAGGTGACCGAGATCCAGGAAGACCTCAGCCAGGCGCGCAGCCGCGAGGTGAGCGCGATCACCGAGTATCGCAACGCCCTCACCGAGTTCTATCGCGCCACCGGCCAGTTGCTCGACGTCAGCTCGATCGAGCTGGTGGCGGCAGGAGACTGAAGTGTCCGACAACGGTAGTGCCCTGAGCTGGCTGGTCGCGGTCCTGACCTCACCCGCCAAGACCTTCGCCCAGATCGCCGAGAAGCCCCGCTGGTGGGTGCCGATGGTGGTGATGATCCTGGGGGTCGGTGCGCTCACCCTGGCGGTTCATGCGCGCACCGACTATCGCGAGCACACGGCCAACGTCATGGAAATGCGCAACGTCCACACCATGTCCGCCGAAGACCTCGACCGGGCGGCCGAGATGCAGGAGAAGTTCGGCTCCCTGGGAGCGGTGATCGGCGGTATCGCGGTCGGCGTCATCATGACCGTGATCGGACTCTTCTACTGGGTGCTGCTGCGCCTGATGGGCAGTGAGATCACCTTTGCCCAGAGCCTCGGGACCCATCTCTGGGGTGCCATACCGGTGGTCCTCGGGATGTTGATCGCGATACCGATCGTGCTGGCCGGCGGCGATCTCTCGACGGAACAACTGTTGAGTCGCAACTTCATGGCTTCGAACCTGACCTTCCTGGCGGGCGAAGACACCAGCCCCTTGGTCTTCCAGCTCCTCGCCAGCATCGACTTCTTCGCCATCTGGTCGGTGATCATCACGGCCCTCGGCTTTCAGATCGTCGGCCGGGTGTCGAAGGGCGTCGCCTGGGGCGCGGTCCTGCTGATGACCCTGCTCGGCGTCGCCATTCGCTTGGGCTCGACGCTGGCCGCGGGAGGGGGATAGATGAAGAAGGCCTTGATTGCGATCGGAGTGGTCCTGGCGATCGCTCTGATCGTCTTCGCCAGCCTGCGATCCAAGGAAGAACCCGGCGAGGAGGTGCGCACCGTCGCCGTGGAGCGCCAGGACATCTCGTTGATCGTCAAAGCGAGCGGCGAGATCGACCCGCGGGTCAAGGTCAAGATCTCGTCGCCGCTGGTCGGACGCATCGAGCGCCTGTACGTCGAAGAAGGCGACTGGATCGAGGCCGGACAGCCCTTCCTCGAGCTCGAGCGCGAGGCTTTCCTGGCGGCTCGGGACCAGTGGCGGGCGCAGCTACGTAGCTCGCGCACGGCGGTGCGCCGCTCCGAGATCGAGCTCGCCGATGCCGAGCTCAAGCAGCGCCGCTTCGAGCGCCTGGCGGGGGATGGCATTGTCACCGCCGAGCAGCGCGAAGCCTCCGATCTCCAAGCTTCGTCGGCGGCCCTCGGCCTCGAGCAGGCGCGCGACGCCGTCAGCCAGGCGCGGGCCAATCTCACCAAGGCCGAGGACGACCTTTCCAAAGCCTCGATCTCGGCGCCCTTGAGCGGCCGGGTGATCCAGCTCAACGCCGAGGAAGGGGAGGTGGTGGTGTCCGGCACCATGAACAACCCGGCCTCGGTGATCGGCACCATCGCCGATCTGTCGGAGATTCTCGCCGTCGTCGAGGTCGACGAGACGGAGATCGTCGACGTCACCCTCGGGCAGAGCGCCGAGGTCATCGTCGACGCCATTCCAGATCATCGCTACGAGGGCCGGGTGGTCGAGATCGGAAGCTCCGGCTTCACGCCCAACCATCAGCAAGACGTCATCTACTTCAAGGTCAAGGTCTTGCTCGAGAACGCCGACGAGCGCCTGCGGCCGGGGATGTCGGCGCGGGCCGAGATCGTCGCCTCGGTGCACGACCAGACCTTGGCGGTGCCGATCGAGGCGGTGGTCGAGCGCCCCGACCCGGAGGACGAGAAGGAGCGCATCAAGGTGGCCTACGTCTTTTCCGAGGACGGTGCCGAGGAACGGCCGGTGACCACCGGGATCGCCAACACCACCCACGTCGAGGTCACCGCCGGTCTCGACAATGGCGACGAGGTGATCGTCGGGCCCTATCGCACCCTGCGCGACCTCGAGGCCGGCGATGCGATTCGCCGCCTCGAGGAAGACGAGGACGACGAAGACGGCGACGAGGAGCCAGCGGAGGCGGCCGGGTGAGCCTGATCGAGATTCGCGGCGTACGCAAGACGTACCGGATGGGCGATGTCGAAGTACATGCCTTGAACGGCGTCGATCTCGACATCGCCCAAGGGGAGTACCTCGCCATCATGGGCGCTTCCGGCAGCGGCAAGTCGACGCTGATGAATCTCCTCGGCTGCCTCGACACGCCGAGCGCCGGCAGTTACCTGCTCAACCAGGTGGCGGTCGAGACCCTCGGAGACGAAGAGCTCGCCGCCATCCGCAATCGCGAGATCGGCTTCGTCTTCCAGACCTTCAACCTGCTCGCCCGGACCACCGCCCTGAGCAACGTCGAGCTCCCCCTGGTGTACTCCGGGGTGGCGCGCAAGGAGCGCCGCCAGCGAGCCCGCTCCGCCCTCGAGCGGGTCGGCCTCGAAGACCGCATGGACCACCAGCCGAACGAGCTCTCGGGGGGACAGAGGCAGCGCGTCGCGATCGCCCGGGCGCTGGTCAACGACCCGTCGATCCTGCTCGCCGACGAGCCCACCGGCAACCTCGACACGCGCACCTCGGACGAGATCATGGAGCTGTTCGATGCTCTCCACGGCAGCGGCAACACGGTGATCCTGGTCACCCATGAGGACGACATCGCCGCCCACGCCCACCGGCGGGTGGTGTTGCGCGACGGCAAGGTCCTCAGCGATGAGGTGACGCGCCCCACGGCGGCCGTCTCTTCCGAGTCGGGCTGAATCATGCTCTGGCTCGAGAACCTGGTCGTCGCCTTCGGCGCCCAGCGCGCCAACAAGATGCGCGCTGCCCTGACGACTCTGGGCATCGTGATCGGCGTCGCTGCGGTGATCACCGTCGTGTCGATCATCCAAGGTCTCCAGTACCTGGTCGTCGGCCAGCTACAGGGCGTCGGGACCACCTACCTGCGGGTGCTGCCCAGAGTCACCTTCGTCGCCCCCGGCCAGGTCACCCGACCGGTGCTTCTGACCGTCGAGGACGTCGCGGCGATCGACGACCAGGTCGCCGACATCGAAGCCATTTCGCCGATGATCTTCGGTACCGAGACCCTCAAGTTCCGCGAGCTACAGCATCGGCCGTCCTTCGTCGCCGGCGTCAATCAGTACTGGCAAGAGGTGGCCAATCAGCTGGTCGACCGCGGGCGGTTCTTTTCCGCCGTCGACATTCAGCGACGACGAAAAGTCGCGGTCGTCGGCCAAACGGTGGTGGAAGAGCTCGACCTCGGCACCGATCCCATCGGCAAGGAGGTCTACCTCGGCAGCGTCCCGGTGACCGTGGTCGGCGTGATGGAGGAGGCCGGCCAGACCCTCGGCCAAGACGGCGACGACGTCGTCTTCATTCCCTTCGACACCGCCCTCTCGGTGTTCGGCCGGCGCGCCGGGGACCAGGTCCAGGTGCACGCCCGGGTCACCAGCACCGAGGCCGTCGAGGGTGTGCGCGACCGCATTCGCCGGGTCCTGCGCCAGCGCCACGATCTCGGGGAGGACGACGCCGACGACTTCCAAATCCAGACCCAGGACGACCTGCTCGATCTCTTCACCTCGATTCTCCGCGGGGTCACCGCGGTGGTCGCCGGCATCGTCAGCGTCGCTCTGGTGGTCGGCGGCATCGGCATCATGAACATCATGCTGGTGTCGGTGACCGAGCGCACCCGAGAGATCGGGCTCCGCAAGGCCGTCGGGGCGCGCCGCCAAGACATCATGCTGCAGTTCCTGATCGAGGCCATCGCCCTATCCCTGGTCGGCGGCGCCATCGGCATCGCCCTCGGCTACGGTGTCGGCGCCGGCATTACGGCGGTTCTGCCGGTCGATCTGCCGCCGGCCCATGTGCCCCTGTGGGCCATCGCCCTGGCCTTCGGGTTCTCCACCGTGGTGGGCATCTTCTTCGGCATCTATCCCGCCGGCAAAGCGGCGGCTCTCGATCCGATCGAAGCGTTGCGCTACGAATAGCGGGTCGGCCGCCACGCCGACCCGCTCGCGCGGCGCTTAGCCGCCGGAGGCCGCGCCCAACGAGCGCAGAGCCGCGCCCCGCACCGCCCGATGGAGGGAGCGCAGAGCCGAGCGCGCCGCCTTCGTCGGCACCAGCAAGCGGACGATCGGACCACCGCACCAGGCACTCACCGGATAGTCGTCGAGCTCGAGGAGACGGCGCAGCCCATCGACCTCGGCGCCGGGTCCGAGGGCCACCAGCAAGCTGTGATCGCCATCGCCGTCCGGAGCCGCCTCGGCGAGCAGCCGCGTGCCCGCCGCCGTGCGCATCAGCCAGCCTCCGGGCGGCAGCGCCTCGCTCGCCTCGACCGGCCGCCGGCGAAACCCCGAGATCAGACCAAACGCCGGTTTGCGCAAGCGGTCCTGGCCCGGCAGGATGCGCGTCCCGGGGTGAGCCACCCGCAGGGCGTTGCGCAGCACGACCGGCAGAGCCCGACCCCGCAAGGCCCGCAGGGTCCGCCGATCGAGCACCCGTGCGCCGGCATCGGCCAAGGACTGCGCTTCCCAGTAGGAGAGTGATCCCAGGGACTGCGCCTCCGGGACGATCCCGGGGTCCGCCGAGAGCAGTCCATCGACATCGGACCAGATCTCGAGCTGCTGAGCATCGAGGAAGCCGGCGAGGAGCGCCGCCGAGTAGTCCGAGCCATTGCGACCGAGGGTGGTGGTGCGCCCCTGACGGTCGCGGCCGAGGAAGCCCGCCACCACCGGAATCGTGCGCGCCGGCGCGCGGCCGAGATCTTGCTGCGCCTGCTGTCGTGTCGCCGCTCGATCGACGACGGCGTCGCCAAAGGAGGAGTCGGTCACGATGGGAGGGCGGGGGAAGGGCAGGGCGGTCAGTCCGCGGTGGCGCAGAACCGCCGTCACCAAGGCCACCGACGCCCGTTCCCCGGCCGCCAGGATGGCGTCCCGACGCGCCGCCGGCGGGATCGCCAGGGCCAGGCCACGAGAGCCGGGATCGCCGGCGCCGAGATCCCTCGCCAGGGCCTGGAAAACCTCGCCGAGGGCCACCTCCGCCTCCTGGTCTCCTCGGCCGTCGGTGACGAAGGCCAAGGCCCGACGATAGCGCTGCTCGACCATCTCGACGACCCCGGCTCCGGCCATTTCGGAGGCCGCCGCCAGACTGTCCGTCACTCCCGCCAGGGCCGACACCACCACCACCACCGGACCGCGCCGCCGGGCCCGGTCGACGATCGCCGGCACTTCCGCCAAGGCGGCTCGCGCCGCCAATGAGCTTCCTCCGAATTTCAACACTCGCATGATGCTCTCCGTTTCAGGCCGCCGAGCGCTTCGTCAACCGCCGCCGAAAGGCAGCCAAACGCTCGCTGAGATCTCGTCCTTCGGTCAGGAAGCCGTCGTGCCCGTGGCGTGACGACAGGATTTCGAGGCGCCCCGCCGGCAGCCGGCGATGGAGCTCGCGCTGCTCCTCGACGGGGTAGAGCACGTCGCTGTCGACCCCCACCACCAGCGCTGGCTGGGAGAGGCGTCCGAGGGCCGCAGCGACGCCGCCGCGGCCGGCACCGACGTCGTGCCGGTCCATCGCCCGCGTCAGCACCATGTAACTGTTGGCGTCGAAGCGCTGCACCAGCTTGCGGCCCTGGTAGTCGAGATAGCTCTCGACCTGGAAGTAGCCGGGCTGCCGTTCCTCGCGCTCGAAGCGCCCGAAGCTCTGCCGACTGCGATAGCTCACCAGGGCCATCATGCGAGCCACCGCCAGACCCTGCTCTGGTCCCTTCTCGGCGCAGTACCAGCCGCCGCGCCAACAGGGATCGGTCTCGATCGCGCGGCGCTGTGCCGACGACCAAGCGATGCACCAAGGCGAGTGCCGCGCCGAAACGCAGATCGGCGCGATCGCCTCGACCCGCTGGGGATAGAGGGCGGCCCACTCGAGGACCTGCATGCCCCCCATCGAGCCGCCCACCACCAGGGACAGGCGCCGCACCCCGAGATGCTCGAGCAGCCGGGCCTGGGCGCGCACCATGTCGCGAATGGTGAGGTGTGGAAAGTTGGGCCCGTAGTGGCGGCGGCAGCCCGGCCGTGGGCTGGCCGGTCCGGTCGAGCCGTAGCAGCCACCCAGGACATTGCTCGCGATCACGAAGTCGCGGCGCGGGTCGAGGGCGCGCCCTTCGGCCAGCAGCTCCGGCCACCACTGGTCGACATCGGCGTTGCCGGTGAGGGCATGACAGACCAGCACCGCATTCGAGCGTCGCGAGTCGAGCTGCCCCCAGGTGCGATAGGCGAGGCGGAACGACGCCAGCCGCTCACCACTGTCGAGGAGCAGCCCCTGGGACGACTCGAAGGTGCGGGTGTCGACAGAGTGGAGGGTCATGCCACTTGCCGTCCCGCCACCCGCTGGAAGGCCTGCTCGAAGTCCTCCCGGATGTCGTCGATGTGCTCGATTCCCACCGACACCCGCACCAGATCGGGCTGCACGCCGCTGGCCTCGCGCTCGGACTCCGAGAGCTGCTGATGGGTGGTCGAGGCGGGGTGGATCACCAACGTCTTGGCGTCGCCGACGTTGGCCAGGTGACTGGCCAGCTCGACGCTGTCGATGAACCGGCGGCCGGCCTCGGCCCCGCCGCGGATGCCGAAGGTCAAGACGGCGCCGAAACCGTGGCGCAGGTACTTCTTGGCCAGACCATGGGAGGGATGCTCCTCGAGGCCCGGGTAGTTGACCCAGGCCACCGCCGGGTGCTCCGCCAGCCAGCGCGCCAGAGCCAGGGCGTTGGCGGCGTGGCGCTCGACCCGCAGCGACAGGGTCTCGAGACCGAGCAGGAAGTTGAAGGCGTTGAAAGGACTCAGGGCGGGGCCGATGTCGCGCAGTCCTTCCACCCGCGCCCGCACGATGAAGGCGATGTTGCCGAAGGGCCCGGAAGGGCCGAAGGTCTGCCAGAAGTCGAGGCCGTGGTAGCCCGGTGCCGGCTCGGTGAAGAGAGGGAAATTGCCGTTGCCCCAGTCGAACTGGCCGGAGTCGACGATCACGCCGCCGATCGAGGTGCCGTGGCCGCCAATCCACTTGGTGGCCGAGGCGACTACGATGTCGGCGCCGTGATCGATCGGACGGCACAGGTAGCCACCGGCGCCGAAGGTGTTGTCGACGATCAGCGGAATGCCGTGGCGATGGGCCAGCTCCGCCAGCGCCTCGAGGTCGGGCACGTTGAAGCCGGGATTACCGAGGGTCTCGACATAGAGCGCCTTGGTGCTGTCGTCGATCTCGGCCGCGAAGGCCGCCGGATCGTCGCCCTCGACGAAGCGCACGTCGATACCCAACCGGGGCAGGGTGACCTTGAACTGGTTGTAGGTGCCGCCATAGAGCAGGCTGGTGGAGACGATGTTGTCGCCGCTGGCGGCGATGGTCGTGATGGCGAGGAACTGGGCCGCCTGGCCACTGGCCGTGGCGAGGGCCGCGACGCCGCCTTCGAGGGCCGCGATGCGCTGCTCGAAGACGTCGGTGGTGGGATTCATGATGCGCGAGTAGATGTTGCCGAACTCCTCGAGGGCGAAGAGCCGCGCCCCATGGTCGGCGTCATCGAAAGTGAAGGAGGTGGTCTGGTAGATCGGCACCGCGCGGGCATTGGTTCCCGGCGCCGGCGTCTGGCCGGCGTGCACCTGCAGGGTCTCGAAGCGATGGTTGGTTGGATTGCTCATCGGTGGGGTCCTTTCCTCGCAAGCTGGGGATTCGTCCGGATACAGCTCTCCCGTGGCGAGGACCGAGCACACCTCGACCTCGAATGGGGAGAAAACTCTTTCTCTGGGGCCTCTTCAGCGGCTGTCAGGCTGGAGAGGAGCTACTCGGCGTCTTCGGGCCTCCGATTCGCCACCGCGCCGGGGAAAGGGCCAAAAACGAAAACGACCCGCTCCGGCAGCGCCGTCGCGGGTCGTTGAGGAATTCGTTCTCGTGTGTTCGGCTGGCTCGAGCTCCTAGTCCTCCCGCGCGGCTGTCATGCGCATACAAATGCACATCATGGCCATGACGCCCTCGACGGAGGAGCGCTTGACGGAGGAACGGGGAGTCGATTCGCTGAACATCGAAAAAAGAGTATGAGCGTGGCAGCCGCCTTGTCAAGCCCCTCGCGGCCGGACCGCAGGCCGTGCATCGAGGACCAAAACGTATAGGATCGGCGATGGGTGAGAGCCCAACACCCTGCCACGACTTTCTTCGAAAGAGCCTCAATGCTGACAGAGAATCCCACCTCTGCTTCGCTCGGGACCGTGGGCCTTCTCGCCGCTGTCCCCGTCGGCCTCTCCCAGAGCCCGCAAAACCATCTTCGGCCGACGGCCGAGACTCGACCGGCGAAGGTCTGCTGACCATGGCGAGAAAGGCTCCCGGACGCTGGCACGTCACCTCACGGGTGGTGGCGGCGGCGATTCCGGGCCTGATCCTCACCAACACCCTCGCCATCCTGCTGTCCTTCCTGCTGCCCGGCGACAAGATCACCGCCGTCGCCACCGCCACCGTCCTGAGCTACGCCATCTACGGAGCTCTCATCCTCTGGATCTTCAGCGTCCAACGCTTGCGGACGGTCTGGATCGGCCTCCTCTCGGGGATCGTCGTCACCGCCGCCGGAGCTTGGCTGATGTACACCCTGGAGGCGGCGTCATGATCGGCACCTTCCGACAATCGATGGGCTGGCTCCACACCTGGGCCGGCCTGGTGTTCTGCTGGCTCCTGTACTTCATGTTCGTCACCGGCACCCTCGGCTACTTCGACACCGAGGTCGACCACTGGATGAAGCCCGAGCAGCCAGCGCCGCAGACGGTCCCCCTCGAACCCAGCCTGGCGGCGGCGCTGAACCGTCTCGAGGCCGAGGGTGTGGGCGCTGATCGCTGGTCCATCATCCTGCCCAATCGGCGCGAAGTCCCCCACATGCGGATCTCCTGGCGCGGCCCGACACCGGCAGAGGGGGAGGAGCGGCAGTCCGGCAACGAGACCCTCGACGCCTGGACCGGCGAGCCCCTGCCCGACAACGTGCGCGACACGGGCGGCGGCCAAACCCTCTACCGCATGCACTACACGCTGCACTACATCGATCGCCAGATCGCCTTCCGCTTCATCGGCGTGGTGACCATGTTCATGTTCATCGGTCTCGTCTCCGGGGTCGTGATCCACAAGAAGATCTTCAAAGACCTGTTCACCTTCCGGCCTGCCAAGGGCGGACGCTCGTGGCTCGACATGCACAACCTGCTGAGCGTGTCTTCGCTGCCCTTCCAGCTCATGATCACCTATAGCGGCCTGCTGTTCACGGTCACCACCTGGATGCCGCTGATCGCCGTCGGCAGCTATGGCTTCGACACCAAGAAGGTCGCCTCCGAGCTCGGCACCCTGGCGGACATCCAGATCGAACGGGCCGGCACCAGCGCCGAGCTCACCGATGTCTACGGCCTCGCCGCCGAAGCCGAAGGGCTGTGGGGAGAGGGTCAAGTGCAGAGCGTCAACGTGCGCTTGCCGGGGGACGCCAATGCGCGCGTCATCGTGCTGCGCAATCGCGGTGTCGGCACGGTGGGGGAGCAGCGGGTCTACGACGGCGTCAGCGGCGAGTACCTTCAGACCATCGACCCACGGACCCGCACTCCGATCGCCATCGCCTCGGCGCTGATCGGCCTCCACGAAGGCCTCTATGCCGGCCCACTGCTGCGCTGGCTCTACTTCCTCTCCGGCCTCCTCGGCGCCGGCATGGTGGCCACCGGCGCCATCTACTGGACCCGCAAACGCCGCAAGAAGCTGCCGTACCACGAGCTCAGTCGCGGCTACCGCATGGTCGACGGCCTCAACCTCGGCACCATTCTCGGCCTGCCGATCGGAATCGCCGCCTACTTCTGGGCCAACCGCCTGCTGCCCCTCGGCCTCGACGGCCGCGCCGAATGGGAGGTCCACTGCCTGTTCATCACCTGGGCGGTATGCCTCCTCTACCCGCTGGCGCGCACCGTCCAGGCGGCCTGGCGTGACCTCGCCTGGATCGCGGCCTGCGCCTTCGCCGCCATTCCCCTGATCAACGCCATGACCACCGACGCCCACCTGGTCAACAGCCTGCGCACCGGCGATCACGTGATGGCGGCCTTCGACGTCACGGCGCTGGTCTTCGGGCTGCTATTCGGAGCTCTCGCCACCGCCCTCGGCCGCACCAAGGTCACCACCCGCCCGGCGACCGCCAAGACGCCGACGGCGGTCGGTGTTCCATGATCGTCCTCGCCCTCAACCTGCTCGCCGCTGTCGCCCTCAGCGTCTCCATGCAGCGCCACTGGAAACAGGTGCTGGAGGGGCGACCGTACTCGCGTCCCCGGGCCCTCGCCCTGCGCGCTGTCGGCTACCTGCTGCTGCTGGTGGCCGGCATCGTCGCCCTCCGCACCCACGGCGCGGTCGCCGGCCTGGCCTTCTTCTGCGCCATGTTCACCGTTTCCATCGTCGGCATCGCCGTGGTGCTGCCGTACTGGACCGGTCGCTAGGAGCAGACTCCACGGATCGGAGAGTCGCTTCGCCCCCTACTGCCCGGGCTGGGATGAACTCGAGATCGAATGGGAAAAGAACTGGCCTCTGGAGAAGCGCCTGTCAGGCTGGAGAGGAGCTACTCGGCGTCTTCGGACCTCCGACTCGCCACCGTGCCGGCGAAAGGACCACAAACGAAAACGACCCGCTCCGGCAGCGCCATCGCGGGTCGTTGAGGAATTCGTTGTCGTGTCTTGGCCCTGATGCCCTGGGCGGAAGAACGGGGGTCATTCTCGCCCTTGTCAAGGGGGCACGCAGTTGGGATCGGCCCCTGGACACCCCAACGAATCCTTCCAGGTTGGGACCTACGGAGGTGCGACCTGCGGTGTGCACTTTGGTGCCAGCCAGTTCTGAGCACCTAGGACATCCGTCGAATCGAACATCTTCCACTCGTAGACGTGGTTTCCGCAGTGATAGCCAACCAAGGTCTTGCCAGTTCCCTCGAGTTCGAGGGCGATAATGTTCTCGTCTCCAGGAAAGGCAGTCGCAGCGGCAACAACAACCGTCGAGACCAAAAGGGCTCCCATCAACAGCGCAAGCCATCGTTTCATCTTGGAATCCTCTGAAATAAGTTCAAATTGAAGGCTGACACCCGAATAACTATACATTCTAAAGTGTTAACCGTCTGAGAACTCGGGACAGGAACCTACGAGTCGCTCTCCCGCGGCCGACGGGATCCGGTCGCGAAGCCATGGACCGTGAAAGTCCCAGCGACGAAAACGAACTAAGAAAGGCTGGTACCGGAGGCCGGACTCGAACCGGCACACCCTCGCGGGCGGGGGATTTTGAGTCCCCTGCGTCTACCAATTCCGCCACTCCGGCAAGGGAAGAGCCAGATCCTAGAGGCGCCCTCGAATGGTGTCAAGGTTGGGCCTCCGGCAGAGCAGCGCAGGCGAATCCCAATTGCTCGCGGAGGGCGGGCCGTGCTAGCGTCGGTCCTACAGCAGGCGCTTCCCACCAAGCTCTTCCGACCGGCCACTCGCGGCTGGGTGGGGGAGGCTTGACATTTTCCGCCGTTTCCGCTATCCTGCGGACAGTTAAATGTAAGTCTGGCAAGGGCTTACCCCACCTCAACGGATCCGCACAGCGCGCAAGGGAGTCAGGGAACGTGACATTCAAGCCCGGACAGAAAGTGGTCTACCCGAATCATGGAGTCGGGATTGTCGAGAAGATCGAGCCTGGAGCGATCGATGGGATCGAGCAGACCTACTACTTCCTGCGCCTGCTTTCCAACAATTCCAAGGTGATGGTGCCGGAGGACAACCTCGACCTCGTCGGTCTGCGGCCTCTGTGCACGGAGAAGGAGATCTCCGAGCTGTTCGAGATTCTCGAGGACGGCAACATCGACACCTACAAGGATTGGAAAGGCCGCTACAAGCAGAACCTCGACAAGATGAAGACCGGTCACCTCACGGAGGTGGCGGAGGTGCTCAAGAACCTGCGCCTGGTGAGCCAGCGCAAGAGTCTTTCCTTCCGCGAGAAGAAGATGTTCGAGCGCGCCAAGTACTTCATCGTCTCGGAGGTCGCCCACGTGCGGGACATCAGCGAGCGCAAGTCCGAGGAGCAGGTCGAGGACGCCCTCGCTTCGAGTCTCGAAAAGCGCGAGCAGGCAAAGGCCAGCTAAGGCTACCGACAGACCATGTCGACCTCTCGACGGTCGTTGCAAAAGGCCGCTCTCCCGGAGCGGCCTTTTGCGTGTCGTTCGCTCAGTGACTTCCTCCGCCATCGCATCGGCATCGCTCTGACGCTTCTGGCGCTGGTCGCCTCAGCACCGCTCACGGCGCAGAATGCACGCTCCGTCAATGGCGCGTTGCTGGAGCTCGAAGAGCAGCTTCTGCAGTCCGACGCCACCGCCCTTCGTGAGCAGCGCCGCTCGTTGCAGACGGCCCGCCAGCAGATCGAGGAGCGGGAGGAGCGACTAGCCTCGGCACTGGTTGGAGAGCTGCCGCCGCGCGCCGAGCTCGACCGCCTGCGCCAGGCCCTGGTCGAAAGCCGCGCCGCCGCCGCCGAAGCGCAAGAGGCCTTCGATCGCCTGTGGTGGCGGATCGAAGGACGCCTCGATCGCATGGTGGCCTTGCGCTCCAACCTCGGCCAGGTGGACGACCGGCTGCGCGAGGTGACGCCGGCCTACGGACGCTGGTTGATCAACGTCCAGCCGGAAGACCTGAGTGGCACCTTCCGCCTACGCCAGAACGGTGCCGTGGTCACCGGCACCTACACCCTCGGCGACGGCAGCGCCGGATCGCTGCGGGGCACCTTCGTGGATGGTGAGCTCGAGCTCGAGCGTGTTGACAGATCGCTCGGTTTCGACAGAATCTTCCTCGGCCGGTTGTCGACCACAGGGAACGAGATCGAAGGCACCTGGCAACCCACGACTCTCAGCGATGGTGGCCCTGGTGGTGGCACCTGGACGGCGCGACGGCCGGAGGAGCAAGAGTGAATCGAGACAACGCGCTATTTCTCGCCGCCGGCATTCTGGTGGGCTTTCTGCTGGGCTACTTTCTGTTCGAGTCCGTCGCCGAGCGTCAGCCGCCGCGCTTGCCGATGGGAGCTGCCGCTGCTGCCGGCGGTGTTCCGCCGGCAGCCGGTGCGCCGGCCGCCGGCGCGGTCGAGGGCCCCTTCATGGCGCAGGTCCGCCGACTCGAAGAGCGCCTGCGCCAGAATCCGGAGGATGCCGATGCGGTACGCCAGCTCTCGGACCTCTATGTCGATGCCCAGGCTTGGGAGCCGGCGACGCAGGGCTATGCGCGCTATCTGCAGCTCCGCCCCGGCGATCCCGACATTCTTTCGGAGCTCGGCACCGCCCTTTATCAGCTCGGTCGCTACGAGGAGGCGCTGCAGCAGTTCGATCTCGCCCAGGAGATTGCCCCCAACCACTGGGAGTCGCTCTTCAACCGCGCCGTCACGCTGGCCTTCGGCCTGTCGCGCTGGGATGACGCCCTCGCGGTCGTCGAGCAGCTCCGCAGCCTGCGGCCGGATGACGCTTCCGTCCAACGCCTCGCCGAAGGAATCGCTACTCGTCGCGGCTCCTGAGACGCCTCACCAAGGGGACCGCTCGCCGTGTTGTTGAGGTTCCTCGCCATTGCTCTGGTGGTCTATCTCGGTTGGCGCGGCCTGCGCCAGCTACTGGCGCCGTCGGCTCCCGACCGCGGTCCGTCGACGACGGTCCAGGAGGTTCTCGTGCCCTGCGACCGTTGCGAGGTCTTGGTGCCCGAAAGTCGCGTCCTGCGCGACGGCTCGGCGAGCTTCTGCTCACCGGACTGCCAGCGAGCCAGCAGCGAGTGAATCCTCTCCGATGACCGCATCTCCTCCGGGAGAGGGAGCCATCGCCCAGGTCGCGGTGCCGGCTCCGCTGCCAACGGCGCTGTCTTACAAGATCCCGCCGGGGCTGTCGTCGGCCATCGTTCCGGGGGTTCGGGTGGTGGTGCCCTTGGGAAGGCGCCGTCTCCGCGGCGTCGTCGTGGGGCGCAGCGACGAAGCGCCTGCGGGGGTTCGGCTGCGCGCCATCGAGGAGGTCCTCGACCTGCAGCCGATCCTGACTGCGGACCTCCTCGAGCTCGCCACCTTCACCGCCTCTTACTACCTCGAGCCGATCGGCGAAGTGATTCGGGCGATGGTTCCCTCGGACCTGCCGCCATGGGGGGATCGCCGCGTCTGGCTGACCGACGCCGGGGCCTTGACCCCACCCAAGAACGACGCCGAGGCGGCACTGGTGGTGGCGCTCCAAGAGTCCGGCCGAACGACCCTCGCCAAGCTCCAGAAGCTGGTCGCCCGGCGCGACTTCGGCGAAACCCTCGCCGTTCTCGAGGAGTCCGGGCGAGTCGCCGTCGAGGCGCGCCGCAAGGCCGGCGGCGCGAGGTACCTCAACGCCGTCGAGCTGCCGGGGGGCGACCTCGAGAGTCAGCTCGCCGCCGTCGGCCGGTCTCCGAAGGGGCGCGCCGTGGTCTCCCACCTCCACACCCTCGGCCGGCCGGCGACGGTGGAGGAGGTGACCGCCGCCGTCGGCTGCACCGCCAGCGTCGTGCGACGGCTGTTTAAGAGCGGCCTGCTGCGCCAGTTCACCCAGGTCGAGCGCATTGACCTCGACCGGCACTTCCTGGCCTCCGAGGAGCACCCACCTTTGGTGCTACGGCCCGATCAGGCCGCCGCCGCCGACGTGCTGCGGCCGGCCGTCGAGGAGCACACCTTCGCCGCCTTCTTGCTCGCCGGCATGACCGGCTCGGGCAAGACCGAGGTCTACCTGCAGGCCGCCGACGCCGCCGTCGAGTCCGGACGGACGGTGCTCCTGCTGGTGCCCGAGATCGCCCTGGTGCCGGCCCTGGCGCGCACCGTCCGGCAGCGCTACGGCGATCGCGTCGCCATCCTGCACTCGAATCTCGGCACCGCCGAGCGCCATCAGGAATGGGAGCGCATCCGCAGCGGCGCGGCGCGGGTGGTGCTGGGACCGCGTTCGGCGCTCTTTGCACCGGTGGAGAATCTCGGCCTGGTGGTGGTCGACGAAGAACAGGACCCGGCCTACAAGCAGGATTCGAGCCCGCGCTACAGCGGTCGCGACCTCGCCCTGGTACGGGCGCGGCGGGCCCGGGCGGTGGCTCTCCTGGCGTCGGCGACGCCGAGTCTCGAAAGTCGCTACAACGTGGGAGTGGAGAAGGTGCGGCGCCTCGACCTGACGGCGCGCGCCGGCCACGGTACCCTGCCCGAGGGGGTGCTCGTCGATTTGCGCGAGGAGGGCCGGCGGCGCCCCGGCGAGGTGACCTTCTCGCCACGGCTGTGCGACGAGATCGAGCACTCCCTGGCCCACGACGAGCAGGTCGTTCTGCTCCGCAACCGCCGCGGCTACTCACCGATGCTGCTGTGCCGAGCGTGCGGCGAGGATCTGCGCTGTGAGCAGTGCGGCCTGCCGCGCACCTACCACCGCCGGGATGCCTTCCTGCAGTGTCACTACTGCGGCTCGCGGCGACGCTCTCCGGAGGCCTGTCCGACCTGCGACGAACCGGCCCTCGAACCGATCGGCGCCGGCACCGAAAGGGTGGAGGAGGACTTCAAGGCGCGTTTCCCCGGCATCGCCGTCGACGTGCTCGACCGCGACACGGTTCGCCGGCCCGGCGGCGCGGCCGCCGTCCTGGAGCGCTTCGGGCGCGGCGAGACCCAGGTCTTGATCGGCACCCAGATGGTCTCCAAAGGACACCACTTTCCGCGAGTCGGTTTGTCGGCGGTGCTCTCCGCCGACACCTACCTCGGTTTTCCCGACTTCCGGGCCGTCGAGAGGACCTACAACCTGCTGGTTCAGGTCGCCGGGCGAGCCGGTCGCGGCGAACGGCCGGGGCGGGTGGTGATTCAGACCTATCACCCCGAGCACTACGCCATTCGGGCCGCCCTCGAGCACGACGACGAGGCCTTCGCCCGCGAGGAGATGAGCTTCCGGCGGGCCTTTCACTATCCGCCCTTCACGCGCATGATCCAGCTCCTCGCCCAGGACAAGGACCGCGACCGCGCCGAGGGCGCCCTGCGCGCCGTGGCGCGCCAGATCTTCGCCCATCCGGAAGCCCGCCAGCTCCGCATCTCAGGCCCGGCTCCGGCCCCCCTCGAACGACTGAAGGACCGCTGGCGCTTTCAGCTGCTGGCGCGCGCCAAGCATGGCAAGGTGCTGCGTCGGGTGGTCCGCGAGGCTCTGCGCGAGGCACCCAACGCCGAGCTCACCGTCGACGTCGATCCTCTACAGCTCCTCTGACGACCTCCCGCGGCCGGCATTCGCACCGCGCCGGGCCAGGCGACGCTCGCGCCCGGGGCGCCGGCGCTCGAACCGGGCCAGACCGCTCAGAATCAGCCAGTCCGGTAGCTGGCGGATGAGAGCGGACGGGCCATGTACCCGGATCCGTCCGCTGCGGATTTCCGTCCGCAGGTCCCGAAAACCGCGCCAGGCTTCGACGAAGACCCGGAGATCCGAGGCGACCGCGACGTCGGCCTCGTAGCCGGGGTCCTTGAGACACATCTCGACCTCGCCATCCTGGCAGACCAGCCAGAAACGGCGCAGCTCCTTGGGCGTGCCGCTGAAGTCGAACTCGAGCACGACCCGCTGCGTCGGCATGGCGGCGACATTCATCCGGAGGTGCATGCTCCACACCAGAAACGCCGGATCGAGATCTTCCAGGCTGTTGTCGCGCGCCCAGCGCTGCCCCCAGACGGCCAGTTGGTCGACGATCGGCTCGAGCTCGCGACCGGCCTCCGTCAGCCGGTACTCGAAGCCCTTGGTGCCGGCGAGGGGAAAGCGGCGCACCAACCCCGCCTCCTGGAGCTCACCCAGGCGTTTGGAGAGCAGCGACGGCGAGATTTGGGGCAAGCCCTGGTGAATTTCGTTGAAGCGCCGACAGCCGTCGATCAGGCGACTGACCACCAGGATTGTCCAGCGCTGACAGAGGAGCTCGGCGGCAAGGGCGAGAGGGCAGTACTGACCGTATCCGTGAGCCATGACCCATGATGGACCCGATGGGGCCATGCAGCAACTACAGATCCTGTAGTGGACAGGCCGTGGTGCCTCGGCTTCAATGGGCTCGCCCTTGCTTCGACCGGAGGATCGCATCATGAGAACACCAACCGCCTTGGCAACTCTCGTCCTGACCGCCGTCCTCGGCTGCTCGCACCTCGGTCCTGGCGGACCAGAGAAGATTCCCAGCGACGTTTTGGCAGAGTGGAACCAGCTCGTACTCGAGCTCGCCGAGGAGGAGGACCGCTTTCTCACCCTCAAGGGTTTGCGCACCGCCGCCATGGTGCATCTGGCGATCCACGACAGCCTGCAGGCCATCGCGCCGCGCTACGAGCCCTACCTCGCGCCTTCCTCGGGGGCTCCCTCCGAGGTCCCGGCCGATCCCGTGGCGACCGCCGCCGCGGCGGCCCATGCGGTGGCCGTCGAACAGTATCCGCAGCATCGCGAGCGGCTCGACGAGCGGCTGGCGATCTGGCTCGAGAAGGTGGAGGAGAGCACAGCCCGGGAGCTCGCCTTGAAGCTCGGCGGTGAGCGCGCCCACGCCATCCTCGGCGATCGGCGAGGAGATGGCTGGGACGGAGAGCCGGAGTACCGCTGGCACCCGATGGCGCCGGGCGTCTATGCCGAGTTCAACCAGCACAGCGGTACCCCCGAGGGCTTCGTTTTCGGAGCCGGCTGGGCCGAGGCCCGGCCCTTCATGCTCGATGCGCCAGACCACTTTCGCAGCCCACCGCCACCGGCGATCGCCAGCCCGTCCTACGCCAAGGCCTTCGACGAAGTGCGACAGGTCGGCCGCTTCGACAGTCAACAGCGCACCGCCGACCAGAGCCATCTCGCCCTCTGGTGGAAGGAGTTCGTCGAAAGCTCGCACAATCGTCTGGCTCGCCGACTGATGCTCGACGAGGGCGCCGATCTGTGGTCTTCGGCGCGCTTCTTCGCGCTCCTCAACATGACGATCTACGACTCCTACATCAACGTCTTCGAGAACAAGTTCCACTACAACCATTGGCGGCCCTACACGGCGATCCGCTGGGCCGCGGAGGACGGCAATCCCGCGACCCACCCGGAGCCCGATTGGGACAACCACCACCGCCACACCTACGCTTTTCCGTCCTATCCCTCCGCCCACGGTACCGCTTGTGCCGCAGCCATGGAGATCTTTGCGGAGACCTTCGGTGGCGATCGTCCCTTCGCCATGGAAACTCCCGAGGTCGACCGGGCGGGACCGTTGTCCGAGAAGATCCCCATGGATCCTGCCGTTCGCCATTTCGACCGTTTCGCCGACGCCGCCGTCGAATGCGGCCAGTCGCGCATCTATCTCGGCATTCATTTTCGCTACGACGCCGAGGCCGGGACCGACCTTGGCCGCCAGGTTGGAGCCTTCGCGATCGAGAGCTTTCTGCGCCCCCGATCCCCCTGAGGGCCGCCACCATCAGGACACCGTTCCGAGGGGTGCGCCATCTCTCGCCTTGACGGAGGTGTTTGCCTCTGCGACCATCTTTCCATGTCAGGTCGCACCCTGCGGCTCGCGCTGCTCGTGATCGTTTTCGCTTGGATGGCACCGAGCGGAGCTGCCCTCGCCGTCGGCCTGCACGTCGCCTCACACCACCATACGCCCCACGGGGACGACCATGAGCACGGCCTCGACGAGCTGATCGAAGCGGTCACCGCGGCCCATCAGCACGACGCCGATCTCGGCCACGACGCCGATCTGCCGGACCCCTGCACCAAGCTCGACGTGCCGCCCAAGGGACCGCGCCTGATCTCGTCGCTCCCTTCCTTGGAGCGGACGCGGCATAGCCTACCTACCGCCCTCGAGACTCACGCCACAGCACCTCGAGTGATTCATCGGGGTCCACCCGACCCCCTGTTCACCAGCCACTGTTCTCTCCTCCTCTGATCCATCGTCGACGGCTGGGGCTCCCTAGAGCCTGAACCCTCGACATGGAAAGGAGAGAACATGAAGAAGTTGTTTTGGACCGGCTTTTTGTCGGTGATTGTCGCCGTGCCCTGCTCGCCGGCGGACGGTCCCTTCGTCACCGAAGCCGAATTCCTGGCGGTCCTCGACCGCGATCATCCGGCGGTGACCGAAGCCCGAGCCGGATTGGTCCTCGCCGAGGCGGCAGTCCTCGCTGCCGCCACCGCGAGCAAGCCGGTGCTCGGCTTGGTGCGCGAAGAGACCGGGCCACAGACCGAAGTCTCGCTCACCTGGGAGCTGCCGGCCCGCGCCCGACGGGATCGCATTGCGGCACGGCGAGCGAGCGCCCGCGGCACCGCCGCGACGGTCTCCCGGCGCCTCCAGGAGCTGCGATCGAACCTGCGGGCGACCTACGCCGCCTGGGCCCTCGCGGAAGCTCGCGCCGACCTGCTGCAGCGACGGGCGGATCGCGTCGCGGGCCTCGCCGAGCGCGAGGCCCGGCGTCACCAGCGGGGGGAGTCTTCCGGCCTCGAAGCGCATCGCTTGCGACTGACCGCCAGCACCCTGCGCTCCGAGGCAGAGCTCGCCCAGGCCGAAGGTGACCGCACCCGCGGCGTCGTCCGGCAGTGGTTTCCGGACCTCCCACCGCAGGCCCGTCCTCGACTCCCGGAGCTTTCGGCTTGGTCCTCCGAGGCCGCCACCCATCCCGCGGTGCGTGCCGCCGAGGAGGCGCTCGCGGCCGCCCGCCTCGAGGCTCAGGTCGCCGAGCGGTTGCTGCCCTCCCCAGCCCTTTCCGTCGGTTGGCAGCGGGTCGAGGAAGGCGCGGCGCGGGACGAGGGTGTGATTCTCGGCCTGGCCTGGAGACTGCCGTTCCTCGACCGCCAGATCGCCGAGCGGACCGCCGCCGCCGGCCGCCTGGAGCTCGCCGAGGCCCGCCTCGCTTTGGTGGGGACGGAGATCTCGACGGCTCGGTCGGCGGCCCGCGAGCGCTACGTGCGTCTGCGCAGCGCCACCGGCGAGGCACGCCGAGGTCTGGCCGCCAAGGCCCGCATGCTCGATGGCGCCGAGGCCGCCTTCGAAGTCGGCGAGTCGGACCTCACGGACCTTTTGGAGATCCACCGGGCGGTGACCGAAGGGGAGCTGGCCGCGCTCGAGCTGCACGCCGCCGCCCTCTCGGCCCATCGCCAGCTGGAGCTCCTCGAACCACCACCGGAAGCCTCCGTTTCGAACTCTCCGTCGGCCGGCATTGCCTCGGCGGACGCAATCTCGCCGCCATACCTTCCCGAGGACCCGCCATGACGAACCGGACCTCCTGCTGGACCTCTGCCCTCGCTCTCGCCGCCGCCGTGCTGCTCACCACCGCCTGTCGACCGGCCGAAGGGCCATCCCGCACGGCGCCCGCCGAGGGCGCCAGCGCCGAGAGTCCGCAGCCGACCTACGAGCCGGCCTATCCCGACGATGTCAGCGCCGACGAGCTGAGCTCTTCCGATGTCGAGCAACAGGGCGCCAGCCATTCCCATGGTGGTGCCGAGCACCGCCACGGGGCGGATGAAGATCACTCCCACGAGGGGCCCGATGCGCACCAGCACTGACTCGCCGGTGGCGGTCCCGCAGCGAGCTCGGCGATGGCTGACTGCCCTCGCTTTCCTCCCTTGCTGCCTTCTCGGTCTCGTCGGCGGCTGCGCTGAGCGAAGCGCCGAAGCGCCCATCGAGGACGACGCCCGGTCTTGGAGCATCACCGCTTGGGGCGAGACCTTCGAGGTCTTCCCGGAAGTCGATCCCCTGACCGTGGGGGAGACCGCCACCGCCTGGACGCACGTCACCCTCCTCGAGGGCTTCGAGCCGCTGCCGGCCGGCAGCGTCGAGGTGGTGCTGCGAGGAGCCGGTCCGGAGCAGGTCTTCGCGGCCGACGTCGCGGAACGACCGGGACTCTTTGCGGTGAGCATCACGCCGGCTCGCGCCGGTGACTTCGACCTCGCCATTCGCCTGCGGCACGAAAGCGGTGAGGAAGAGCTGCGCGCCGGCCGGGTCCGGGTCGGCGAGGCCGGCATTCCGGGACACCTGCTGGTCGCCCCGGCGCCGAAGGGCAGCACCACCTCCGCCGAGCCGATGACCTTCCTCAAGGAACAGCAGTGGCAGTCGCCCATGGCGACCGCCTGGGTGCGCTCGGGCCGACTCGCCGGCAGCGTCCGCGGCACGGCGACGGTGCGCCCACCGGCCGGCGGCGAAGCCAGCCTCAGCGCCACCGTCGATGGCGTTCTGCGGCCCGTCGCCGGTGCCTCGTGGCCCCATGTCGGCCTCGCCGTCGACGCCGGTCAGGGCCTGTTTCGGGTCGTCCCCCTGGTGGCCCGCGAGCGCAGCCTGGCGGAGCTCGAAGGGCGAGTGACCGCCCGCGCCCGCGAGCTCGCCAGCGCCCGCCAACGTCTCGCCCGTCTCGAGGAGCTCCTCGCCCTCGAGGCCAGCAGTCGTCGCGAGGTGGAGACGGCGCGGGTCAGGGTAGAGACCCTCGAGGCCCAAGGAAACGCCGCCCGGCGCGATCTCGACGCCGCCCGCGGCTCCCGTCAAGGCCGCGGCGCGGGCCCCGAAGGCGCACCCTCGATCGTCCTGCGGGCGCCCTTCCGGGGAGTGCTGGCAGAGGTTCAGGCGATCCCCGGAGCCACCGTTTCGGCCGGCCAGGTCCTCGCCCGGGTGGTCGGGAATGACCTCGCCTGGGTGGCCGTCGAGCTGTCTCCGGCGGGCGCTCGACGGCTCGCCGGCGAAGGGCTCCGTGGGCTGCTGCTCGAAGTCCCCGAAAGCCCGCCCTGGCGCATCACCGAAGGTCTTCGGCTGGTTTCCATCGCGCCCCAAGTGTCGCCCCGAACCGGCACCGTCCAGGCCCTTCTCGAAGCCCCCCGAGACCGCCTCCCGGCCCTCGGCACGGTGGCCGACGCTCGTGTTCTGACAGCCACCGACCGGACCGGCGTGGTGGTGCCGGCGAGCGCCCTGATCGACGATGGCGGCATCCCCGTGGTCTACCTGCAGCTCGCCGGCGAATCCTTCCTGCGCGAGCCGGTGGAGATCGTGGAACGCCAAGGCGACCAGGTGCTGGTCGGCGGCCTGGTGCCGGGACAGCGGCTGGTCACCGCCGGCGGCGATGCCCTGCGCCGTGCCGCCCTGCTGGCCGCCGGCGACTCCCATGGCCACGTTCACTGAGGGACGCCGATGGCCATCCTCGAACGGCTGATCCGCTTTTCCCTGCGCCATCGCTGGTGGGTGGTGGCGAGCGCCGGGCTCGTGCTCATGCTGGGAGCGCTGTGGATTCCGCACCTACCGGTGGACATCTTTCCCGATCTTTCGGCGCCGACCGTGACGGTGGTGACGGAGGCCACCGGCATGGCCCCGGAGGAGGTCGAGCTGCTGGTCACCTATCCCGTCGAGGCGGCCCTCAACGGAGCTCCCGGGGTTCGTCGCCTACGCTCCGTGGCGGCCGACGGCATCGCCGTCACCTGGGTGGAGTTCCACTGGGGCGAGGACATCTATCGCGCCCGCCAGGTGGTCGCCGAACGGCTGCAGCGGGTCGAGCTGCCGGCCCAGGCCGGGCGCCCCGAGCTCGGCCCGATCAGCTCGATCATGGGCGAAATCACCTTCGTCGCCATGACCTCCGAGACGGTGTCCGCCATCGAGCTGCGGCGCCTGGCGGAGGTCACGGTGCGACGCCATCTGCTGGCCGTTTCGGGCATTTCGCAGGTCGTCACCCTCGGCGGCGAGTCGCGCCAACTGCAGGTCACGGTACAGCCGCCGGAGCTGATTCGTCACCGCGTCGCCCTCGCCGAGGTGATCGACAGCGTCGCCCGCTCGAGCCGCAACCCGGCCGCCGGGTTCCACGTCGACGGCGGCCAGGAGTACTTGGTGCGCGGTCTCGGCCGGGCCCGCGGGCCGGCCGAAGTCGCCGCGGCGGTGGTGCGGGCACGCGAGGGCGCGCCGTTGCGCGTCGCCGACCTCGCCACCGTCGCCTGGGGCACCGCCCCGGCGCGCGGCACCGCCTCTTACAACCACCGTCCGGCGGTCATCCTGTCGGTCCAGAAGCAACCCAGCGCCAACACCCTGGCGCTCACCGGCGAGATCGACCAAGTGTTGCAGAACCTGCAACGTTCCCTTCCGGACGGCGTCGTCATCGAGACCGAGAATTTCCGACAGGCCGACTTCATCGCCACCGCCATCGCCAACGTCAGCGCGGCGCTGCGCCACGGAGCGCTGCTGGTGGTCGTCGTCCTGCTGCTGTTTCTGGGCAGTCTGCGCACCACCCTGATCTCGGCCCTGGCGATTCCGCTGTCCCTGATCACCGCCATCGCCGTGCTGTCGGCCTGCGGGCTCCAGCTCGACACCATGACCCTCGGCGGGCTCACCATCGCCATCGGCCTGCTGGTCGACGACGCCATCATCGCGGTCGAGAATGTCTTCCGGCGCCTGCGCCAGGGCAGCGACCCGGGAGGCCGCCGCGACGACGCCGGCGAGTTGGTCGCCACCGGCACCACGGAAGTGGTGCGGCCGATCGTGTTCGCCACCTTGATCATCATCCTGGTCTTTCTGCCGCTGTTCTTTCTCCCGGGCCTCGAAGGCCGCCTGCTGAAGCCCCTGGGGGTCGCCTTCATCGCCGCCCTCGCCGCTTCCTTGCTGGTCGCCTTGACGGTGACGCCGGCCCTCTGTCTGATCCTCCTCGGCGGCGGTCCGGCGACGGCCCACGACGAGTCCCGGCTGCTGCGCTTCTGCCGCCGCCTCTATGAGCCGGTGCTCGAACGTAGCCTGCGCCATCGCCGCATCGTGCTGACGGCGGCGGTCCTGCTGGTGCTCGCCACCGTCGCCCTCATCCCGGGCCTCGGCCGCTCCTTCTTACCGCCCTTCAACGAGGGCGCCCTGACGGTCTCCGTGGTCAGCCCTCCGGGCACTCCCCTGGCCGAGAGCGACCGCCTCGGCGGCCAGGTGGAGAAGGCGTTGCTGGCGTTCCCGGAAGTCGTCTCCACCAGCCGAAGGTCGGGCCGGGCGGAGCGCGACGAGCACGTCCAGGGAGTCAACGCCTCGGAGCTCGAGGTGGTGCTCGCGGCCCTTCCCAAGGGACGATCCAAGGACGACCTGGTGGCCGAGATGCGCGCCGCGGTGGCGGTCATCCCCGGCGCGACGGTGTCCTTCGGCCAGCCCATCAGCCATCGCATCGATCACATGATCTCGGGTTCGAAGACCAACCTGGCGGTGAAGCTCTTCGGCCCCGATCCGGCGGTTCTGCGCGGCCTGGCGCGGCGCCTCGAAGGGGTCCTCGCGACGGTCCCGGGGATCGTCGACCTGTCGAATCAGGAGCAGGCCGCCTTGCCCCAACTGGTGATCGAGCCGAATCGCGCCGCCATCGCCCGCTACGGCCTGACGGTCGCCGACGTCGCCACCGGCATCGAGGCACTGTTCCAGGGCGCGGTGGTCGGCGAGATCGTGGAAGAAGGCCTGACCAGCGACATCGTGGTGCGCTTCCCGCCCGCCCTGCGCGCGTCGCCGGAGCGCTGGGCCGACTTGCCGATCTCGACTCCCGGCGGGGAGGTTCTGCGCCTCGCCGCGGTGGCCGAAGTGCGGCGGGCTCTCGGCCCTTCCTTGATTCGCCACGAGAACGCCCAGCGGGTCGCCATGGTGACGGCGAACGTCGTCGGCGCGGACCTCGCCGGCGCCGTCGGTCGGGCTCGCGCCGCCATCGCCGAGGAGATAGACCTGCCCACCGGCTATCTGGTCCTCTTCGATGGGCAGTTCGGTGAGGCGCAACGCAGCCTGCGCAATCTGAGCTGGCTCTCGCTGCTCATCCTGCTCGCCGTCTACGGGCTCCTGTTCGCCGACTTTCGCAGTCACCGGGACACCCTGGTGGTGCTGGTCAACCTACCACTGGCGCTGATCGGCGGCCTCGCCGCCGTCGCCCTCGCCGAGGGCGTACTGTCTGTCGCCACCATGGTCGGTTTCGTCACCCTGTTCGGCATCGCCACCCGCAACGGCGTCCTGTTGGTCAACAACTACCAGCGGCTGCGCAAGGCGGGCCTGAGCCTGGAGGCGGCGGTGCGCCGCGGCTCCGTCGAGCGCATGGCGCCGATCTTGATGACCGCCTTGACCGCCGGTTTCGCCCTCGTTCCCCTGGTGCTGGCCTCCGGTGCCCCGGGCAACGAGATTCAGAGCCCCCTGGCGCAGGTCATCCTCGGCGGCCTCACCACCTCGACCTTGCTCAACCTGATCGTGGTGCCGGCGCTCTACGCCGGGGGCTCCTCGGCCGGCCCCCGGGGCGATCGCGAGGCGGCCGAGGCCGGCTCCCGTCGCGCCGCCTCTCCGGCCGCCGCCGGCGATTGACTCCCTGACACCCCTCTGCTAGCTTCCGAGGCCCTGATGCTGCCCATGAACGTGTCCTTCGAAGAGCCCCTCGTCGAGCTCCGCCGCCAGATCGAAGAGCTCGAGGCCCTGCCGCCGGGCGGGTCCCACGAGAAAGAGCTCGAGCGCCTTCGCAACGCCCTGCGCAAGGCGACTCAGGACGTCTACAACGGCCTTTCCCGCTGGCAAAAGACGCTCGTCGCGCGCCATCCCGATCGCCCCTACACGCTCGACTATGTCGAGCACCTGATGAGCGACTGGGTCGAGCTCCACGGTGATCGCGCCTTCGCCGACGACGCCGCCATCGTGGCCGGTTTCGCCACCTTCCGCGGCCGCAGCGTGGCGGTGGTCGGACACGAGAAAGGGCGCGACACGAAGGAGCGCATTCGCCGCAACTTCGGTCAGCCGCGGCCGGAGGGTTACCGCAAGGCACTGCGGGTGATGCGACTGGCGGAGAAGTTCGGCTGTCCCGTCCTGACCTTGATCGACACCGCCGGCGCCTATCCCGGGATCGGCGCCGAGGAACGCGGACAGGCCGAGGCGATCGCCCGCAACCTGATCGAGATGGCCGGCCTGCGAGTACCGATCCTGGCCACCATCATCGGAGAAGGCGGTAGCGGTGGCGCCCTCGCCCTCGGCATCGGCGACCGCGTCACCATGCTCGAGTACGCCATCTACTCGGTGATCTCGCCGGAAGGCTGCGCGGCGATCCTGTGGAAGGACCAGAACCGGAAGGCCGAAGCGGCCGAAGCGCTGCGCCTGAGCGCTCCCGACCTGCTCGGCCTGGGGGTGGTCGACGAGGTGGTCCCGGAGCCCCTCGGCGGAGCCCACACGGATCCGGCCGATGCCTGCAATCGGGTCGGCGATGTCCTCGAGCGTGCCCTCGACGAAGTGTCGTCCCTTCCCCTCGAAACGATGCTCGAGGAGCGCTACCGCAAGTTCCGGCGCCTCGGCTACTTCGAGGAAGGGTAAGGCGCCCTGTCCGGGCCGGCCGACTGGATCGGCGCCCCGGTTCCCGAGCACTCGACGGACCTCGAATCTCCCTCCGTTCCAACGTCGCTGGCGCCCCTGTTAGCCCGCCGCGGCGTGACCTCCGGCGCGGCCGCGGAGCGTTTTCTCCATCCCCAGCCGGAGCACCTCCACGATCCCTTTCTGCTGCATGGCGTGGCCGCTGCCGCGGACCGCTTGACCCAGGCCCGGGACGAGGAGGAAAAGGTCGCCGTGGTCGGCGACTACGACGTCGACGGGGTTTCCGCCTCGGCACTGCTCCTCGCCGTGCTGCGGGCCTGCTCGATCGAGTGCCATGAAGTCTTGCCGCACCGCCTCCGGGAGGGCTACGGCTTTCAGCCGGTGCATGTCGAGCGCGCCCTCGAGCTGGGCTGCCGGATCGTGGTCACCGTCGACTGCGGCGTCACGGCAGGAGACGCCATCGCGGCGGCCGAGGAGGCCGGCCTCGAAGTGATCGTCACGGACCATCACCTGCCGGGCTCGGCGCTGCCCGAAAGCGCCCTGCTGATCAATCCGCGGCAGGAGTCCTGCAGCTATCCCTTCGCCGACCTCGCCGGCGTCGGCCTGGCCCTCAAGCTCGCCCAGGCGGTGGCCCAGCGCTGTGATCGCCAGCTCGATCTCCGCGCCTTGCTGCGCATCGCCTGTCTCGGCACGATCGCCGACTTGGTGCCGTTGCGGGGCGAGAATCGCGTCATCGCCGCCCTCGGCCTCGCCGAGCTCGGCCGCACCCGCTCGCCGGGGCTGCGCGCCCTGTTTCGAGTCTCCGGGATCAAGCCGCCCTTCACCGCCTCGGACGTCGGCTTTCGCATCGGCCCCCGGCTCAACGCCGCCGGCCGCCTCGATGATGCCGCCATGGCCCTCGAGCTCCTGCTGGTTCGTGACCGCCGGCGAGCCGAGGAGCTGGCCGAGAGCCTCGACGGCTGGAATCGCTCCCGACAGGCGGAAGAGGCACGGGTCTTCGAGCAGGCCAAGGAGAAACTGCTCGAGCTCTACCCCGAAGACGAGGCGCTGCCGCCCCTGATCGCCCTGTGGGACGAGAGCTGGCACAAGGGAGTGCTGGGAATCGCCGCCGGCAGGATCGCCCGCGACTTTCACCGACCGACCCTGCTGCTGGCGCAGGAGGGCGAGCATGCGGTGGGCTCTGGCCGCAGCATCGGCAGCATCGCCTTGCACCGCTTCCTCGAGCCCTGGAAGGAGCGCCTGGTGCGCTTCGGCGGTCACTCCCAGGCGGTCGGCCTGACGGCTCCGGTGGCCGAGCTCGAGGCCCTGCGGCAGGAATGGCTCGACCGCGCCGGCGAAGAATGGACGGCGGATCAGCTCCGCAAGGTCTACGAGTACGAGATCGAGCTCACCGCCGACCAGGTGACCGATGATCTGCTCCGAGCTCTCGATCGCCTCGAGCCCTTCGGCCAGGGAAATCAACGACCGCTGCTGCGGGTGGGCCCCCTCGAGCGGCTCGGCGGCGGGCGCATTTTCGGCAAGCAGGACAATCACCTGTCGGCGGTGGCGCGCGGCCCCGACGGCCACCGGGTCAACCTCCTCGGCTGGCAATGGGCTCCCCGACGGGCCGATCTCGACGGCAGCTTCGAAGTATTGGCTTTCCTGGAGCAGGATCGCTATCGTCGTCAGCCGGTTCTGCGGCTGGTCGACGCGCGGCCG